>DXGO01000128.1 GCA_019113885.1 Candidatus Alistipes intestinipullorum | reverse complement strand
GCCGACCTCACGGTCAAGGAGCAGTTGCAGACGATCAGCGACGTCAGCGGCGTGCAGATCTGGGGCGAGAAGCGCTACTCGATGCGCCTGTGGCTCGACCCCGAGAAGATGGCGGGCTATGACATCACGCCCACCGACGTAAAAGACGCCCTCGACCGTGAGAACGTCGAACTTCCCTCGGGCAGTATCGAGGGCAACACCACCGAGCTGACGATCCGCACGATGGGGCTGATGCACACCACGCAGGAATTCAACGACCTGGTACTGCGCGAGGACGCCGGGCGGATCATCCGCCTGAGCGACGTCGGACGTGCCGAACTCGGCCCGCAGGACACGCGCAGCTACATGAAGATGAACGGCATCCCGATGGTGGGTATCGTGGTGATCCCCCAGCCGGGCGCCAACCACATCGACATCGCCGACGCCGTCTACGAACGCATGGCCGCGATGAAAAAGGACCTCCCGGACGACGTGGTAACCTCCTACGGATTCGACAACACGCGCTTCATCCGCGCCTCGATCGACGAGGTGAAACAGACCGTCTACGAGGCCTTCGTGCTGGTGATCATCATCATCTTCCTCTTCCTGCGCAACTGGCGCGTGACGCTCATCCCCTGCATCGTGATCCCCGTGTCGCTCATCGGCACCTTCTTCCTGATGTATATCGCCGGCTTCTCGATCAACGTGCTGTCGATGCTCGCCGTGGTGCTCTCGGTGGGGCTTGTCGTCGACGACGCCATCGTGATGACCGAGAACATCTACATCCGCATCGAGCGCGGCATGTCGCCCCTCGACGCCGGTATCGAGGGTGCCAAGGAGATCTTCTTCGCCGTGCTGTCGACCTCCATCACGCTGATCGCCGTCTTCTTCCCGATCGTCTTCATGGAGGGCATGACCGGGCGTCTGTTCCGCGAATTCAGCATGGTGATCTCCGGCGCGGTGATCATCTCGACCTTCGCGGCCCTGACCATCACCCCGATGCTCGCCACCAAACTCCTCGTACGCCAGGAGCGCAAGAGCTGGTTCTACAACAAGACCGAACCCTTCTTCGTCTGGCTCAACAGCTTCTACAGCCGCACGCTCGCCTCGTTCCTCCGCCGCCGCTGGCTCGCCCTGCCGCTCGTGGCGCTGACGTTCGGACTCATCGGGTGGCTCTGGAGCACGATCCCCGACGAGATGGCCCCGCTCGAGGACCGCTCGCAAATCACGATCAACACCTCGGGGTCCGAGGGCGCCACCTACGAATACATCCGCGACTATACCGAAGATATCAACCGCCTGGTCGATTCGCTGGTGCCCGAAACCGAGGCCGTGACGGCCCGCGTGTCGAGCGGCCGCGGAAACATCCGCATCGCCCTCACGGACATCTCGGAACGCGACCGCTCGCAGATGGAGATCGCCGAGGAGATCTCGGCCGCCGTGCGCTCGAAGACCAAGGCGCGGTCGTTCGTCCAGCAGCAGAGCACCTTCGGAGGGCGCCGCAGCAACATGCCCGTGCAGTACGTGCTCCAGGCCACGAACCTCGAGCGCCTGCAGGAGGTGCTGCCCGAGTTTATGACACGCGTCTACGACAGCCCGGTGTTCCAGATGGCCGACGTGAACCTGAAGTTCAGCAAGCCCGAGGTACGCATCACGATCAACCGCGACAAGGCCAACCTGCTGGGCATCTCGACACGCGACATCGCACAGACCCTTCAATACGGGCTCAGCGGGCAGCGCATGGGCTACTTCTACATGAACGGCAAGCAGTATGAGATTCTTGCCGAAATCAACCGCCAGCAGCGCAACAAACCCGCCGACCTGCGGTCGATTTACGTGCGCAGCGACAAGGGCGAGATGATCCAGCTGGACAACCTCGTGGCGCTCGAAGAGAACGTCGCGCCGCCGCAGCTCTACCACTACAACCGTTTCCTCTCGGCCACCGTCTCGGCGGGCCTGGCCAAGGGCAAGACCATCGGACAGGGTCTCGACGAGATGGACCGTATCGCCGACGAGGTGCTGGGCGACGACTTCCGCACGGCGCTGTCCGGCGACTCGAAGGACTTCCGCGAGAGCTCCTCGAGCCTGATGTTCGCCTTCGTGCTGGCCATCCTGCTCATCTACCTGATCCTCGCCGCGCAATTCGAGAGTTTCAAGGACCCGCTCATCATCATGCTTACCGTGCCGCTGGCCATCTCCGGCGCCCTGGTCTTCATGTGGGCCACCGACCAGACGATGAACATCTTCAGCCAGATCGGCATCATCATGCTCATCGGACTGGTGGCCAAGAACGGCATCCTGATCGTGGAGTTCGCCAACCAGAAGCAGGAGGCCGGGCTCGACAAGCTCGTAGCCATCGAGGAGGCGGCGCTGCAACGCCTGCGCCCGATCCTGATGACCAGCGCCTCGACAATCCTCGGACTGCTGCCGCTGACCGTCGCCACGGGCGAGGGAGCCAACGGCCGCATCGCCATGGGTATTGCCGTCGTGGGCGGCATGGTGGTTTCGACCATCCTGACGCTCTACATCGTCCCGGCCATCTACAGTTACATTTCGACCAACCGGGTCCAGAAGGCCCAAAAGCAGAACAAGGCATGAAGAGACTCCTTTCACTCCTTTTGATCCTGGGGGCGGGCGGCGCATCGGCCCAGTCCCCTGCCGGCGAAATACCCGACGAAGGGCTTGGACCGCTCACACTGCGCGAATGCCTCGAAACGGGCCTCGAGCAGAATTACGACATCCGCATCGTGCGCAACGAGGAGCTCATCAGCGACAACAACGCCACGGCGGCCAATGCCGGGATGGTGCCGACGATCGACCTCGAGGCCGGGTATGCCGGGACGTTCGACAACAGCCGCGAAACGACGCTGCGCGCCGGGGGTTCGGAGAGCGAGCAGAGTGTCTACGACCAGGCGGCCGACGTGGGCGTGGCGGTCAACTGGACGCTTTTCGACGGGTTCCGCATCCGCACGGAGTACAAGAAGCTCAAGGAGCTGCAGCAGAAGGGGGCCCTCCAGACACGGCTGACGATCGAGGAGTTCGTGGCGACATTCACCGCCGAATACTACAACTTCGTGCAGCAGACGCTCCGGCTGGCCAACTTCCGCTACGCCATGGGGCTCTCGCGCGAGCGCATGCGCATTGCCGAGGAGTGGTACCGCGTGGGCAGTTCGGCGCGGCTCGACATTCTTCAGGCCCGCGTGGACTTCAATGCCGACAGTTCGCAGTACATGTCGCAGCAGGAGCTGGTCACCGCCTCGCGCATCCGCCTCAACGAGTTGCTGGCACACCCCGACCTCGGGCGGAAATTCGCCGTACGCGACACGCTGATCGTCATCAACGACCGTCTGCGCTGGGACGACCTTGTGGGCAAGACCTGCGAGACGAATGCCGAGCTGTTGATGGCCGACCGCGACAACGCCATCTCGGAGCTGGAGCTGAAGAGCATCCGCTCGCGGAATTTTCCCTACGTGAAGCTCTCGACCGGCTACGGATACAACTACAACCGCTACGGCAGCGGCACGAACCTTTCACGCGGAACGCTGGGGCTCAACGCCGGGGTGCAGGTAGGCTTCACGCTCTTCGACGGAAACCGCCGCCGTGAGCAGCGCAACGCACGCATTGCGGTCGAAAACACTCGTCTCACCCGACAGCAACTCGAGTTGACGATCCTGGCCGACCTGTCGAACTTCTGGCAAGCCTACCGCAACAACCTGGAGGTCATCGAACTCGAGGAGGAAAACCTGATCGCCGCCCGCGAAAACTACCGCATCGCCATGGAGCGGTACCGATTGGGACAGTTGTCGGGAATCGAGATGCGTGAGGCGCAGAAGAGCCTGCTGGATGCAGAGGAACGCATTCTCACGGCAAAATACAATACGAAACTGTGCGAGATCTCGCTTCAGCAGATCAGCGGCAACGTCCTAACCTATCTCGAGTAACCCTTTCGGACGAAGCCCACAGAAAAACAGTCCCGGAAAATACCGGGACTGTTTTTTGCGTTGCAGGGCGCAATCCCGCCCCTATTCGGGGACATTCTTCCGGGAGGCCTTCCCAACTTCACGAATATCAATGCGGCATATTTTCCGAATATTATATCTCCGAATTACTCTTCTGAACATCTCCGAAGCTCCTCCTGGATTTTTTTGAAATATTTTCCATTGGAAATTTGTTTTATTGGAAAATAATTACCACCTTTGCACAGAAATTGAATGGCAACCCAGCAAAAACCTGAAAAAGTGAAAAAGAGATTGCTTCTTCTGTGCGGCCTGCTGACGATGTTCGCGACGGGCTGCGCGGCCAACAACCAAAACGACAAAAAGGAAAAACAAAAAAAGACAACGACCATGAAAACGATCCATCTGACCAAAGCCGACTTTCTGAAGAAGGTCGTCGACTACGAATCGAATCCCAAGGAGTGGAAATACCTCGGAGACAAACCGGCCCTGATCGACTTCTACGCCTCGTGGTGCGGCCCCTGCAAGGCCCTGGCTCCGGTGCTCGAAGAGTTGGCAGCCGAGTACGGCGACCAAATCTACATCTACAAGATCGACACCGAGCAGGAGCAGGAACTGGCGGCCGTATTCGGCATCCGCTCGATCCCGACGCTGCTCTTCGTACCCATGGAGGGCAAGCCGCAGATGGCACAGGGCGCAATGCCCAAGGCGGCGCTCAAGGAGATTATCGACAACTCGCTGTTGAACAAAAAATGACAAGCAGCCATGGCCTACACGATTGATCCGCTGCGGTGTCCGCAGAACCACCGCTGTCCGCTGATCGAACTCTGCCCCGCAGGAGCCATCTCGCAGCAGGGGTTCTCCCTGCCGCAGATCGACCCCGCGCTGTGCATCGAGTGCGGCGTTTGTGCCGAGAACTGCGGCCGCCAGGCCATCCACAAGGAGGAGTAAACGCCCCTGCGGATATGGAGACACTGTGCAAGATACGCGACCTGCAACGGGCCGTCAACCGCTTCGAAGGCGACTTCGAGGAGCGCTACGGCATCTCGCTGAACGAGGCAATGGCGCTGTGCACCCTCTCGAAGGTCGAGCGGATGTGCCCGGGGGAGCTGGGCGAACGGATGGGGCTTACGCCGTCGAACATGTCGAAGGTGCTTCGTGCTGCGGAACAGAAGGGGCTGGTCGGGCGCGAACTCTGCTGCCGGGACCGCCGCCAGACCTACTACGCACTCACACCCCGGGGCCGGGAGCTGCTCGGCACGATGAACTGCCACGCAATCGACATTCCCGAAGCGCTCCGCACCTGGCTCGGGATGCAGTGAGCAGTCCGCAAACCGCCAAAAGGCCGGGGGAGGGTTTCATTGAAGATACCCTCCCCCGGCTTATTGTCGACAGTACACAGCAGGCTGGTCACTCGAGAAAATGGTTCTCCTCGTTGTAGGTCGAGGCGAAATCGCTGAGCGATTTCAGATGCCGGTGCAACATGGCTACAGCACCCTCCTCGTCGTGTTCACGCACAAGGCGCAGCAACTCGCGATGCTCGAAATAAACCTCCTCCTGCGGCACGGTGCAGACGCGGTAACGCTGGTAATAGCGCAGCACATCGGGCGTAATGACCAGCAGCAGCGAGGCGATCACCGGATTGTGGGCGCCGCGCGCCAGGGCCTGATGGTAGGCGAAATCCTTCGAGACGCGCTCTTCGGTATAAAACTTCTCCTCGCACTCGCGCAGGGCCTGTTCGATGGCCGCAAGGTCCTCGTCGGTGCGGTTGTGGGCGCAGAGTTTCAACGCCTCGGCCTCGAGCAGCACCCGCACGTAAACCAGCGACGCAAAGTCGTAATGGCCGATCTGCAACGCGTCGGTAATCATCCGTTCGAGGACGGGCATCTTCTCTTGCGCGACGACCGTCCCGCTTTGGGGGAAGGTCTGCACAATACCGTAAAACTCCAGTTTCTGAAGCGCCGCACGCACGTAGGCACGCCCCACCCCGAGCTGCTCGGCCAGACGCCGCTCGGCGGGCAGGCGCTCCCCGGGGTGCAGGGCCCCGGAATAGAGTTGGTCCTTGACGTATTTGAGGACGATTTCGACCTGCTTGATGTTCGGAGAGTGATTCATACCGGAACCGTTTTTCGCAATACAAAGATAACGAAAAAACCCGGAAACCCAAATTTACAGCACATTCCGCAGTGCGGGAAGTTGTTTTGACGGCGCAGAATGGCGGCAATCCGGAAAATTTGACCTACCTTTGCGGCGACTTAACGTTTCCGCAACATGGACTGGCTCAAGGATCTCCTGTTCGAACACTCGGCACTGCAGGCCGTCGTGGTGCTGTCGCTCATCTCGACCATCGGCATCATGCTCGGGAAAATCCGTTTCTTCGGCATCTCCCTCGGCACGGCATTCATCTTCTTCACGGGCATCCTTGCCGGGCACTTAGGGCTGACGATCGACCCCCAGATGCTGATCTATGCCGAGAGCTTCGGCCTCATACTCTTCGTCTACGCCCTCGGCCTGCAGGTCGGCCCGGGATTCTTCAGCTCCATGCGCGCCGAAGGGGCCCGGCTCCTCTCTCCCGCTATCGCACTGATTCTTCTCGGAACGCTGCTCGCCGTGGGCCTTGCCTGCGCCTTCGACGTGCCGATGTCCGACATGTCGGGCATCCTCTGCGGCGCCACGACCAACACCCCGGCCCTCGGAGCCGCCCAGCAGACCCTGCAACAAATGAACATCGACGCCAACGGAGCCGCGCTGGGATGCGCCGTAACCTACCCGTTGGGCGTCGTGGGCGTAATCCTGGCCATCGTCTTTCTGCGCAAGCTTTTCGTGCGCCCTGCCGACCTTCCGGGCCCCGACGCAGAGCACCGCAAAAACGTCTTCATCGCCAGCTACCACATCACCAACCCCGCACTCTTCGGAAAGAGTATCCACGATATCGCCTCCCACAGCCACCATCATTTCGTCATATCGCGCGTATGGCGCGACGGGCAGGTTTCGATCCCCACGTCGGACAAGACCCTTCAGAAAGACGACGTGATTCTGGTCATCACCACCCCCGGCGAGGCGGAATCCCTGCGGATGATCTTCGGCGAACAGGAGCAGCGCGACTGGAACAAGGAGAACATCGACTGGAACTCGGTCGACAGCCAGCTCATCTCGCAACGTATCCTTGTCACCCGACCCGAAATCAACGGCAAACGCCTCTCGCAGCTGCGCCTGCGCAATACGTTCGGCATCAACATCAGCCGTGTCTACCGTTCGGGCGTGCAGCTACTGGCCACGCCCGACCTGCGGCTGCAACTCGGCGACCGGCTGACGGTCGTCGGAGAGGCCCAGGCGATCCGCAACGTCGAGAAAATCCTCGGCAACGCCGTAAAGAGCCTTAACGAGCCGAACCTCGTGGCGGTATTCATCGGGCTGATCCTCGGGCTCACGCTCGGGAGCATTCCGGTGGCAATCCCGGGTATTTCGATCCCGGTGAAACTGGGACTGGCCGGCGGCCCGATCATCGTGGGCATCCTGATCGGCACCTTCGGTCCGCGCCTGCACATGATCACCTACACCACCCAGAGCGCCAACCTCATGCTGCGCGCCCTGGGGTTGTCGATGTACCTCGCCTGCCTGGGGCTCGACGCCGGGCGGCACTTCTTCGAAACGGTCATGCGCCCCGAAGGGGCCTTGTGGCTCGGCATCGGATTCGTGCTGACGTTCGTGCCGGTAGTCCTCGTGGGGCTCTTCGCCCTGCGGGTGCTGAAGGTCGATTTCGGGTCGGTCTCGGGGCTGCTCTGCGGCAGCATGGCCAACCCGATGGCTCTCAACTACGCCAACGACACGATCGAGGGCGACAACCCCTCGGTATCCTACGCCACGGTCTATCCGGTCTGCATGTTCCTGCGCGTGATCGTTATTCAGGTGACGCTGATGCTTGTGCTATGAGAAACCGACGATACAAAGAAAAAGAATCCGGACGCTCCCGATGGGAAACGTCCGGATTTTTTCATAGCACGATCGGCTCGGCCGCCGGCACGGCGGTTTTGCCTTCGGACCCGCCTCAACGTTCCGGAAACAGCAGCGGCACCTCCCCTTCGAAATTGGGCGTAAAGACCCCTTTGCCGAGGTTTTCGCGAATCTCCTCCCGGGTCCAGAAACGCCCTCCGTCCAACTCGCCGCTCGGGTGCACCTCGCCGTCGTAGACCGCGCGGTGGACATACACGAGTTCGTATTCGCGCTCCGAACGGAACGCATAGGTCGCGATGCGCTCAGGGGTGAAGCCCTCGATGCCGATCTCCTCGCGCACCTCGCGCCGCAGGGCCTCATCGACCGTCTCGCCGTAGTCCACATGTCCGCCCACGGCGGTATCCCACCGCCCGGGCTGAATGTCCTTCCACAGGGGACGGCGCTGCAGGTAGAGTTCGCCGCGGGAGTTGAACACATGGAGGTGCACCACCGGGTGCAACAGCATCGACCCGCCATGGCACTCACCGCGCGTGGCCCGCCCGACGACCGTGCCCGAAAGGTCGACCACCGGAAAAAGCTCTTCGTTATTGTCGGCGTTCATCTGCGGGGAGGGATTGTCCGGACGGCAGCGCCGGAGTATCGTGCGGCGACTTCGCATCGGCGCCGCGCGACGACTGACGCGGTTGCCCGACCTCGAAACCAAGGCTGTGCATCCACTCGACCGTCGCGGGATCAACCTGGTCGAAGCGGTCCGTCCAGCGGCGCTCCTCGATAAGGAGTTTCTTGCGCTCCTCGAGGGCCCGCATCAACGGAAAATCTGGATGGGGAAGCGTCTGTATCTCGGTCCGCCGCGACGGACGAAGCGTCCGGTCGAAAACGTCACCCTGCGACGGCCGGCGGGCACCCTCCCAATGGAATCCCTTCAGGTAGAGTTCCCGATCGGGAGGCACCTTGCCCAGCGGGCTGATATTCCAATCGGGATCAGTGCGGTAGACGATCGTAATGACCTGCTTGTCTTCGATGTAGAACGAAGCGTCGCCACTATCGATGAAGGCAACGTCGGTAATCTGCGGCGGCTCGCCGTCCTGCATGTAATAGATCGTCTGCACGTTCCCGTTCACATCGTTGCGGTAAATCTCGTTATTGCGGAAATGCGCGGTCATCTGTTTGCCCGCCACCTGGTTGTAGTGGGTCGTATCGAGCTGTGCAACCATCATCGGGGAACCGATGAACTCGGCACGGAGGAGCTGCTGCCGCTCGGTGAAGATGTCCATCACGTCGGAGGTCACCTGGTTGCTCTGGTTCCAGAGCACGGGATCGATATAGAGGTGGATCGTCGAGTCGGTGCTGATGGCCGTCATCGAGTCGCATACGGCCTGGAAGTCCGAACGGAAAATACGCACGTTGCGGAACCCCTTCAGCAGACGGTAGATCGAATCGCCGGGAACCGCCGGCAGTGAATCGAGCGAATCGGCCGGTCCCGCCAGGACCTCGAGCGAATCGACCGCCCATTGCTCCCCGAGAAGCCGCAGCAGCGAATCCTGCTCGTAGCGGTTCCGCTCGATCTGTTCCTGCACTTCGCTCAGAGACGCCAGATCGCCCGGATCGATCGGCTTGCCCTTGCGCGCGGCACGGGCTTTCCGGGCCGCCAGTTTCGAGGCCTCCTTCAACTTCCGGGCCTCGAGGCGCTTCTCTTCGCGCTCCTTCTGGGCCAACAGTTTGGCCGTAGCCTTTTCCTGCCGTTTGGCGGCAATCTCCTCCAAAAGCCTCTTCTTCTCTTCGGCCTTGCGGGCCTTCTCTTCGGCCTTGGCCTTCTGCGCCTGCTCCTTGAGGTACGCCTTGCGGGCATCGCCCGTCAGGGTATCGAGCGGGTTGACGGGCGCCGCAGCCAGCGAATCGGTGGCAAGCCTGTTGCCCAATGAATCGACCGCGAACACATTACCCAGTGAATCGACCATTATCCGGTTGCCCAGCGAGTCGATCATTTCCCCTCGGTCCAGCGAGTCAATCGCCCCGGGACCCTCTTGGGACTTGTGCGCGAGGCTGTCGCCCGCCATACGGCCGGGCCGTTCCCGCCCCCCGCCCTCCCGGGAGAGCGAATCGGCATGCTGCACGGACTCCAGTTCCACCCGGGCCAGCGAATCGGCACGGGCAGCCTCCGCAGCACGCCGTTCGGCATTGGCATTGATCGTATTGAGCCACATCGTATCGGCCCGCATGAAGAGCGAATCGCCCTGCGTGAGGTCGTAGCTGATCGCCGACGGTCGCCGCGTAAGCAGGGCGTTGCCCGGCTCTTTCCAATATTCGCCGTAATCGCCGAAGGCAATGACCTTGTGTTCGGCATCGTCGAGTTGCAGGTCGCGGCGCAGGATGATGTGTGCCTCGGGACGGTTGTAACGGATCGAATCGCTCCAGGCCTCCTGTTTTTCGGTGAGCAGGTAGCCGTTGCGCGTTACGACATAAACGGTATCGGCACTCTCATAGGAGCCCCGGTCGGCATAGAGGTAATCGCCGTCGCGGTTCCAGATGTGCGTGCGGTCGAAGAAGTAGGCGTTGTCGGTGGCCATGTTGTAGACCACCGAATCGCCGCGCAGCTCGTACTCGTCGTTGCGCATCTCCACGCGCTCGACCGCCACCAACTCCTTCGTGTCGGCATAATAGTACCCGCGCACCGACTCGAGCCGGCTCTCCCGGTTGGTCAGCACGCCCCCGTCGCCGAACTCCCCGACGTTGCTCTTCGTGTTGAAGAGGAATTTGTAGGTATAGAGCGTAGCGTCCTCGTCGACCACCTTCACGATGTCGGAGTATACCCGCGCTTCGTTGATATTCCCGTCATACTCGGCCCGGTCGCCGTAGATGTAGGTCGTATTCTTGTTGATGAGGACATTCCCGAAGAACTCGATCCGCATGTCCGAATAGCGCACCGCCGAGTCGCACGTGATGACGGCTCCGTTGTGCTGCGCGGCGAAGTTTCCCACCAGGAAAATCACCGAATCCCCCGGGGCGATCGGCCCCGTAAGGTCCGATTTCAGGTCGATGAGCTTCTTCTCCCCCTCAGGCTCCTGCCCGGCGGGGGCCTGCATGCCATTGCGCGCCGACAGAACGCCGACGAGCATCAGCCCCGCAAGAGCTATGGACACGATCCTGCGCACGGCGCTACTTCACCCAGTGTTTGTTTTCGAACTCCCCGTTGCGGAACTCCGGAATGATGTAGACGTACATAGCATCGATCTTCTTCGTCAGCCACTCCTTGAAGACCCGCTCCTGCTTGTCCTGGAGGGCCATCTCCTCGAGCCGCAGGTAATCCTCGTTGAGCGACGCCGTATGGGTGGGGATCACCTCCACGAGCTTGACGATCTTGGCCATCTGGTTCCCGAGCATGTCTTCGGCCAGGAATGCCGACGATACCTCTCCGGGCTTCAGCTGCATCAGCGCATTGTAGTCCTCGAGACTCTTAAAGCGTCCGAAGTCCTCCTTGAGGAATTTCGTAACCGTCATATTCGCGGCATCCATCGGGTTGTAATACTCCAGGATGTCGTGATTCGACACGATGCCGCCGTTCATCTTCGACGAGGCGTCGTCGGAGTGCTGCAGCGCCGCCTGCTCGAAGGTGATCGAATCGGCACGGATCAACGTGGCGATGCTGTCGAGCGTATGGAGCGACTCACCCAACTCCTCCGAGGTGTAGACCGGACGAAGGAGGATGTGACGGAAGTGGTAGAGCTGCCCGTGCTGATCCAGCAACTGGATGATATGGAACCCGTACTGCGACTCGACGACCTCCGACACCTGTCCGGGCTTCAGGGCCTCGAGCGCCTTGGCAAAGGCCTGGTCCAGCTGAGCCAGCGGCGTGGGGTCCATCTCCCCACCGCGCATCGCCGTACCGTCCTGCGAATACATCCGCGCGAGGTTCTCGAACTTTGCCTGTCCCGAAATGATCCGTTCACGCATGTCGACCAACCGCTCGCGCGTACGCTGCTTGGCGGCGGTCATCGACTTGGGGAACTTGGTGATCTGCGCATAGACCAACTGGTCGGCGATGATCGGCAGGCTGTCTTTCGAAATCGAATTGTAGTAGCGCTCGACCTCACCCGGAATCACCGAAACCTTGCTCACCACCGTGCGTCGCATCTCCTGAGCATAACTCTGCTCCTCGTAGCGCTGGCGCATGATCTCGCGGATGTTGAAAATCTGCATGTGGTGGCGCGCCTCCAGGTTGGAGATCGAACCCTCCATGTCGATCATCTGCTGCACCTGATCCTCGACGGCCGAAACGATCGCCCCCTGGTTGATCTCCACAGAGTCGATCTGTGCCTGGTTGTAGAGGAGCTTCTGGGTCAACAATGCCTCGAGGCTCTCGTTCATCGGGTCGCGGTCGGAAGTATATCCCTGTTCGCGGCGTTGCTGCACCAACTGGTTGGCATAATTCTCCACCTCCGAATAGAGGATCGACGAGGAGCCGACCACGGCTACCACCTTATCGAGCATCACCTGTTGTTTTTGAGCCAGAGCGCCTGCAAATGACAGCGCAAGCGCCACGAAAAGAATGCTTTTTTTCACCATTATCTGACTGGGATTCGTTATCTTGGGTTATATTGTTCGTTATCGGATCGAGTTGTCGTCGTTTTTCTCGTGACGGGTATGGGTGTCTTCGAAAAGCTTCACATCCCCCTTTTCGGTGGCCTGCCGGTAGAGTTCCTCCTCATGGTTGCGGATGATCTCACCCTTGCGCTGGTTGAAGAGGATACGGCGAATCGTGGCACTCAGCCGCTCGAGCGGAATCGGCTCGCCTTCGCGCATCACCGCGTCGATCTGGAAGTAGTAACGCGAATGGCTGTCGCGCATCTCCTGCACGGCCGTGGAGGCCAGCACCGAATCGTAGGACTGCGAACGCAGCGTCGGCAGGTAGCTCAGAAACTCCGGGAAGTCGATCCACTGTTCGCGGAAGTCGTTGACCGTAAAGTTGTTCTTCTCGCAAATATCGCTGAAATCCTGCTGCATGGCCGCATTTTTCGAGGCCATCAGGGTCTTGAGCCGCGCCGCCTGGCGGTAGTAGGCGTCGAAACGCACGATGCGGCCCTTGACGATCGGACGGTCAAGTTTGAAGTCGCCCTTGTGGGCGTTGTAGTAGGCGGCGATCTCGTCGGCCGTGAAGACCGTGTCGATCGACTGGTCGACGTAGTGCTGGTCGAGCTGGCGGATCAGCAGGGCCTGGCGGTACTCCTCGACCATGCGGTCGATGTCGCCCGCCGACGACGAAAAGAGCGTTTCGGCCTCCCGCAGTTTCAACTGCTTGCGGATCCAGCGGTCGACATATATTTTCATATAGGCGGCACTGTCCTCGCCCGAAAGCCCGGAAGGCACGACCGAACGCACGTCGTTCAGCCGCAACTCCTTTCCGCCGGCCCGGGCGATGGTCGTGTCGCTGGAAAAATACCGGGGCAACTCCCGGCATCCCGCCAGCAGCAGCACGCCCGCCGCGACCGCTATTTTCGCGCGCCAATTCTTCATACAGAGGGCAAAGATACGATTTTTACTCGTAACTAACGCACTTTGCCGCAGGTTTATTACGCCTTACGGGGATTTTTCTCCCCGGCGAGCTTCGCCTCCCCGGCGGATTTCATCCTCCGCAGCGCACGGGCCATCATGTAACCCGAAACGGCCAGCAGAGCTACGGCAGCGATGAAGATCACGACGTAGAGCGTCCGGCTGTCGATCATCTCGATGAGCATTGTATCCTCGTACCCGGCCATCAGCATGAAATAGGCCACGGCATTGTTCAGCGCATGGAGGATCATCACCGACCACATCGACTCGGTCGAGAGATAGACGAAACCGAGGATCAGACCGACGACCGTAGCATTGACAACCTGTGCCGGCTGAATGTGCAGCACCCCGAAGAAGATCGCCGAGACAAGCCAGGCCACCGTGACGCCGTAACGGGCCCGGAGCGACCCGAGGACCACGCCGCGGCAGAGCAGCTCCTCCAGGATGGGCGCCATGACCACGAGCATGAGGATCGTCCAGGCGCCGCGTCCCACGTTGAGCTTGATGTCCGGGAGCAGCCACAGCAGGGGTTCGATCACGATGCCGGCGGCAAAAATCAGCAGGAAGGCCCACAGCAACAGCGCGGGATTGAAGCCCCGGAGCGAGAATTGCGCCCAGGGGCCGCGTCCGCCCCGCACGCGTCGGTAATAGAGCACGCCGACCAGCGCTGTGGTCATCGATATCAGATAAATGATCGCCTGCGT
This sequence comes from Candidatus Alistipes intestinipullorum, assembly GCA_019113885.1. Taxonomy (GTDB): domain Bacteria; phylum Bacteroidota; class Bacteroidia; order Bacteroidales; family Rikenellaceae; genus Alistipes; species Alistipes intestinipullorum. The sequence continues at coordinate 7,976 of DXGO01000128.1, read as the reverse complement.
ACGCCCCAGGACCTGCGGAGCGAGGCTTGCCATGTCGGTGCCGTAACCGGCCACCAGCAGCAGGAGCATGGCCGCGACACTCACGACGATCTGCGCCCCGAGGGCGATGCCCAGCATGGCGAGCACGTCGCCGGCCGAGGGGAACCGGCGCATCGGGGCCGCAGCAACGGCCGCGGGAACCGGGCGGTCGGCGGGTTGTCCGGCCGATTGTCCGACCGACGGCTCAGCGGGTTGTTCGGCCGACGGCCCACCAGCGGCCGCCTCGGGAATTTCCGTCCCCGTCCTCTTTTTCGCTTTCTCTTCGGATGTCATAAGTCGATGGATCGTTTTTTGCTTTCCAGAGTTCAAAGATAGTGCAAGAGCGGGGCAAAAACAAATTTTTATTCCTCGTCGGCCCCTTCCACGGGGATTTTCCGAAAAGAGGCGCATTTTTCCCGTTCGCCGCTGGATTTCCATATAAAATCACTAAATTTGCCTGCTTATAAACCCCTACTTATGGCAAAGGTAATCGCATTGGCCAATCAGAAAGGCGGTGTGGGCAAGACCACAACAGCCATCAACTTAGCGGCTTCGCTCGCCCTGCTGGGCAAAAAGGTGCTGCTGCTCGACGCCGACCCGCAGGCGAACGCCACCTCGGGGCTGGGCTTCGACATCAACCTCGAAGGCATATACGAGTGTATCACCGGACAGAAACGCGCCGAAGAGGTCATCCTCCAGTGCCCCGACGTCAAAAACCTCTGGCTGCTGCCCTCGTCGATCGACCTGGTGGCCGCCGACACCGAACTTTCGAAACTCGAAAACAGCCACCACGTCATCAAGCACATCGTCGACCCGGTGCGCGAGCGTTTCGACTACATCTTCATCGACTGCTCGCCCTCGCTCGGATACACCACGCTCAACATCCTCACAGCCGCCGACACGGTGCTCATCCCCGTACAGTGCGAATACCTCGCCCTCGAGGGACTCTCGAAGCTGCTCAACACCATCCGCAAGGTCAAGAGCGGCCTGAACCCCTCGCTCGACATCGAGGGATTCCTGCTGACGATGTACATGCGCAACCGCCTCAACAACCAGGTGGTCAACGAGGTGCGCGAACACTTCGGGCCGCTGGCCTACGACACAATAATCCAGCGCAACATCCGTTTGGGTGAAGCCCCCTCGCACGGCAAGCCCGTCATGCTGTACGACGCCGGAGCCGTCGGGTCGGAGAATTACCTCAACCTGGCGCGGGAGTTCCTGAAGCGAAACCGCAAACGCAGCAAATAAAAACTCGACCGATATGAAACAAAAGGGATTAGGACGCGGTCTCGACGCCATTTTCGGCAGCGATGTCCTCGATGCGAAGCTCAAGCCCATGAGCCAGATGACCGAAATCGAGATCACCGACATCATACCCAACCCCACGCAGCCCCGTACGCAGTTCGACGAGGAGGCGCTCGACGAACTGGCCGACTCGATCCGCCAGCTGGGCGTCATCCAACCCATCACGGTCAAGAAAGCCGGCGAGGGGAAATACATCATCATCAGCGGTGAACGCCGCTGGCGTGCCGCCCAGCGCGCCGACCTGAAAAGCCTGCCGGCCTACATCCGCGAGGTCGACGACGAGAACCTCCATGCCATGGCGCTCGTGGAGAACATCCAGCGCCAGGACCTCAACGCCATCGAGATCGCCCTGGGCATGCAGCGGCTGATCGACGAGTGCCACCTCACGCAGGACGCCCTCTCGGAAAAGGTCGGCAAGAAGCGCTCGTCGGTCTCGAACTACCTCCGCCTGCTCAAGCTCCCCGACGAGGTGCAGCTCGCCCTCAAGGAGGGTCTCATCTCGATGGGACACGCCAAGGCCATCGCCGGGGCACCCGCCGAGCAGCAGCTCCGCGTGCTGAAAAAGTGCATCCGCAAGGGGCTCTCGGTGCGCCAGACAGAGGAATTGGTGCGCACGCTGGCCGAAGCCCCCGCCCAGGCCGCGGCCGAAGCCGACGAGGAGGAGTATCCGGAGAGCTATTCGCGGCTGGTCGAACAGCTCGAAACAGTCTTCTCGCAGGAGATATCGATCAAACGTTCGAAGAACGGCGGCGGAAAGATCGTCATCGGGTTCGACAACGACGACGACATCGAACGCTTCATCGAACGCTTCGCCCACCGTTCCTGACCTACCCGCATGGCAAAACTCCGGGTCAGACTGCTGCTTCTCGCCGCGCTCCTTGCGTGGACGCTGCCGACCGACGCCCAACTCAGGCGTGGGCCGCGAACGTTCGTGCGGAGTGGGCAGAAAGAGTTGCCCGACTCGCTGAAATCCCAGCGCGACTCGCTGCAGGCGGTGGCCCTCGCGAAACAGTTCGACTCGCTGGCCACCGAAGACTATTTCCTCGACTCCGCAGCCCTCACGGCCCTGCGCACCGATGACCTTCACGGACTCGACTCCGCGGCACTGGCCCGTTTCGAAGCCGCACAGCAGGGGGCCGATACCACGGCCCGGCGACCGCTGCTCAAGAAGGGATGGTTCATGAGCGACTCCATGTCGCTCTCGAAGGTGTGCTGGATCACGGCCGTACTGCCCGGCTACGGACAGGTCTACAACAAACAGTACTGGAAACTGCCCGTCCTCTACGGCACGGTCGGTACGGGACTGGCGCTCTACCTGCACGAAAACAAGGTCTACAAACCCCTCCGACGTCAATACGACGCCTATACCGACGTCAGCACCGTGCGCACGCCCGAGCTCGACGCCCTGCAGACACGGATGATCCGCAGCAATACGCGGCGCCAGCTCTACCTGGGACTCACCGTCGCCTCGTACATCTACTTCATCGGCGACGCCGCGGTGAACTATGCCACCAACGACGTCTCGTCGGTCAAGAAGGCCACGACCCTGGCCTGTATCTTCCCCGGCGCGGGACAGGTCTACAACCGCAGCTACTGGAAGGTGCCGTTCGTCGTCGGGGGATTCGCCACGATGGCCTACTGCATCGACTGGAACAACCGCGGATTCCAGCGCTTCAAGAAGGCCTATGCCCTGCTGGCCGACTACGAGCAGCACCCCGAGAAATATCCCGACGGGCCGACCGACGAGTTCCAGGGACGCTATTCGGCCGACTACATGAAGAACCTGAGGGACAACTACCGGCGTAACCGTGACTTGTGTATCATCCTCACGGGCGCCCTCTACGTACTGCAGATCATCGACGCACACGTCGACGCACACCTCAAAGACTACGATGTTTCCGACGACCTCTCGATGAACCTCGAACCGATGATGAACTACGCCTACGTTCCCGCGTTGCAGAGCAACCGCCCGGTCTTCGGGTTCAACCTGGGATTCAAATTCTGACGATGAAAAAACTCCTGACCATCCTGTTGCTGCTCGCCGTCGCCCTTCCTGCCACGGCCTTCGACCGCAGCCCCCGCACCAAGAAAAAGCGCTCCAAAAAAGCCAAAACCGAAGCCGTCGCCCCGCAGCCCGACACCCTCGTCGCCACACCGCCCAAGGCCGATACGGTCACCGCGCCCGTCAAGACCGATACGCTGCCGCCGGTCAACGACATCACGCTGGGCTTCTCGGCCGAGCAGGCCGACTCGCTGGTGGCCGCATGGCGCGAACGGCAGCGTCAGGACGCCTTCAGCGAATTCTTCAAACACTACATCCTCGACGACTCGACCGAGGTGGCCGATACGACGCCCGACTCGCTTTACGCCCGGCGGCTCTTCGAGCTCGCCTCGCCGATCCAGCTCCCCTACAACAACATCGTCAAGGGATATATTCACCGCTACATCGACCCGCGCTACAAGACCATCAGCCGCATCCTCGGCATGTCGCAGTACTACTTCCCGATCATCGAGTCGGCACTGCTGCGCGAGGAGCTGCCCGTCGAGCTGCGGGCCCTGCCGATCATCGAATCGGCCCTCTCCCCCACGGCCGTATCGCCTATGGGCGCCGTCGGACTGTGGCAGTTCATGCCCACCACAGCCAAAAGTTACGGACTGGAGGTCAACTCGCTGGTTGACGAACGTCGCGACCCCGTGCGGTCGACCGAAGCCGCCTGCCGCTACCTGAAAGACCTCTACTCCATCTATAACGACTGGACGCTGGCCATCGCTGCCTACAACTGCGGCCCGGGCAACGTCAACAAGGCCATTGCCCGCTCGGGAGGTAAAACCTTTTGGGAGATTTACGACTACCTGCCGCGCGAGACACGCGGATACGTCCCGGCCTTCATCGGTGCGACCTACGCCTATGCCTACCACCAGCTGCACGCCATCGAGCCGACCGAAGCGCCGGTTCCGCTCTCGGTGGACACCATCCGGATCAACCGTCTGATGCACCTGGAGCAAATCTCCTCGACGATCGACCTGCCGGTCGAGACGCTGCGGCTGCTGAATCCCCAGTACAAACTCGACATCATCCCGGCGACGAACAAGACCTACACCCTGGTGTTGCCGCAACGCAACGTGATGGAATACATCGCCCACGAACCCGAGATTCAGGCCAAAGACTCGATGTACCTCAAGGAGTACATCAACCCGGCGAACATCGACAAGAAACGCCAGGAGCGCAGCGGCTCGATCTACGTGGTCAAGAAAGGCGACACGCTGGGCGCCATTGCACGGAAATTCCGGGTCACGACGTCGCAGATCATGCGCTGGAACAACATCAAGAATGCCAACAAGCTCCGTATCGGGCAGCGGTTGCGCATCGAAGGACGTTAATCCGACCATCGGAATGGTTGCCGACCATGATACCATCGTTGCCCCCGCCACGGCACAGGGCGGGGCGCTGGCCGTCATCCGCGTCAGCGGGAGCGACGCCATCGGGGTCTGCGACCGTATCTTCCGCAGCCGGGCACCGCTTGCCGGCACCCCGGCAAACACGCTCCGCTACGGAAGGATTGTCGACGGCGAACGTGTGATCGACGATGTCGTGGTCGCCCTCTTCCGCGCCCCCCACTCCTACACCGGCGAGGACTCCGTCGAAATCTCCTGCCACGGATCATCATACATCGTCGGAGAGATCCTCCGGCTGCTGCTTGCCGCCGGAGCCCGCATGGCCCAGCCGGGGGAATTTACGATCCGGGCCTACCTGGCCGGGAAAATTGACCTCGCACAGGCCGAGGCGGTGGCAGACTTGATCGCCTCATCATCGCGTGCAGCCCACGCCCTGGCCACGACGCAGATGCGCGGAGGATACTCCGAAGAGCTGGAGGCTTTGCGCGACAAACTCCTGCACCTGACCTCGCTGCTCGAACTCGAACTCGACTTCTCGGAAGAGGACGTGGAGTTCGCCGACCGCGAAGAGTTGCGCGACACGATGCAACGCATCGGCGAGGAGATCGAACGGTTGCGCGGCTCCTTTGCCCTGGGCAATGCTATCAAGGAGGGGATTGCCGTGGCTATTGTCGGGGCCCCAAACGTCGGGAAATCGACCCTGCTGAACCGGCTGCTCAACGAGGAACGGGCCATGGTGTCGGAGATCGCCGGCACGACACGCGACGTAATCGAGGAGACGGTTGATCTCGGGGGCGTGCGGTTCCGGTTCCTCGATACGGCAGGCATCCGGGCGACGGACGACCGGCTGGAACGCATGGGCATCGAGCGCACGCTCGAAAGCCTGCGGAAAGCGCGGATTATTCTCCACCTGGTCGATGCGGAGCGAGTGGCGGAAGCCGGAGGATGTCCCGATTTGTCTGGGACATTGCGCAAGGAGTTCGGCAAGGGATACACGCCCGACGCCGGGCAGCGGATTCTGACCGTTATCAACAAGACGGACAAGACCCCGGCGGGATTTTGCCTGCCGGAGGGGGCGATCGGCATCTCGGCCAAGCACGGTGAGGGAGTCGAGGAGTTGTGCCGGGCACTGCGCGCATCGGTCGACACCGACGCGCTGTACCACGGGGATGTTATCATATCGAACAGTCGTCACTACGAGGCGCTGACGGGGGCCCGGGAAGCCTTGCATCGTGCATTGGAGGGGTTGAACGAAGGGCTTCCAGGCGACCTTCTGAGTGAGGACATCCGGGAAGTTATCCGGCATTTGGGCAGTATCACGGGCCGCGGCGTCATTGCCCCGGACGAGGTTCTTCAAAACATCTTCTCAAAATTCTGCATCGGCAAATGACGGCTTGTAAACAACCGTAACCAACCATAACCATTTAGAATAAAGTCGCTGTATATCAGCGACTTTTGTTTTTATGTGCTTTCCAGACCGTATTTGGAAGTAACGGTTTTTATCCATATTTTTCATACGTATTTCTACCGTGGCAGAAATTCACGGTTTGCCCAAATATCACAGTGACGCATTAGTTGACGTGTGTTGACAGTGGTTTACATGTGTGGACAGTTGGGGAAATTAGTATTTATGAAAAACGACGGAAAATAGAGAGAAAATATGGAGGTAAAAAGGATTTGTCAATGGTGCGGGAAACCCTTTATCGCCAAGAAAACGACGACCTGTTATTGCAGCCCACAATGCTCGAAACGGGGCTACAAACACCGCATGATGGAGCGAAAGATGGAGCTGCGCCACATGCAGGAGATGCTGGAACTGCGCTCGTCGCTGGAGAAGCAGGAATACTTCACCTTTTCGCAGGCGGCACGTTTGATGGGTGTAAGCCGCCAGTACATCTACAAACTGGTCAAGGAGGAGAAGCTCCGCGCATCGCGGCTCAGCGGGAAGATGTCGTTGATACGACGGGCCGACATCGAACTCATGCTCAAAAGCAAGCCTTATGAGCGAATGGTCCCGAAGGAGGACTTCAAGATAACGGAATACTATACCGCCGAGGAGATTGCCCAAAAGTACAAGGTTAACGCCAAATGGGTGTGGACCTACACGCGGCAGCACAAGGTACCGAAGGTGCGCATCCGCCAGTTCAACTATTACAGCAAGAAGCATATCGACGCCGCCTTTGCCAAGTACGAGGTGGATTCCGACCTCACGGAGTGGTACACGCCCGAAGAGATTCAGGAAAAATATGGCATGACCCGCATCGCCATCCGCTCGCACGTCTACCGCAACAACATCCCCTCGAAGAAGGAGCACGGGCAGATCTACTACTCCAAACTCCACTTCGACCTCTCGAAGAGCAGCGCTGAGGAAAGCAAGGCCGAATACTACACCGTCAAGGAGGCTATGGAGCGGTTCAACCTCTCGCGCGACGCGGTGTACGGCGTGCTGCAGTTCCACCAGATTCCCCGCGAGAAGAACGGGCGTTTCGTACGCTTCCTGAAAGTGGAGTTCGACCGCGTGATGGGGGTCAAAAAGTAGCCCCGATTCCAGTCCGCGGGAAATGATGCAAAATGATTTGCCGCTGACGCTGGTCTGCATGTTCTCATTCCCAACATTTGCCGTAAAATCAGTATTAACCATAAAATTTTCATGTTATGCACGAATGTAAAACCGTAACACTGAGAACCCGCCCGCTCAAGGGACGGATGTTGTCTTTCTACCTGGATTATTATCCCGGCTACCGGGACAAGGAGACCATGAAGGTGATCCGTCACGAAACGCTGGGCATCTACCTCTATGCCGACCCGAAGAACAAGCGGGAGCAGAACTTCAACGAGGTGATGACCGAGAAGGCCGAGGCAATCCGCTGCCGCCGCTTCGAGTCGGTGGTCAACGAGCGCTACGATTTCTTCGACAAGTACAAGCTCAAGGCCGACTTCCTGGAGTATTTCCGCAGTCAGCTCCGTAAACATGACCCCAAATGGGAGTTCGTCTACCTCCACTTCCGCAACTTCGTACACGGCAAGTGCACCTTCGAGGAGATCGACATCGACCTCTGCAACAAGTTCCGCGAATACCTGCTGACGGCCAACAAGCTCAAGCGCAAGGGACGCATCACGCGCAACTCCGCATCTGGATATTGGTCTACATTCAGGGGGCTCCTGAAAATCCTCTATCGTAACGGACTGATAAAGACCAATGTCAATGATTTCCTGGACAAGATTGAAACGGAGGATGTGGTCAAGGATTATCTTTC
>DXGO01000127.1 GCA_019113885.1 Candidatus Alistipes intestinipullorum | reverse complement strand
CAGCGCAACGGCCGTGCAGCCGTCGACGTCGTAGTCGCCGTAAATCATGATTTTCTCATGATTCGCAACGGCTCGTTCGACCCGTTCGACCGCCCGGTCCATGTCCTTCATCAGGAAGGGATCGTGCAGGTCGGCGAGACTGGGCTTAAAGAACTTCTCCGCCTTTTCTACCGTGTCTATGCCTCTCTGTACAAGCAGGTTGGTCAGCACGGGCGAAATCCGCAGAGCGGCAGCCAACGAAGCTACCGTCGCGGGGTCGCCCTGTGGCTTCACGACCCAGCGTTTTTCTATAGGCATACGAATGGTTATTTATATATTTCAACATTTAATTCCTCACTTAAAAGTTTCACAACCAGTGTCTTGATCTCTTCCATCGGGACCTTGCGGCCGGTTTCCGATTCGATCGACGCCACGCCGCGGTCGGTGAATCCGCAGGGATTGATGCGCGAGAACCATGCGAGGTCGGTCGAGACATTCAACGCCAGTCCGTGCATGGTAACATAACGGGAAGAACGCACGCCTATTGCGCAGATTTTGCGCGGGCGGCCCGTACCGTGGGACGTGACTCCCGCTCCGATCCAGACCCCCGAAGCCCCGGCGATGCGGCCTGCCTTGATGCCGTACAGGCCCACCGTGCGGATAACAGCCTCCTCGAGGGCGTCGATGTAGTCGCGCAACCCGATGCCGATGCGTTCGAGGTCGAGGATCGGATAGACAACCAGTTGTCCGGGACCGTGAAACGTGATGTCGCCGCCGCGGTCGATGTGGAAGAACTGCGCTCCGGCGGCCTCCAGGGCCTCGCGGCTGACGAGCAGGTTCTCGGCATGGCCGCTTTTACCCAGCGTGTAGACCGGCGGATGCTCGACCAGCAGCACGGTCCCGATCTCTTCGGGAACGGCTTGCGGGCCTTCGGACCGGCAGGGGCGCTTCGCCTCCAGGAGGGTGTCGAACAACTTTTGCTGCAACTCCCAACAGGGGCGGTACTCCATCAGGCCGAGGTCTCGGCAACGGGCTTTCATCGCTACAAACTCTTTACGCTTCGCAGGGCCTCTTCAGCCATGTACGACGAGCGGACCAACGGGGCGCTCGCGCAGTAGCTGAAACCCATCTCCAGCGCTTGAAGCCTGTACCATTCGAATTTTTCGGGAGTGATGTACGCCGCGACGGGGTAATGCTCCAGAGTAGGCCGAAGGTACTGTCCAAGCGTTACGATCCGCACTCCCGCTTCGCGCAGGTCGTGCAGGGTCTGTAAAACTTCAGCATCGTCTTCGCCGAGTCCGACCATCAGTCCGCTTTTCGTCACGACACCCCGGCTGCTCATGTAGCGGAGGGTCTCCAGACTGGTCCGGTACTTCGCGCGGGCGCGTACCACGGGGGTCAGGCGCTCGACGGTTTCGATGTTGTGCCCGAGGATGTCGGGCTTCGATGCGATGACCGTATCCAGGAGATCGTGCCGTGCATCGAAATCGGGAATAAGGAGCTCAATTGCGGCGTCGGGGTTCTGTGAGCGGATTGCCTCCACGGTTGCGGCCCAGTGTGCGGCGCCGCCGTCGGGGAGGTCGTCGCGCGTCACGGACGTTACGACGACATACCTCAGTTTCATCAACGAGACGCTTTCGGCGACTTGCTGCGGCTCTGCGGCATCGGGGGCTTCGGGATGTCCCGTCCTCGTGGCACAGAAGCGGCAGCCTCGGGTACAGATGTCGCCCAGAATCATGAAGGTTGCGGTCCTCCGGCTCCAGCATTCGGCCTGGTTGGGACACTTCCCGCTGCTGCAAATCGTATGAAGATGGTGTTTCTCGATGATTTGCCGCGTTTCGGCCCATTCGGGAGTACGGTGCAGTCGGATCTTCAGCCATCCGGGTTTTTTGAGAACATCTACCTTGTCATAAAACTTCGGCATTTAAGTTCATTATTTTCCAATTGATGCAAAAATAAGAAAAATAATTGAGAATTCCCAACGCTCCCCTCTTTCCGCGGGGCAAGATTCTGCCGTGAAAACCTGCGGATTTTTTTGGCCGGAGCGTTTTTTTAATCTATCTTTGTCGCGGCGCTTCCTGTCGGATTTTATCGTGCGCCCTGTTTTTCATCTCTGCCATGTGATTCATTTCAAGCAGTTTTCATAAAAACGTCAAAGCAATTTCCGGTCTGTTGCCGACCGTGTCCAGGGGTTTGTCATGCCCTGACGCGAAGGCTTCGTCCCGGAAGTTTCCGTATGTCGTTTTTTTGAAATTTTGTGCTTATGAAACATTCTCAGGCGCGCACGCGGCTCCGCTGTCCGGTGGCCCGTGTGCAGGGGGAGCGGCTTTTCCTCGCTCCCGATCTTCGGAATGAAATCGTCGGGGACCTGGCCCGGGAGGCGGCCGCCGCCGCTCGGAGCGTCGCAGGGGCGGGCGCCCTGTTCGGAGAGGCTGCCGACCGGCGGGCCTTTGCCGCGAGTGTGGCCTACGAGCGTCTCGGGGAGCTGTATCTTTGCCTCGGGGCCCGTCTCGAGGCGTTCCGGGCCTTCCGGACCGCTGCACTGGTTGCGCTCGATGGTGAGGAGTATGACCACGGGGTCGTTTCGCTTCCTGCCCGGCTGCTCCGAATTCGGTTTTATCGTTTGCTCGACCGGATCTCCGCCTGCTGTGCGGCGGATGCTCGTCTTCGTGCGCTGGCCGATGACCCGACGCTCTCCGCTACGGCCCGTCGGCTCGGAGGTCGCTTCCTCTGATCCGGTACCCCGGGTTGCCCGGGTATTCCCGGGCAAACAACCTTTTCAGACGCTCTCCGCCCGCGTTGTAATTCTGTCCCGGTGGAAAAGAAGTGGCCCGATACCGTCGGTATCGGGCCACTCTGGTTAGGTTAGTTAGGTTAATGAGAGCGGGAGAATCCCACATTTGATACACAAAGATAATTTGAATTTTATGAAGAACCAAATCTTTTATAACATTTTTTCACTTCGCTATGGCGATGGTCGATGATTTGTAATTAAAATTTTTTAATATTCGCCAAAATCGTAAGTTTTTTTGTTATATCGCCGGTTCCATGACCCGAACCGTCGTTGCAGCCTTTTCTGCTTTGTCTGCCTCTTCCTCCCGTGATGCGAGGTGCTGGTGGCGGTAGACGGCGGGAGTCATCTGGTACTCTTTTTTGAAGAGTTTGATGAAGTGCGACGTATTGGGGAACGCACATTCATTGCCGATTTCCGAGATCGACTTCGAGGTCGAGATCAGCAGCAACCGCGAGTGCATGAGTCGCTGACGGATGAACCATTTGTGGGGCGGGATCTGGAAGTGGCGCCGGAACTCCTTCTTGAAGGCCGTCAGTGAGCGGTTGGTCAGCCGGGCCAGCTCCTCGATCGGAATATCCTTGAAGATGTTGGCAAAGATTGTCTGTTCGAAGTTTTTCTTTGCGGTGTCGACGTTGCTGAGCAGTTTGCTCCTCAGGCAGCTATCCTCGTGCGAGACGATCAGGTAGATCAGTTCGGTCATTTTGATGTCTTCGGCGGCCTCGTCGTGACGGAAATCCTCGTCGCGGAGAAAGTCGTTCGTGCTGGCAAAAAAGTTGCGGAGCGAATTCCAGGCAGGCATCGCCACGTGGGTCGTGTTGCGGCACTTCTCACACGAATGCCTGTTTGAAATGTCCAGTCCGTAGGCGATGTTCAGGTGCATCAGGATGCGCTGCAGGTCTTCGGGTCTGTAATAGAAGAGTATCTGCTCGAACGGCTGGTTGTTTTCGGGACAGTTCTCGATATAGTGGTGGCCGATCCCCAGATAGAAGACCGTACCGCGGGTAAGTACCTGGCGCTGGTCTCCATCATAGATGTACTTCGTGCCCTGGAGGATGTATCCTACCGCGTAGCGCGAGAGGACCTGAGATTGGATTCCGTTGTGAAGCGTTTCGGTGTACTTCACGATCATCGGTTGTTGCGTCGATGAATCCATAAAATTCTTCATAATAATGAATAGTGATTAAAGTTTTTCGAACAAAGTGGATCGTCCCTTTATTCAGGCCCAAATGTATAATTAAAAATTGTAATAGTACAAGAAAAAATAGCATAATTGGGGTAGACGATCAAAATAGACCCGTTTTTTGCGTGCTGCGAACCGATTTTCCTATTGATCGGGGATTATTGCAGGAGGACGCCGAGTGTTGCCGAGAGCAACAGCAGCAAATAGAAGATAAAAGAGACCGGGCGGTGGGTACGTACCATCATGAACGGTAACAGGATGGCGGAGGGAACGGCCAGGATGGCCATGGCGCCTCGGTCGGCTGCGGGGCCGCACAATGTGGCGGCCGACAGAATAAGGATACCTATATTAAAAAGAAGAATAAACCGGGCTTTGGTGCCTACGGCGTAGATGTCGGAGAAGAAGAACAACATGCTCAACAGGTCGAGGACGAGTATACCGCCCAATAGGGCCAGTTGCTGGATGGGCAACGTGGTGAAGAGTTGTAGCGGGAGTCCGTCGACGAACGTTTTGGCTGCGAGGACGAACGGGGCGAGGAAGTCACCTCCGGCACCCCAGTTGACGTAGGCGACGACGAGTCCCGGGAGCAGGAATCCGACAACGGCGACCGTCGCTTCGCGCAGTGTGCGGTGAAAGAGGACGATAGCCAATGGAAGCATGAGCAGCATGGGCAGCGTTGCGGAATCGACCAGCGGCAACATGCCGAGATAGAGGGATGCCCGGAAGATGGCGTCGAATCCGAACCCGTTGCAGAACGAACGGCTGAAGTTCTTGAATGCCAACGTCAACAGGGCGGCCGCCAGGGCGGCTGTCAGAAAACGGTCCCCGACGACGAAGTTGCTGACCAGGCAGCCGTAGAGCGGAATGGCCAGGCAGGTCGAGACCGAGTAGAGGTTGTAACGGATGCTTGTTCGTCCGATCGCCGTTCCGGCAAGCAGCAGCAGCAGGGCCGCCATCCATTTCGACCAAACGGGATGTGCGGACTGGAACTGTGTGAGCCAGACCTCGGGAAGGGTGAATGCGAGTGAACCGTCGGAGGGGGATGACGTCGGTGCGGGCTGTGCCGGGAAATCAACGTTCCACATCGCCACGGCGACAAGAGCCGCGAGAGTCAGAAATGCCGGTATCAAGGGTTGCCGGGCGATGTCTATTTTCATGTATGTGATATTTCACCGACAAATATAATCAAAAAGCCGAAATAATAGCTATTTTTACAAAATGTTGTTAAAAAATCAGTATCAATACCTACTTCCGGAGGCCGGATGCGATGAAGCGGGGCGCGGATGCTTGGCCGGACCCGTCTTTGCGGCGGCCGTCATGCTGCCTGCGGACTTCCACGACCCGCTGCTCAACGACTCGAAACAGATGACCGAACGTCAGCGTGACCGCCTGCGGGCGATTATCGAACGAGAGGCGGTGGCGTGGGCCGTGGAGGCGGTTTCCGCGGCGCGGATCGACGAGATCAACATCCTCAACGCCTCGTTCGAGGGGATGTCGCGGGCAGCCGCGCGGCTCGATCCTGCGCCGGGGTTCCTGTCCATCGACGGCAACCGTTTCCGCACGACGCTCGATATTCCATACCGATGCATTGTCAAGGGCGATGCGACCTATGCCGACATTGCCGCGGCTTCGGTGCTGGCCAAGACCCACCGTGACGAATACATGGTGCGCCTGTCCGAGGAGTTTCCCGAGTACGGGTGGGCGAAGAACAAGGGTTACCCGACGCGCGAACACCGCCTGGCAATCCGCGAATACGGGCTGACGCCCCACCACCGGCTGACATTCAACCACGAGATCGACCAGTTGACGTTGCCGTTCTGAACCGTGTGGCCGTCCGAAAAATAACACGGGCCTCTCGAAAGAGGGGCCCGTGTATTGTGTTTTGCGCGTACGAGGGTCAATATTCGACCTTGTCGCTCTTCTCGCTCCATCGGTCGAAGGCGCGGATCGCCTCGTCGGGGAGCAGCTCCTGCATGCGGAGTTTGCGTTGCGAGGGGTCGCACGCCAGCTCCTCGTAGATGAAGGCGTCGTCGAAGCCGATGCGTGCGGCGTCGTGCTGGTCGTTCCCGTAGTAGATGCGGTCAAGGTGGGCCCAATAGATCGCTCCCAGGCACATCGGACAGGGTTCGCACGAGGTGTAGATTTCGCATCCGCTCAGGTCGAAGGTCCCGAGTTCCCGGGCGGCGGCGCGTATGGCACTCACCTCGGCGTGGGCCGTCGGGTCGCAGTCGGGGGTCACGCGGTTGGTTCCGGTGGCGATGACCTCGCCGTCGCGCGCAATGACAGCGCCGAAGGGGCCGCCACCCTGTTCGACATTCTCTTCCGAAAGGCGTATTGCCAGTTGCATGAGTTCTTGAGGGGTCATGGTTTTATATTTATTTTTTCGTTCCTACGCTGTGGCTGAACCTGTGATCGCAAAAAAGAGCAGCCGTCCGATTGTTTTTTATGTTGTGGAATTTGTTCTGCAAAAATAGGACAAATCATTCAATAAACCTTTTGCGTTGAAAAATGATTGGGCAATGCAAGGTTTCGGAGTCTCATCCGTTGCAAAGCGAGACCGCCGGAACAACCGTTCCGGCGGTCTGATACGCAAGAGTGCCTCCGCAGGGGTTATTTGCGGGTGATGCGGATGGCGAAGCCTCCGCCGGGGGCTGTATTCAGCGTCATTTTCCGGTCGGCGGGGACCTCCACGACTTCGCGTTTGTAGTCGCAGGCAGCGCGGTCGGCGTTGATCCCGTCGCGGAACACCTCGGCCGAGAATGCTCCCTCGCCCAGGAATCCGAGGTCGAGTGTGAACTCGCGGGCCGACCAGTCGGTCATGCCGCCGACGTACCATACGTCGCCCTTGCGGCGAGCGATCGTGACATATTCGCCGACTCGTCCGTCGAGCCCGCGGGTCTCGTCCCACGTGGTCGGTACCGTGGCGATGAACTGCGTGCACTCCGCCTCGCGCAGGTAGTTCGTCGGTGCGTCGCAGAGCATGTTGAACGGCGACTCGAAGATGACGTATTCGGCCAGCTGGCGGCAGCGCGTACCCTGGCTCATCGCTTCCGAGTTGACCGGGCGGTAGTTGCCGCGTGTGGCGTTGCGCATGGCCCCCTGCGTGTAGTCCATGGGCCCGGCCAGCATGCGGATATAGGGGATCGTGACGTCGTAGGTCACCTGGTCGGTGTCGGGATCGGACCACTTCATCTGCTCGAGGCCGAAGACACCTTCGAAGTTGAGCACATTGGGATAGGTGCGCTGCAGCCCGGCGGGTTTGTGGAATCCGTGCAGGTCGAGGAACAGGTGGTAACGGGCGGCCGTCTCGGCCAGGCGGTAGACGAAGTCGGCGATCTTCTGGTCGTCGCGGTCCATGAAATCGACCTTGAATCCCTTGACGCCCATCTCGGAGAAGTGCTTGCAGACGCGCTCCATGTCGCGCTCCACGGCGTAGAATCCCGCCCAGAGGACGATGCCCACGTTGCGCTCCCGCCCGTAGTCGACCAGCTCCTGCAGGTCGATTTCGGGAATGACCTGGAAGAGGTCGGCCTTTTTGTTCACGGCCCATCCCTCGTCGAGAATCACATATTCGATGCCGCGTTCGGCGGCGAAGTCGATATAGTATTTATACGTGTCATTGTTGATGCCGGCACGGAAATCGACTCCATGGATGTTCCAGTCGTTCCACCAGTCCCAGGCCACCTTTCCCGGACGGATCCACGAGGTGTCGGCCACGCGTGAAGGCGATGCCAGGCGGTATACCATGTCGTTGTCGGCCAGTTCGATGTCATTCTCGGCGATGACGAAGATACGCCACGGGAAGGCGCGTGTGCCCTTGGTGCGGGCAATAAACTCTTCACGCTCGGTGACGATCAGCTG
>DXGO01000126.1 GCA_019113885.1 Candidatus Alistipes intestinipullorum | reverse complement strand
TGCTGCTTCATGAATTCGACCATCTTGTACTTGATCGAGGCGCGTTCGGCTTCGGCGGCGACGATCTCGCGGTCGGAGGCCCTTGCGCAGAGCTCCTCGACGGGCTCCTTGTCGACCGACTTTCCGCCGTCGAGGTAGTGTGCCAGCAGGCGGTGGACCATCATGTCGGGGTAGCGGCGGATCGGCGAGGTGAAGTGCGTGTAGTAGGGGAACGCGAGTCCGTAGTGGCCGATGTTGTCGGTCGAGTAGTAGGCTTTGGCCATCGAGCGCACGGCCATCGTCGAGACGGCGTTCTCCTCGGTCGATCCCTTGACCTTCTTGAGGAGCTTGTTCATCTCCTTGGCTACGGCACGCCCCTTCGAGGCCTTGAAGATGTGGCCGAAGCGGAGGATGAACTGCCGGAAGCGATCGAGTTTCTCCTCGCTCGGGGCATCGTGTACGCGGAAGACCATCGTGCGGGGTACGGCCCGGCCCTTTTCGCCCTGGCGGTGGGCGCAGAACTCCGCGACGCGGCGGTTGGCCAGGAGCATGAACTCTTCGATCATCTGGTTCGACTCCTTCTGCTCCTTGAAGTAGACGCCGAGGGGTTTGCCGTCCTTGTCGAGCCGGAACTTCATCTCCTCGCGTTCGAACGAGATGGCGCCGGCCTTGAATCGGCGGGCACGCATCTCCTGAGCCAGGCGGTTGAGTGTGAGGATCTCCTCGGCGAAGTCTCCGCGGCCGGTTTCGATCACCTCCTGCGCCTCGGCGTAGGTGAAGCGGCGGTCGGAGTGGATGACCGTGCGCCCGAACCATTCGTCGAGGATGTCGAGATTCTCATTGAGGGTGAAGACGGCCGAGAAACAGAGACTCGTCTCGTTGGGGCGCAGCGAGCAGAGCTCGTTCGAGAGTCGTTCGGGGAGCATCGGCACGGTGCGGTCCACGAGATAGACCGACGTGCCGCGTTCGACGGCCTCGTCGTCGATCGTGGAGTGGGGCTTGACGTAGTGCGTGACATCGGCGATGTGCACGCCGACCTCCCAGACGCCGTCGCGTACCTTGCGCACCGAGAGGGCGTCGTCGAAGTCCTTGGCGTCGGCCGGGTCGATGGTGAAGGTCACGACCTGGCGGAAGTCGCGGCGGGCGGCGATCTCGCGGGCCGTGATGCTGCCGTCAATGGCTTTGGCCACCTCCTCGACCTCCGGGTCGAAGCGGTAGGGGAGTTCGTATTCGGCCAGGATGGCGTGCATCTCCGTGTCGTTGTTGCCGGCGATGCCGAGCCGTTCGACCAGTTCGCCCACGGGGCTCTTGCTTCCGGGTATCCAGTCGACGATGCGTACGACGACCTTTTCGCCGTCGTGTACGTCGGGGTAGTCGCGTTTCGGGAGATAGATGTCCATGGGCATGCGGCGCGAGTCGGCGCGTACGAAAATCTGGTGGGCGCCCACCTCGGCGATGCCCACATAGGGCTTGCGGTTGCGTTCGAGGATGCGGGTGACCTCTCCTTCGAACTGCCCGTCGCGGCCGCGGTGCAGGATCGAGACCTCCACGCGGTCGCCATTAAGGGCGTTGCCCGTGTTGCGTGGGTTGACGAAGATATCGTTCTCGAGCCCCTCGACGCGCACGTAGATGGCTCCCGACTGTGTCATGTCGGCTACCCCTTCGTAATGGGGCCGGTGCTGCTGCGAGAGCCGGTATTTCTCGCGCGAGCACTCCTCGACGATCCCTTCATCGAAGAGCCTTCCGAGAATCTCGAACGTCTCGCGCCGGCCCTCTTTCGAGGCGCCGCCCGAGATCGAGGCGAGGTATTTCAGCGTGAATTGCGTATTGGGAAAGTCCCGGAGCATGTGGAGAATGATCTCCGCGCGGTTATTCTTTGGGCCTTTGGCGGCACGGAGTTGTTTCTTGTTCATGGTTGTTATTTTTCCAAAATTTGCAGGGCGAGGCGCCGCATGAATGCAATGCCTGTTTCGATGGCCCGTTCATCGGGCGAGAAGGTTGCCGTGTGGGTGCGTCCGGCGGCGGCCCCCACACCGAGTCGGTAGAAGATCGAGGGGTACTGGCGGCAATAGAATCCGAAATCCTCGGCCGTAGTACGCAAGGGGAGCATCTCGACCTTGAGCCCGTCGGCCTTTGCAAGCGTCACGGCGCGTTTTACGAGCATCTCGTCATTCACCACGCAGGGATAGCCGTGACTGATCTCCACGTCGGTATTGACGCCGTGGCGGGCATCGATGTCGGCGGCGATGATACCGATGCGGCGATGGATGATCCCGCGCTGTTGCTCGTCGAACGTGCGCAGTGTCCCCTCCATGTAGACTTCGTCGGGAATGACATTCGTGGCGCCCTGGGCCTCTACGCGGCCGATCGACAGCACGCACTCCTCGCCGTTGAGGGCGATCAGGCGGGTCAGCAGCTCGGCGCCCGCCGCCACGGGGTCCTTCAGCAGGTGGCGCATGGCGCCGTGGCCTCCGGCGCCGTGGACGCGGAAGCGCAGCTCGTCGCTGGCGGCCATGTATTTTCCGGCGCGGAATCCGAGGGTTCCGACCTCCAGCTGCGGTTCGACGTGCTCGCCGATGACGGCTCGGATGTCATACCCTTCGAAAGGTTTTTCGGCCAGCACGAGCGACGCACCGCCGGGGTTGCACTCCTCGCCGGGCTGGAACAGCGCCAGCACCGTGCCGCGGAAGTCGCGCTCGGCGGCCAGCTGCTGCACGACGCCGAACAGGACGGCGGCATGGATGTCGTGTCCGCAGGCGTGCATCACGCCCCGGTTTTGCGACTGCCAGGCCAGGTTGGTCTGTTCGACGATCGGCAGGGCGTCGATGTCGGCGCGCAGCACCACGGTGCGTCGGTTGCTCTCCGGGGTTTTCCCGCCCCGAAGGGTCGCCAGAATACCGGTTCGGGCCACCGGGCGTTGTTCGACGCCCAGTTCGGCGAGTTGCCGGGAGATGAAGTCCGCCGTGGCGTGCTCCTGGAACGAGAGTTCCGGATGTGCGTGCAGGTGGCGGCGGAAGGTGACGGGGTCCATCATGTCGGATAGGGGTTTTACTTAGAAAAGGGCCTTGACGATCTGCTGGATATTCGTCGTGCGGCTCATGGTATAATAGTGCAGCACCGGGATGCCGGCCTGCATCAGTTCGCGGCTTTGGGCGATGGTCCATTCGATACCCACCTCGCGCACGTGGTCGGGGTGAGCTTGCGCCTCGCGCACCAACGCTTCCGGGAGTTTTACGCTGAAGGTCTCGGGCAGCACCTCCAGATGGCGGAGCGTCGAGATGGGTTTCAGCCCGGGGATGATCGGCACCGTGATACCGGCCTCACGGCAACGGCGCACGAAGTCGAAGAAGCAGCGGTTGTCGAAGAACATCTGCGTGACGACATACCCGGCCCCGGCATCGACCTTGGCCTTGAGGTGGGCGATGTCGGAGGTGAGGTCGCGGGCCTCGAAGTGTACCTCGGGGTACCCGGCCACGCCGATCGAGAATTTCGAGTGGTGGCACTCCTCGACCTCGCCGTCGATGAACTTCCCGCGGTTCATGTCGGCGATCTGCCGCACGAGGTCGATGGCGTGCGCATGTCCTTGCGGATGGGGCATGAAGCGGCGTTCGTTCTGCGACTTGTCGCCGCGCAGGGCCAGGACGTTGTGCAGGCCGAGGAAATCCATGTCGATGAGCGTGTCCTCGATGTCGTATTTCGAGAGTCCCCCGCAGATCAGGTGCGGCACGACCTCCACGCCGTAGCGGTGCTGGATGGCCGCGGAGATGCCGACCGTCCCGGGGCGCCGGCGGGCGATGTGCCAGTCGACGCTGCCGTCCTCGCGCACGGTTTCCTTGATCCCCTCGCGGTGGAAGGTGATGTTGATGTAGGCCGGGTCGAAGGGCATCAGCGGCTCGATGGCGGCGAAGATCTTCTGCATGCCGTCACCCTTGAGCGGCGGCAGGAGTTCGAAGGCAAAGCGCGTACGTTTCGATGCGATCGCTTCGTGAATTATGTCGACTACGTTCATGTTCGTTTGTCAGAGGTTGTTGGGAATGAGTTTCTTGATCTGTTCGACCTCCAGTCCGCGGCGGCGGGCGTAGTCGAGCAGTTGCTTGGTGTCGATCGTCCCGACGGAGAAGTATTCGGCGTCGGCGAAGATC
>DXGO01000125.1 GCA_019113885.1 Candidatus Alistipes intestinipullorum | reverse complement strand
GGATCCCTCGAAGATCGAGATCCAGCAGATTATCCGCGACGGTATTAACTTAATGATTAAGGAGGCATAAACGATGAGCGCATTACGTAATTTAGTGGACAAGATGAAGCCCACCTTCTCCGAAGGGGGAAAGCTGAGCTTCCTGGCATCGACGTTCGAGGCCTTCGAAACATTCCTTTTCGTACCCAACACCACCACCAGAAAGGGTGCGCACATCCGCGACTGCAACGACATGAAGCGTACGATGATCATGGTCATTGTGGCCCTGATGCCCGCATTCCTCTTCGGATGCTGGTGGACCGGCGCACAGGTCGGACTCGAGGGATTCCAGGCATTCTTCTACGGCTTGGTCCGCGTGCTTCCGATGGTTTGCGTGTCGTACATCGTCGGCCTGGCCATCGAGTTCGGCTTCGCCCAGGCCCGCGGCCATGAGGTCAACGAGGGCTTCCTCGTGACGGGACTCCTGATCCCGATGATTTTCCCAGTCTCCACGCCCCTGTGGATGGTCGCCCTTTCGACGGCATTTGCCGTGGTCTTCGGCAAGGAGGTATTCGGCGGTACGGGCATGAACGTCTTCAACCCCGCACTGCTGGCCCGCGCCTTCGCCTTCTTCGCCTACACGCCCTCGATGTCGGGTGAAACCGTTTGGTACTCCGACTGGACGATGATGGGCGCGCATGTCGACGGCATCACCGGCGCCACGGCCCTCGAACAGCTCGGCTCGACCGGCACGATGGCATATTCGCCGCTGGACGCTTTCCTGGGCATGATCCCCGGTTCGTTCGGTGAGACCTCCACGTTGGCGATCCTCATCGGCGCCGCCATCCTGCTCATCACGGGCATCGCCTCGTGGCGTACGATGGTATCGGTATTCGTCGGCGGACTGGCCATGGGATACTTCTTCCAGTGGATCGGCGTGACGGAGTATCCGGCCTGGTGGCACCTGATCGTCGGCGGCTTCGCCTTCGGTGCGGTTTTCATGGCTACGGACCCCGTGACCTCGGCCCAGACCAACAAGGGAAAATATATCGTAGGCTTTATGACCGGAGCGCTTGCCGTGCTGATCCGCGTGGTCAACCCCGCATATCCCGAAGGCATGATGCTTTCGATCATCTTCATGAATGCGTTGGCGCCGCTGGTCGACTACTACGTGGTCGAGGCCAATATCTCGCGCCGCAAGAAACGTGTCAAACTCGCAAAATAGGCAGACACCATGGCAACGAAAAAATTCAAATGCAATGTTTGCGGCTACATCCATGAAGGAGACGCCGCACCCGCGACATGCCCCGTCTGCTCGGCTCCCGCTTCGGAGTTCACGGAGATCACCGAGCCGAAGAAGAAGGGGATGTTCAGCGATACGAACGGCAACGCCTATATCATCCTGTACTCGACGGTAATGGTCGTCATCGTGGCCACGCTGCTGGCGCTGGCCGCCCTGGGGCTCCAGAAACGTCAGTCGGAGAACGAACTCAACGAGAAGAAGAAGTCGATCCTCCTGTCGCTCTACGCCGGCGATGCCCAGAAGCAGGGTGTTGCGGCCGAGGAGTTGATCCAGTCTGTCAGCTATGACGACGTGATCGATGCCTATGTGATCGATCGTGAGGGTCAGCGCGTCGAGGGCGAGAACGTCTTCACGCTGCTGAACGACTTGCCGGCCGCATTCGCCGACGGGAAGTTCCCGATCTTCGAGGCCAAGGACAGCCGTGTGGTTATCCCCGTAACGGGCATGGGCCTGTGGGGCCCCGTGTGGGGTTACGTGGCGCTGGAGAAGGATATGAATACCGTCGCCGGCATCATCATGGCCCACAAGGGCGAGACCCCGGGCCTGGGCGACGAAATCGCCACGACGAAGTACCAGTCGAAATTCATCGGCAAGACGATTTTCGAGGGCGACGAGTTCGTCTCGGTGACGCTGCGCAAGGGTGGCGCCAAGGACCCTGCCCACGAGGTCGACGCCATCACGGGCGGAACGAAAACCTCGGACGGCGTGACGGCGATGCTCCGCAACAGCCTGGAGAACTACCTGCCGCTGCTGGAATCGAAACGTCAGGCCGAGGCTCCGGCGGAAGTGTCTAACGTAGAAAATGTGGAAAACAATGAGTAAGATGGAAAAAGAGCCTTTGTTTTCGGCCAAGAACATGAAATATCTGACGGGGCCGTTCTCGGCAAACAACCCCGTTATCGTACAGATCCTCGGTATCTGTTCGGCCCTGGCCGTCACGGTGCAGCTCAAGCCCGCCATCGTCATGGCATTGAGCGTGACGGTCGTCACGGCCTTTTCGAATCTCGTGATGTCGCTGCTGCGCAACGGCGTGCCGTCGCGTATCCGCATCATCGTCCAGCTCGTCGTGATCGCCGCGCTGGTGATCCTCGTCGACCAGGTGCTCAAGGCCTTCGTCTATGAGATATCCAAACAGCTGTCGGTCTACGTCGGACTGATCATCACCAACTGTATCGTCATGGGCCGCGTCGAGGCCTTCGCGCTGGGCAACAAGCCCTGGGCTTCGTTCCTCGACGGTATCGGCAACGGCCTGGGGTACGGTATGATCCTGGTCATCGTGGCCTTCTTCCGCGAACTGCTCGGTTCGGGCTCCCTGCTCGGGTTCCGCATCGTGCCCGAAAGCTGGTACATGACCGAAGGCGGATTCTATTCGAACTGCGGCCTGATGCTCTTCCCGCCGATGGCCCTGATTATCGTGGGCTGCATCATCTGGGTGCATCGTTCGCGCAACAAGGACTTACAGGAAAAATAGGAGGATAGCATATGGAAGCATTGAATATCTTTATCCGGTCGATCTTCATCGACAACATGGTCTTCGCCTTCTTCTTCGGCATGTGCTCCTACATCGCCGT
>DXGO01000124.1 GCA_019113885.1 Candidatus Alistipes intestinipullorum | reverse complement strand
CAGGGGTGGATTCCCCCGCAGGAATTCCCCTGCACAAGTTTTGCAGGGGGCGATAATTAGGCCAAACGGACATCATTTCTGTAATTTTGGGTGTAGTCAATACTTTTTTATTCACTCAAAACACCTAACTTAACATGAACAGAATTATCGCTATCATCTTTTTGATACTGATTTCCGTTCAAGGTTTCGGACAAGAGACCGTTATTAAAGGAAAAGTATCAAACGCAAGTGACGGACAACCCCTCGCCGGGGCCGCCGTATTCATCGATGGGACTACCCGCGGCGATATCACCGATGCCGAAGGAAACTATGCCATCTCCGCCAACATCGGAGAGACGCTTGTGTTCTCCTTCCTGGGCATGGAACCCCAATACATTACGGTACGGAACACGGCTCCGATCGACGTAAGCCTGAAAGATGCCGCCAACACACTGGACGATGTCGTGGTAACGGCCCTCGCCATCAAACGTGAAGAGAAGGCGCTGGGATATTCGGTACAGAAGGTTTCGGCCGAGAGCCTGCAAAAGGTACAGGGTGTCGACGTCGGGACATCGCTTACGGGAAAGATCGCCGGCATGACGGTATTCAACTCCTCGGACTTCGGCGATGCCCCCTCGATCTCGCTGCGTGGCGAAGAGCCGCTGCTGGTCATCGACGGTGTTCCCTACGCCAACATGTCGCTGCGCGACATCGCCGCCGAGGACATCGCCTCCATCGACGTGCTCAAGGGAGCCACGGCATCGGCACTTTACGGATACCGCGGTGCGAGCGGCGCCATCATGGTGACGACGAAAAACGGCGCCGACGGAGAGGGCGGAATGACCGTGACCCTCTCCTCGAACACCATGTTTCAGGCCGGCTTCCTCGCCATTCCCGAGAAACAGTCCGCCTACGGCCGCGGCACGAACTACGCTTACGACATGAACTCCGACGAAAGCTGGGGTGCACCGCTTGACGGCACGATCCGCACGCAGTGGGACCCCCATGCCAAGGAGTACCGCGACTATGAATACCTGCCGGTCGGGAAGGACAACTTCAAGAACTTCCTCGAGCAGGGCTACGTAACGAACAACACCCTCAGCGTGGCCTACCAGGGCAAGATCGCATCGTTGAGGACCTCCTTCAACTGGACGGAAAACAAGGGCCAGTATCCGAACAGCGTCTATGACAAATACGGGGTGACTTTCGGAGGCAACATCAACATGAAGAAATTCAAGCTGGATGTCAACATGGCCTACCACAAGCAGACCTCCCCGCACATCGGGTTCAACGGCTACACCTCGTACGACCCCATGTACACCCTGCTGATCTGGACGGCCGCCGACTACGACATCCGCGACTACAAGGACAACTACTGGCTCATCCCCGACGAGGAGCAGAACTTCACCTACAAATCGACCCACAACAACCCCTATTACGACCGCTACGAGCGTACGAAGTCGATCAACCGCGACATCTTCAACTCCTCGTTCGGTGCGACCTACGAGTTCACGCCGTGGCTGAAGGCCGTATTCCGCACGGGTATTGACTTCTACGTGGGACGCGAGGACATCCGCGTTTCAAAGGGCTCGTTCGTCACGACGGGCAACACCGGGGCCGGTGACGGCGCCACCTGGATCGGCAAGGACACCGGAGCCTATGCCACGGGGCGCAACACGGGTTACAGCATCAACTCCGACCTGATGCTGAGTGCCGACAAGACGTGGGGAGACTTCCGCGTCGAAGGAATGGTCGGCGGCAACATCTTCTACAACCAGGACGACTCGATGTGGGGCAATACAGTGAACGGAATCTCCGTACCGGGATACTTCTCGCTGAAGGCTTCGGTGGACCCGGCCAACGTGGGCTCCACAATCTACAAGCGGCAGGTAAACTCGATCTACGGACGCGTAGGTCTGTCGTGGAGAAGCATGGTCTACCTCGACGCCACGCTGCGTAACGATTGGTCGTCGACCCTTCCGGCTTCGACCCGCTCCTACCTCTACCCCTCCGTTTCGGGAAGCTTCGTAGTCTCCGAGCTACTGCCCGACGCCACGAGGAACTGGCTCGACATGTGGAAGTTCCGCGGTTCGTGGACCGTATCGAAGACCCCGGCAGGCATCTATGCCACCAACATCAACTTCACGGTGACCAACCCCGCCTGGGGAACGGCCGCTTCGGCCAAGATGCCGACCTCGCTGACCGAAGGCGACGTGAATCCCGAAGCCTCGTCGACCTACGAGATCGGTACGCAGGCCATGTTCCTCAAGAAGCGCCTGAGCGTGGATGTCACCTATTTCAACAAACTCATGTATGACTTCCTGGTCTACGGTTCCATCTCTTCGGCCTCGGGATACACCAGCGCCTACGTGAACTCCGACGAGGAGATCGTCCGCCGCGGTTGGGAAATCGCTCTGACGGCCACGCCGATCCGCAACAAGGACTGGGAGTGGAACATCTCGGCCAACTGGTCGAAATACGCCCGCTACTACAAGCAGCTCGATGAGGAGTACTCCTCCGACAAGCCGTGGGTGAAGGTCGGCAACCGCGTCGACGCCTACTCGCTGAAGGATTACGCACGCGACCCGGAGGGGAACCACATCTACAGCAACGGGCGCATCCAGTACAATCCGTTCTACAGCTGCGTCGGCTACTATGATCCGGACTGGACGTGGGGCATCTCGACCAACGTGAACTACAAGAACTTCTCGTTGAGCGTTTCGTTCGACGGCCGTGTGGGCGGCCTTGCCAACACGATGACCGAGAGTTACATGTGGAGCGCAGGCGCCCATCCGGGCACCCTTACGGCCGAGCGTGCCGCCGATACGGCCAACCCGGGAAGCGCCAACTTCCTCGGCAAGGGCGTGAAGATCGTCTCCGGAACGGTCGAATACGACTCCTATGGCAACGTGCTTTCCGACACCCGGGTATTTGCGCCCAACGACGTGTACACGACCTACAAGCAATACATCAAGGACATGCACTCGGGAGTCGCCTGGGGCGGCTCGGGATGCCCGGCAGACCTCTACTCCACGACCTTCTTCAAGCTGCGTGAGCTCTCGCTCTCGTACCGGCTGCCGCAGCGCCTCGTGAAGGGGTGGGCTAAGTCCGCGACGGTCTCCTTCGTCGGACAGAACCTCTTCCTGTGGGCCAAGGACTTCAAATACTCGGACCCCGACGGCGGTTCGGAAGATTTTGCCGACCCCTCCATCCGCTATATCGGATTCAATGTTAAACTCACCTTCTAATCTGGATTGACGATGAAAAAGATCATATATACGGCACTTTTCGTATCGACGGTATTCGCCTCGTGCTCCAAATTCGACGAATACAACACGAACCCCGACAGCACGACGGAAGCGACTGCCGCCATGCTGGCAACCGGGGTAGAGTTGAGCACTTTCAAAAGTGGCGGCGACGCAAAAGCCTACATCAGCTACAGCGCCCTGCCGAAATATGTTGCCTACCTCTCGGAGGGGGCAATGGACACCCAGTACAACAGCATAGGGCGATGCAGTTTCGATTCCTACACGCTGTGGCCCAACTACGACCAGATGATCGAATACGCCCAGGGTACGGAATACGAGTCCTCCTACAGAGGGTTGGCCGGATTCCTGAAAGCATACAATGCCTATATCCTGACAATGCGCACCGGTGACATCCCTTACTCCGAGGCCGGGAAGGGCAAAGAGGGACACGTAACCCCGAAATACGATACACAGGAGGAGGTATTCAAATCCGTACTCGCAGAGTTGGAGGCCGCCGAAGCATATTTTGCCGCAGGCCGCGACTTCACGGGCGATCTCATCTACTCCGGAAGCGTAGCCAAATGGCGCAAGGCTACCAATGCCTTGCGGCTGAAGGTACTCCTCTCGCTGAGCAAAAAGATCACCGCGGAACAGAAAGCCGAGTTCGACGCCATCGTCAAGGCCGGCAACCTGCTGGAGAGCAACGACGACAACCTCCAGCTCGTCTACACCACGACTTCCGGCACGTGGCATCCGTTGTATAACCAGACGTTGTTCAATCCCTACACGACCGTCAGCGAGCTGGTTGTCGACGAACTGAAACGGCTCTCCGACCGCCGCCTGTTCTACTTTGCCGAACCGGCCCCGGCACAACTCGAAGCCGGGAAGACCGAGGAGGAGTTCAACGCCTACGTGGGAACCAATACCGCGGCAGACTTTACCAAATCGGCTGCGGAGTTCCAGCAGGGCAAGTTCTCGCCCATCAACGAACGCTACATCGAGGAACAGGCCGGTGATCCCTACCTGCACCTCACATACGCCGAACAGTGCCTGATCATTGCCGAGGCAATCGAACTGGGATGGACAACCGGTAATGCGGAAAGCTACTACGAGAACGGTGTGAAGGCGGCTCTTGCCATGGTGGCCTCATTCGATCCGGAAAACAGGTACAACCACGGCATGCCGATCGACGATGCATACATCGCCTCCTATTTCGAAGGCCCGGCAGCCTATGCCGCATCGAAAGAGGAGCGGCTCGAGCAGATCTGGATGCAAAAGTACCTGATCAAATTCCTTCAGGACGGATACGATGCATACATGGAGGTTCGCCGAACCGGCTACCCGGTCTTCCCGAACGACCCGAACACAAGCCTTAACATCGACAACAAGGAGGGTTTCCCGACCCGTTGGCAATATCCGGAGGGAGAGACGAAGACCAACTTCGCGAATCTCGACGCAGCCCTGAAACGGCAGTTCGAAAACGGCTACGACGGCACGAACGAACTGATGTGGCTGCTCAAATAACGGCGTAGAGAGCCAACAAGGCGCTCGAAGGCGGCCAGCGGCAATCCCCGTTGACCGCCTTCAACAAAAAAAGAAAATACCATGAAAACGATGAAATATCTTTTTTCGGTCCTATTCGCGTTCCTTTATCTTTCCCTTTCGGCAGGGAATCCCCACATCACCGTCCGGGGAAGAATCTGCGATGATGCCGGCAAACCGGTTTGCGGAGTTCAGGTAACGGACGGAAAGACGATCGTCGTCACCGACAAAAAAGGAGGTTACGAACTGCAGACCTCGGACCTGGCCGATTATGTCTACTATTCGCTCCCCTCTGGATACGAGCACCGGACATACGACCGCTGTGTGCCGGTATTCTACAAGGAGATAGACAAAAGCCAGGCAAGCCAGAAAATAGACTTCGCCCTTGAACGGAGCCGCCGTGACCAAACACGCCACACGTTTATCGTCTGGGCCGATCCCCAGGTGCTCCTGGAGGAGGAGTTCGCACAGCTCGACGAGGTCGTGGCCGATCTGAAGAGCACGATCGGGCAATACGACACGCCGGTGATCGCCATGAGCGCCGGAGACAATGTCTTCGACCGCCCGAACCTGATCGAAGCGTACAAAAACTGCATCGCACCGCTCGGCATTCCATTCTACCACGTGATCGGGAACCACGACATGGATTACAACGAGCGGAGCAACGAGCTCTCGGACAAAACCTATTGCCGGAATTTCGGGCCCTCGCACTACTCGTTCAATGTCGGGCAAATCCACTACGTCGCATTGAAAGACGTCTTCTATTACGGAGATTCGTACCATTACATCGGATACGTTACCGAGGAGCAGCTGTCGTGGCTCGAGCAGGACCTCGCCTCGGTGGAGAAGGGCAGCACGGTCATCCTCGGGCTCCATATCCCGACCCGCTACGGGGATACGCCCTCCGCCGAAGGGCTGACGCTCATGCGCAACTCGGTAATGAACAACCAGGCACTCTACAAGGTACTCGAAGGGTACAATGCCCACATCATGGCGGGACACAGCCACATCCAGTGGAACACCCTGGTCTCGGATCACATCTTCGAGCATACGCACGGTGCGGCGAGCGGCGCCTGGTGGCAGGGGGAGGTCGGACTCGACGGCAACCCCAAGGGTTATACGGTCTATGAGATAGATGGTGACGACATCAAGTGGTACTTCAAAGGGGCCGGACACGACCGCAACGACCAGTTCAAGGTCTACACCGAAGGGCTACACGTCATCGCCAACGTCTACAACTACGATCCAGCCTGGAAGGTCGAACTCTACGAAGGTGACAGGTATGTGGGCGAGATGGAGCAGTATTGGGGCGTCGACCCCTATTCGGAGGGGCTCTATCCTCCGGGCGGGAACAAACTCCATGGCTGGCTCTCCTACGGGCAGACCTCACACCTGTTCCGGGGGACGGTCGCCGATCCGACATCGGACATCAAGGTGGTCGTGACCGACCGTTTCGGCACCCGTTACGAGAAGAGTGTGAAGGGTTGGTCGCTGGTATGGAGCGACGAGTTCGATTACGAAGGGCTTCCGGACCCCACAAAATGGTCGTACGACACCGAAGGAAACTCCTACGGCTGGGGGAACAACGAGGCACAGCACTACACCGAAGCCGATGCCGACAACGCCTATGTAAGCGACGGAACACTGAAGATCACCGCCCGTCAGGAGCCGATCGAAGGCAAGGAGTACAGCTCGGCGCGCCTCATCACGAAAGGCAAGGGCGACTGGCTCTACGGCAAGGTGGATGTCAGGGCAAAACTCCCCACCGGCAAGGGAACCTGGCCGGCCATCTGGATGCTGCCGACCGACTGGGAGTACGGGCGATGGCCAGACAGCGGCGAGATCGACATCATGGAGAATGTCGGGTACGAGCCCGAGGAGATCGTCGCAACAGCCCACTGCAAAACATACAACCACATGATCGGCACACAGTTCAGCGGGCGCGTCGACATTGCCGACTGCTTCTCCGAGTTCCACAACTACACGCTCGAATGGGACGAAATTTCCTGGCGAGCCTACGTCGACGGGCAACTGATCTATACCTTCAGGAACGAAGGCAAGGGATACGAAAGTTGGCCGTTCGACAAACGGTTCCACCTGTTGCTGAACCTTGCCATCGGCGGCAACTGGGGCGGGGCGAAAGGAATTGACCCGACAGGCTTCCCGAAAGTTCTCGAAGTCGATTACGTAAGGGTATATCAAAAATAATCGCTATATTACATCATATTTGTTCCGGCCCGGACGCCCGGGCCATCCGTACGAATCGGCGTCCCGCCGGAACCATCAAATTATTGACTGATTATCGGACTGACACCATGAAAACCCATCGAATGACCCTGTGTGCGCTGTTGCTGCTCCTCTGCGGATGCTCGTCGGGCGACCGTTTCCGCGAGGTGGCGATCGAGGAACCCTATGCACACAAAGTAGACTCCGTCCTGTCGCTCATGACCCTGGAGGAGAAAATCGGACAGCTGAACCAGTACACGGGGAATTACCAGGCTACAGGCCCTGTCATCGACGATACGACGAAAATCGAACAAATCAAAAAAGGACGGGTGGGTTCCATGCTCAACATCAAGGGGGCACACCAGACCCGGGAACTCCAGGAGTACGCCATGCAGTCGAGGTTGCGGATTCCGCTGCTCTTCGGGCTCGACGTCATCCATGGCATGAGAACCATCTATCCCATCCCCCTCGGAGAGGCGGCCAGCTTCGACCTCGACCTCATACGGCGGACCGCTGCGGGAGCCGCCCGGGAGGCCGCAGCCCAAGGGGTGCACTGGACCTTCGCCCCGATGATGGACATCAGTCGCGACGCCCGTTGGGGCCGTGTCATGGAGGGTGCCGGTGAGGACACCTGGTATGGGACCCATGTCGCCCAGGCCCGCGTCGAGGGATTCCAGGGCAAGTCCCTGGCAGACGTATCGACCGTCATGGCCTGTGCCAAGCATTTTGCCGCCTACGGAGCCTGCATCGCCGGCAAGGATTACAACACCGTGGACATGTCGCTGCTGACACTCCACGAAATCTATCTGCCGCCCTTCCGGGCTGCGGTTGCGAGCGGCGCGGCCTCCTTCATGAACAGTTTCAACGACCTTAACGGAATCCCGGCGACCGGCAACACGTACCTCCAGCGCCAGCTGCTCAAGGGGGACTGGGCATTCAATGGCGTAACCGTTTCGGACTGGGGCTCCATCGGGGAGATGGTCGCCCACGGATACGTTCCCGACCTCCAGGAGGCCGCCAGGGCCGCCATCCTTGCCGGTTGCGACATGGACATGGAGTCCCGGGCCTACGTCTCCGGGCTGCAGGAGCTTGTCGAAAAGGGAGAGGTGCCCGAGGCATACGTCGACGATGCCGTGCGCCGTATCCTGCTGAAGAAGTTCCAGCTGGGGCTCTTCGACGACCCGTTCCGCTATTGCGACCCGGAGCGGGAGGCGCAAACGGTGCTTTGCGACTCACTGAGAATGCTCGCGCGTGAAGCGGGGAAGAAATCCGTCGTACTGCTCAAGAACGACAACGCGGCGCTCCCGCTGAAGGATTTCAAGGGCAAGATCGCCCTGATCGGCGCCCTGGCCGACTCGAAGGTCGACATGCGGGGGTCGTGGGCCAACGAAGGCATCGTGGAGGAGATGGTAACCGTCAGGGAGGGCCTCGAGGCCCGTTACGGGAAGTCGAACGTCATCTACGCCGACGGATACGACCTGGAGACCAACCGGCTGCAGTTGCCGCAGGCCCTGAATGCCGCCCGCCGTGCCGATATCATAGTCGTTGCCGTCGGCGAGCGTTACTTCCACAGCGGAGAGGCCAAATCGAAAGCCGACATCTCGATCCCGAAAGAGCATCAGGAGCTGGTCAGCGCACTGAAGGGAACCGGCAAGAAGGTGGTCACGCTGCTGATGGGCGGTCGCCCGATGATTTTCGACGAGGCGGCAGCCCACTCCGATGCCGTGCTGCTGACCTGGTGGCTCGGGACCGAGGCCGGGAACGCCATTACGGATGTCCTGTCGGGCGACTACAACCCCTCCGGGAAGCTGCCGATGACCTTCCCTGCACACATCGGGCAGATTCCCATCTACTACAACTACAAGAGCACCGGACGTCCCGAGAGCAAACAGAGGGGGTATACCTGCTGCTACCAGGACATCGATTTCGAACCTGCCTATCCGTTCGGGTACGGACTGAGCTATACGACCTTTGAAATCGACGCCCCGACGCTCGAGAAGCGCGAGTGGGGCCTCGACGAGGAGGTGGTCGTCAAGACCACGGTCCGAAATACCGGAAGCTGTGCCGGGAAAGAGACCGTTCAACTCTACCTGCGGGATTTGGTAGGGTCAGTGACACGGCCGGTCAAGGAGCTCCGGGGCTTCCGTCAGGTATTCCTCCAGCCCGGAGAGGAGACCGAAGTATCATTCACCCTGGGAAAGGATGAGCTGGGCTTCTATAATGCCGATCTCGAATATGTCGTCGAACCCGGGACCTTCTGCGTCATGTGCGGTCCCGACTCGAAAAATGTGAAATCGGCAGAGTTCGAACTCGTGCCATAGGGAACACGGCCGCTTTGTGAATGATGCGCCGCGCAGGATTTGCCGGATTCTGATCGCATCGGTATCTGCACACACGGCATAATACATTCAAAAATCCCCATGCAAATTGATGATTTGCATGGGGATTTCATTTATATGCAGCCGGGATTTTCGCGAACTTTTCAAAAAGTATCCGACGACAGTCCTTCCGGTCTTCCGGATTGCAAACACCCCGCTCTGTCCGAAATCAATGGACCTGTCTGTTTTCCATTGAACGAAGACCGGCAGGCACTCGACACGGGGAGCGGTTATACAAGGACATACCCCTCCGCCGTACGGCGGATCACCCCCTGGCGGACCAACTGTGCCAGAGCCCGTGACAACGACGGGCGCGTCACCCCGAGAACGAAGGCCGTCTGCTGGAGGTTCTGTATCGCACCGTTCTTTTCGAGGTAGCCCAAAAGCCGCGAGGAGAGGGTCTGCAGGGCGAACTCCTTGAGTCTGATGCTCAGAAAGATGCTGTGATCAGAGAGGATGGTCAGGAAATTGTGCAGCACAGCACGGTCCTGCTCGAGGAGACTCCGTACACACTCCCGGCTAAGGATCCACGCCCGACAGTCACTGCGCGCCACGATCGAAACCGGATAGAGCGCCTCGGAACTGAAGAGGAACGGCGAGGCGAGCACATCGGGAGCCGTAAGCACATCGAAGGTGAGTTCACGTCCCTCCTCACTGGTGATCAGCGCCTGGACACGGCCCTCTTCCAAAAGGAACAGCGACCGGCAGGGATCGTTCTGCAAAGCGAGAAACTCGCCCTTGCAATAGGAAGCAGAACGTCCGGGCATTTTGTCGAGCAACTCCTCTACGATCGCCCGGTCGCATCCGCGGAACAAAGGCATACCGAGAATTTCAGCACTCATAGCATATTGATTGACAAACACTTGAATCCATCCGTAACAAATGTTACACCAGGAGTTATTCCGGGTTTGTATTTTTGCGCCCGCAATGGGAGGAACGCAAGAGCCGATACCGGAGCAGCGCGAGAACTCCTTGCACAAAAATACAAAATAAAAAGCAAATGAACAGAATAGCGTCTATTTTCTTGGGCTGCTTGGCCCTGTTGACAGGATGCCGGACCGACGAAATGCCAACCGCCGGCTCACCGGGAAGCGACGCAATGAGCTTCCGGCTCCAGTACGTCGGATACGACAATCAAAACTCACGCAGCGACCTGCGCCAGGAGGCCGACTATGACCGTGTGGCATTCTGCGTGGTCGACGACAGCGGGACGGCGGTCCCGGGAATCAAAGGGCAATACAACGCCACGTCGTCGGAAATCCGCATCGAAGGGCTTCAGGAAGGTTCCTATCGCCTTCTGGTACTGGGCGTACGGGGCGATGCCGAAGCCGATCGGGCAACGATCCGCGAGATCGCGCGCATCGACGACCAGTGGCTCTGCTTCCCGTCTGACCTGCAACAACCCCTCACGGCGGAATATTTCTACTCGCAGACGCCGTTCCGGGTTGTCGCGCAGGCCGGAGACCGGGGGTATGTACTTGTGCCCCAGATGGAGGAGGACCCCGTGCAGCGCCGTATCATCGGACGCACGGACTTCGAATTCTCGTTCAACAGTCTCTACGTCGAGACGGCGCTCCAGAGCTTGAGCGTACGGCTCGATACCCCGCGGTTTCGCACTGGATTCTCGGCCAACGGCACCTTCGACGGCTCCAGCGACGGAGCAGAGATCACGCTGGACCTCGACGAGGCCCGTTCGTACTGTTTTCCTCCGACCGTCGACGGAGCTATGCTCGACGGGACGGTCGAGCTGACGACCCGAAACTATCGCGGGCATACCGAAAGCCGCACATACGACTTCTCGCTTGAAGGAGTCACCCCGAACCACATCGGGCATATCCGTACAGAGGTGACACATCCTGACGATGCGTCGGCTACGATCCACATCACCGAGCAGGCCCTCGAGCGGATCGGCACGGGATATATTCTTCAGGACGGGGAGTCCAAAACGGTCTACACCGACGCAACTCAACGTTCGTTCAACACCTCGGCGCCGCTTCAGGTCTCGGGGACCGACGACGGACGGCTTCACGTGCGTTTCTATTCGCCGCGGGAACTCACCGACGTGCTCATCCGCG
The DNA here is from genome assembly GCA_019113885.1 of Candidatus Alistipes intestinipullorum. Lineage (GTDB taxonomy): Bacteria > Bacteroidota > Bacteroidia > Bacteroidales > Rikenellaceae > Alistipes > Alistipes intestinipullorum. The sequence goes on along the minus strand of DXGO01000124.1, from coordinate 20,798 downwards.
CACGCATCGCGACGCAGGCCGACGGAGAGTTTTTCGACCTGGCCTATTTCGACCGTATCCCGGCCTTCGCAGACTTCTACGGAGAACTGCCCGCAACGCAACGGGTCTGCTTTGCCCGCACGGAATCGGGACGTATTGTCGAAATCCGTGAGCTGACAGCCGGGGAACTTGCCGCAGCAGAGTTCAGCATCGTCTCCAGTGACCCGTTCTGGGCCAAGCTCGAGGCGATCGTTCACGGCTGGGAGATCAGCTTTTCTCTCTATGGAGGCGACCCAGACCAACCCGATGGCGGTCCCGCGGGAAACTGGATGGGCATCCGTCCGGTGCATTGCCGCGAGGTAGTCGCGCTTTTCCTCAACTTCACCTACATGATCGACATGCCCGAACATGAAGAGATTCTCCGCCAGAACGTCGACCGCCTCTACGGAAACGGAGGCAAGGAGGACAAGGTCTCCGTGGAAACGGTCCTTCAGCAGATGCGCCAGCCGCGCAAGCTCGCCGTCGGACTGGTCTACCCGGGCAACGGCGTCATAGGGCTGGGCGGCGGCTCGGTCTTCGGAGCCTACCAGCAGGCTTGGTTCCAACACTACTGGAACACCTACTCCTGCGAAATCATGTTCCACGAACTGGGACATGTGATGGGATATAACCACGACAGTTCGTTCACCTACGGCCCATGGGCGCAGGAGCTGATGAACCACTTCTACGTGCAACACATTTCCGAGATGCCCATCGACTCGCCCGCGTACCTCAACAGTGCGCAGAATCCCAACAGATATTGACGCATACGGCCATGAAAACGACGATTACGACCATAGCAGCGATGCTCCTCCTCGGAGCACTTCTCCCGACGGGATGCAGCAAGGAGCCTGCGGAAGAGATGCTTCCCCAGCAGGGGAGATCCCTTACCGTACGATTCGAAACCGAAAAACAGACGGGCATGCGTTTCGCCGCGCAGACCGACGACAGCGCACTGAAGGATGTAACCGGATACCGGTTCGTCCAGGGTGTGCTTGCCGAGACGCTCCCCGCAGAGAAAAATGCAGACGGCACCTGCACGTTCTATCCCAAGGTCCTGAGCGGAGAGCTTCGCCTTGTAGCCAACGATCGAAGCGGCCTCTTCGCCAGGCTGCAACCGGGCACCTCGACCCTCGGGGAGTTCCAACAGACCGTAGCCACGGCCGAAGAGCTGGCGGCGGGATACGTGCTGATGAACGGGAGCGAGGAGCTCACCCCGACAATGTCGGGCATCCAGGACATTCGCCTGCGCCGCAGTGTCGCGCGCCTCGATATCGCCTCCCTGGAACAGGGAGTGGAGGTACGGCGCGTTACGGTACGTGGAATCGCCCGCAGCGGCTATGTTATCGAGCCCCCGACACCTGCCACACCCGACGGCAGCGAGCGGATGGATTTCACGAAAGAGTATGCCGATGCTCCGCTGACCAACGCCCGTGAGCAGTTGCTCTACGTATGCGAACAGGCCGGGGCACCCCTCGAGGCAGAGGTTCTCGCCACGTTCGGCGGCGGTACGCACCGTTTGCTCGCAGCGCTTCCCGGGACACTCCGACGCAACCACGTCTACACACTCAACATCCACGGAGCAGGAACCGACCTGCGTGTGACCGTGGAATCGGGCGGCTGGGAAGAGGGAGCCGCAACCGACGCCGCGCCCTCGCTCAAAGGATTGATCGATGTCGAAAACTCCACATTGCCCACAAATACCCGTGTGAGCAAGACGCAGGATTCGGTCTACGTGGGCTATGGAGGAAGTACGTTCCGGCTGGCCATACGCGCCGAGGCCGGCACTACGGTGGATGTCGAAGGCGCGGTCCGCGGCGTGACGGCCGCCGTCGAACCGCAGGTCCGTGGGCTGGAGGCCGTTGCCGAAGTTGCCGTGTCGAGCCAGAGAAGGCTTCCGGGAGAAAAGCAAGGATATCTCTACCTGACGGTACACCGCGGCGAGGTGCACACGGGACGGATCGTCATGGTGTTCGAACCGAACCCGATCCAATTGGGCGGAGCGCTGACCTTCGACGAGAACGGGATTTGCGATTTCGGCAAATACGTCGACGGCGAACTGGGACGAATCTCGCTGCCCGAGGACAAGACGATCCGTGTAAAGTTCGACGGTGGCGAGGACCCGTGGGTGAAGCTCGTCGAGCAGGAGGGAGCATGGCGCGTACTGGGCGGTTGGAAGCCCAACGACCCGAAAGCCGACGGACGGCAGCAGGAAGCCCGGCTCGTCATCGTCTCGGCCGACGGCGACGATTCCGAGCAATATGTTGTCCGACGCCGCAACCAGGGACTTCCGGTCGTGGAGATTGACGGGGTGTGGTGGTGCAAATACAACCTGCGCGGGAATGTAAAATCATTCGACGACCAGATATCGATCCAGGAGGATCCGGCAGCGGATTCCGGGCTGGCCGACTACCTCGCGGCATGCTCCGACGACGAACTGCTGCGGCTCATGGGCGACCAGTACCAGGCCGGGAATCCGGACGGGCTGCCGCTGCGCTACGCCGGAGGTTACTACTATGAAGGCATGAAGGCCTCGGCCGGGAACTTCGGCACGCTGGACCCGACGGCGATGGCTCCCGACGGCTACCGCATCCCCTCCTACGACGACTACGCATGGTTCTCCGGCAGCGAGAATTACAACCTCGGAGGTGTGGGAACACGCACCTACCGCAACACGGCAGGCAAGGAGCTCACCATACGCATCCTCGAGCGTAATGCTTCGCTGCTCGGACATGACTACGGGACCATGGCCTTCTACGAATTCGGGTCGGGAGACAGCCGCTGGGTGCTCTGCGGACTCGGACACCAGTGGAACACCACGCCGGGAAACATTTCCCGCATGATGCTGCTGCTGGCCACCCATGGCGACAGTTCGCGATGCTGGTATATGGAGGGTTACGCCCAGGCGGACCGGCCGAACCAGAACTGGCTGAAGTACACGGCCCAGAACACCACCAAGACACGTGTCATCCGGTGCGTGAAAAGCCCCGTGGAGTACATTTACGAATAACCCCGTATCCGGTTCCAAACAATGAAAACGACGAAAACGATGAAAACGACAATAGCACATGCAATCATGGCAGCCCTGGCCCTGACGGGCCTGGCGGCAACCGGATGTTCCGAAAAGGAGGGCGGCACGACCGCCCCCGGCGCGAAGAGCCGCATCACCGTGCGCGTAGCCGACTACCAGACCGCGGACGGCAGTCCCGCCGGCGAGGGACTCCCGACGCCGGAGGCATTGAGCGCCTGCCTCTTCGAAGAGGGATCGCTGAGCGCCGTATACCGGATTGGGGCTTCGACGGAGTTCGACATCGACCGTCCGAAAGGGACACTCTATGTACTAAGCGATGCCGACGCACTCGTAGACCTCGAAGCGCTGCACAACCGGAAAATATCCGAAACGGAGTGGCTGGCCCTCTCGGCCAGCACCGACGGACAGCGCCCCGTACACTTCCTTTCGGGGCGTGTACAGTTGACCGGTGCTCCGGAGGCGTCGGTAGAGCTCACACGCAGCGTCGCACGCGTCGACCTGCACATCCGCACGGAGGCAGACATCGCCATCCGGCAACTCACGGTACGTGACGCCGTCCTCGGAACGGGGCTCTTCATCGCCTCCACTTCCGGTGAGGCGGCCACGGGCGAAGTGGTTTTCCGCCCCGAAAATCCCTACACGGAGGACGTCTCCGGGGCGGCCTACCTGTATGAACAGACCAATGGAGAGGCGACTCTCCATGCCGAAGCCGTCATCGACGGAGAGGTACACGATCTTACGGCGGCATTGCCGGAGGAGGTCCGCCGCAACCGCATCTACGTAGCGACAGTGACTTACGACAATGTTCTTCATCAGGCGGCACTGACCGTCGAGGAGTGGGAGAAAGGTGACGAGATCGAATTACAACCCGCATACGACAAACGGATCGTTGTGGATACCGAAGCCACGGAACTGCCCGCAGGCGTGACGGTCGACAACGACGGCACCGGTCTTACACTCCCGTTCGGGGCCACGGAGCTCCGTCTGGTTCTCGCATGCGACAACGAACTCGAGCTGCAGACCGTCGAAGGGTATCCGCTGACGGTAGAGGCCGTCGGCGACACGCAGGAATCGGGCCTCCCGAATACGTACCTGGTCCGCAAAATCCGCTATGTGCCCGGCATGCCGGCCGATGAAGTCACGTTACGCTTCCGCCGCAAGGGACTTGACGAAGTGTATCCCGAAGACCGCATCACCCTGTACCTCGAAGCCAACCCGACAATCACCGAGGGACCCATCTCCTTCGATGCGGAGACACACACCTTCGATTTCGGCCGTTATGTCGACAACGAGCTGGGACGCTTCATCCTTCCGAAGGAGAAAGAGATGCTCGTGGAGTTCGATGCCGGAGAAGACCCGTGGGTGAAGCTCGTTGCGAGCGAGGAGGATGCCCACACGATCCGTGTCGTGGGCGGCTGGCGTCCCAATGACCCCACGGCCAACGGACGTACGCAGTCGGCCACCCTGATTATCCGCAATGCCGCCGACGGTTCGGAGCGCGAGGAGTACCGCATTTCGCGCCGCAACTATGGGCTTCCCGTAACATGGTTCCATGGCGTGTGGTGGTGCAAATACAACGCCCGCGGCAACTCGCGCGACTTCGACGATCAGGTGCTCAGCGCCACCGACCCCGCGGTTGCGGCCGGGAAGAGCGTCGCCGACTACCTGCGCGACTGCACCCCAGAGAAGTTCTATGACCTTTGGGGCTGGGCCTACCAGGGCGACAGCGGCATCGGAATGCGTGTGGTAGACAACAACGGCGTATTGGTGATGGATGGCTTCTCGACGGAAAGTTCGGTGAACATCAACAAACTCCCGGCCGACGCACTCTCCCCCGACGGATATGAACTGCCCTCGATGGAGGAGTTCAATCGGATGTTCGATGCCACAGATTACGTCTGGGTAATGTGGAGCGGGACACACCAGCTCCGGACTCCATGGGAAGGACATGCGACGATAAAGCGCGAACAACGCCGCCGCAACGACATCGTGATCGGTTCGGTGGCGGCCAGGGACCTGCTCTACACGTCGATGTGGAGTCCCGATTTCCCGCAGTACGAGGCCGTAACATGGTACGGACCCGGGGCGCAGTGGAACGCCGACGGCATCATGCATTCGGACCACTACAACAACATCCTGTTCTCGGTATATGCACCGAACGGTACAGGATGGTACTTCGCCGGCTCGATGGCCGGGCTTTACCTCAACAAGAACGGTGCCGGGACAAAGGATACACGTATCCTGCGCTTCAAGAAATCTCCCGTGGAGTACATCTATTGAAAACAACCTGCCCCGGATCGAATGCGACAGGGCGGTATCTCCTCTCTCGGGGAGATACCGCCCCTTTCGTTGATGGGGGGGGGCATTCGCATTATTTGAAACGGATCGTACAGTTGTCGAGACTCTCGACGATCGCCAACGATTCGACATGAATTCCGGAGGCCGCCAATTCATCGCGTCCGTGCTGGAATGCCTTCTCGATGATGAAACCCATGCCCGCAAGCCGGGCACCGGCCTGCTGCACCAGGTCGAGGATTCCTTTCGCAGCATTGCCGTTGGCCAGGAAATCGTCGATGAACAGCACGTTGTCACCCGGGCGCAGGTAATCGCGACAAACACAAACGTCGTAATTCAGATTCTTAGTAAAGGAGTAAACCCTCGTGGAGAGCATGTTCTCCATCGTGCTGGGACGCTTCTTCTTCGCAAAGACCACCGGAAGTTTCATCAGGTACCCGGTCATGATGGCCGGAGCGATACCGCTCGCCTCGATGGTCAGGATCTTGTTGGTCCCCGATCCGGCAAACCGCCGTACGAATTCCGCGGCAATCTCCCCCATCAGCACAGGGTCCATCTGATGGTTGATGAAACTGTCGACCTTCAGGATACCGCCTTCGAAACATTTTCCCTCGGCAAGGATCCGCTGTTTGAGAAGTTCCATAATATCTGTTTGAGCTGGTTATAATAAAGTCTGCCTGCAGGGACTGCGGGCAGAAAGGCGGGCCTCAGCCCGGGGTTTCCGATCCCAAAGATACGAAAAAAACAGATGCATAAATCCACGCATGACGTTCCGCCACTCTTTCATGACAAAAATCTTTCGTACGACAAAAAAGAGAATCAGCTCGACAGACTTTTTCTTTATGATATGTTCAAAGAACGTATCGAAGATATTCAAACTCTGCTTAAACACCTTTATGAGGGTTCTCGGAGTTCACAAACACGACGCAATGAGCGAAACTATCGATTGCACGACGTACGGGAAAATCCCCGGGCCGAACCAACCGGCCACAGCGCTGTCGCAGGAGTATTTCCCGACGGTAGCCGTCAATTGACCGCCCGAATCCGTTGCAAAAAGCGAAGGCCTCGGACCAAAAAACTTCAGAAAGTTTTGGCGGAAAATCGATACTCGTTCGTCTTTAAGAAAAACGAATCCCGATATGAATGAACAAGAAGACCGGATCAATGCTTTTCTGAAGTGGGACGATGCCCTCAAGCAAGCAGTCACCAGGACCTCGACAGAGGACCGTGAAAAGGTTTCTGAGGCCTTCGAAGAGAAGAGTGCTCGCGACGAATACAAGATTTACCGCAATCTCTCCGCTCTTTTCGCGCTCCGCGCATCTCCGCTCGATAGCCAACAAGGACAGGCTGCTTACAAACGGTTCGTCCATAACCGACGAAAGAGGATTTTCCGCCACCTTACACAGCAGGCTCTCCGCTATGCCGCCGCCATTCTCCCTGCTGTCGGTCTCACCTGGGCCATTCTACATTACACCGGATTAACGACCGTTCCAGGAGCCATCCATTCCGTCACCGCACCCTGGGGACACCAGGCCGAAGTCCGGTTGGAAGACGGCACACAGGTGTGGCTCAATGCGGGTTCAACACTTACCTGTTCCGAACACTTCTCCCAACAGCGGGAGGTCCAGCTATCGGGCGAAGCCTTTTTCGACGTGGCCCACGACAAGCAGCATCCCTTCGTCGTATCCGCCGGCGATCTGAAGATCCGGGTACTGGGCACCGAGTTCAACGTTTCGGCCTATACACAGACGGCCGCAACCGTCTCCCTGGTGGAAGGGGCGGTCGAGGTATCAGCGACAGCCTCGACAGCCGAGCCCGTCATCATGGCAGCCAACGACCGCCTCAGCTACGCTGAAGGCTCCTTCAGCCTCTCCCACTCGTTTGATCCCGATGAACTGCTTTGGCGTGAGGGCATCCATGTATTCAAAGACGCTTCACTGCAGGAAATCACCGATCGGTTGAGTTTCTACTACCACACCCGGATCATTATACGGAATCCCGAAGCCGCCGTGGTCCGCTATTCGGGCAAATTCCGCCAGGAAGAGGGCGTATACGAGATTCTGGAGCTCTTGCGTCAGGTGCAGAACTTCACCCTCACGCGAGACGACTCCTCCGGAACGATCTGCATCGACTGATTTCACCGAGAAACGACCCACACTACCGACAACCAACAATTCCCATCAACATGAACCTTATCTCCACCTCCACGGACCGTCTGAGGACGATCAGGCGCAAGGGTCTCTTCGCCCTCGTCCCGGTCCTCTTCCTGTGTTTGAGTATCCAGGCCAGTGCTTCCGGCATCAAACCCGAAGAGCGGACGGTCACCTTTACTTCCGACACGATCCGTATCGGATCGCTGATCTCCGAAATCGAACGCCAAACTGGCTGTCTGGTCATCTACAGTCTGCAGGAGGTCGATATCGAACGGCAGGTTCGCCTGCAAGCCCGCACCATGACTACCGCAGAGTTGATTGACAAGATCTTTCTGCCCATGGGTATCAAGGGCATATTCGACAATACCTACATCATTCTGCGCGCCGCCGACACGCCGAAGTCTCCGACAGATTCCCCTGTCCGCCAGTCGGAAGCCGATACCGGAAAAGTTTTGGTCCACGGAACGGTGATTGACGAAAACGGCGAAAGAATCGTCGGTGCTACGATTCTCGAGAAGGGTAGCTCCAACGGTACCGTCAGTGACGCCAACGGCGATTTCCAGATCGCCGTTGCCCCCGATGGGTTTCTGGAGATCTCGTTCTTGGGCTACCGGAAAGTCGAGATTCCCGTCCACAGGCGCACGGAGTTCCGGATCACACTCGCTGAGAACGAACGGATGATCGACGAAGTCATCGTCGTGGGATACGGCACCCAGGACAAAAAAACATTGACCGGTTCGGTCTCGGTGGTCGACATGAAGGATGTGGAAACCAGTTCCAAATCCACCGTCTCGCAATCCCTGGCGGGCCGTGCGGCCGGATTGCGGGTGAATCAGATATCGGCACAGGCCGGCGGAGGAGTGAAGTTCCGCATCCGCGGCGAGCTCTCCGACATGTCGAACAGCCCGCTGATCGTCATCGACGGCATGCCAGTCACGGAAACCCCGGCCCTCAGCTCTGGAAACATCTACGAATCGGGCACCACCGACAATCTGCTGGGATCGCTCAACCCCGACGACATCGAATCGATAACCGTCCTCAAGGATGCCGCCTCCACGGCCATTTACGGTTCACGGGCCGGACACGGCGTAATCCTCATCACGACCAAACGCGGCGAGAAGGAGCGGGCCGTCGTTTCCTACTCGGGCAATCTTTCGGTCCAGACCATCGCCAAAGGCTATGAGATGCTCTCTCCGCAGCAATTCATGGACATGTACAACCGCCAAAGTTACGAGGAGTATCTGCGAACGTATGCTTTGGGCATGTACTCCCGATTCATGACGGCCCCCTCGGGTACAATTCCCGAATACGAACCCACCTATACCGATGATCAGATCAAACACATAAAAGGGACCGACTGGACCGACAAAATCTCCAGGACCGGCATCCTGCACCAACACAATGTCTCGGTTCGCGGCGGCTCTGACTCTTTCCGCTGTATGGCCTCGGCAAACTATATGAACCAGCAGGGCATCATCAAGGCAAACACTGCCCGACGCATCTCCGTCCGCTCAAACCTCGACTGGGACATCAGCCGCTGGTTTTCGGTCGGTCTGACAGCCACCTATTCGCAAAACAGATACGACAACATCCCCCTCGGCGAGGGTGAATACGAAAATGCCGGCATTCTGCGCGCCGCCGCCATGGCCAACCCTACGCTGCCAGTGCGCGACGTGAACGGAGACTATACGATCGACCCGGCCCACCCGACCTTCCCCAACCCGGTATCGCTGTTGGAAATCACGGACATCTCGGTCTATGACCGCATCCTGGGATCGACTTTTCTGACAGCCAAGCCCGTCGAGGGGCTGGAGATCAAATTTCAGCTCGGTGCCGACCGACAGTTCCAGAAACGATCGAGCTACCTGCCCAAGACCGTCCTCGAGGGGATGCGGCGCAACGGAGACGCCAACATCAAACAGCGCGAGGACAACAGCTACTTGATGGACCTCACGGCCACCTATGTCCGCAATTTCGGGAAACACCGGCTGAAAGTCCTGGCCGGATACTCCTTCGAAAAACGCGACTACGAAAACGTCAGCGCCCGCAATACGGACTTCATGATCGACGGATCTCTCTATTACCAACTGTGGGCCGGCCAGGCCGACAAACCCGAAGTCGGCTCCGGAGGCGGCAGCAAAACCCTCTCCTCCTATTTCGGGCGCATCAACTACGACTACGAACAACGTTATCTGCTGGAACTCTCCCTGCGGGCTGACGGCGATTCGAATTTCCATCCCGACTACCGTTGGGGATTCTTCCCTTCGGTAGCTGTCGGATGGGTGATCAGCGAAGAGAAATTCATGAAACAGACCCGGGACTGGCTCTCGAATCTGAAAATCCGGGCCTCGTTCGGTGAGACCGGAAACTCCAACGTCCCCTATCAGGTATACGACTCCTTCGCCATTCAATATCCTGCAGCGGTTATCGGCGACCAGATCGTGGCCGGCATCACCGACTCCACCGTCGGGAACAGCCGCCTGACCTGGGAAACAACCCAGGAGTTCAACCTCGGCATAGACATCGGATTCAAAAACAACCGTTACTCACTGGCTTTCGAATACTACCACCGCACGATCCGCGACCTGATCACCTGGAACAGCCTGATGTACTACTACCCTGTGGCGACGGTCGTGGCAAACGGAGGCGTCACCCAGGGAACGGGGTTCGAACTGACGTTCAACAGCACGAACATCGACCGCAAACATTTTTCCTGGAACACGGTGCTCACAGTCTCGCGCTATGTAGACCGCTGGAAAGAACGGCCTCCCTACTGGAAACCGGCACCCTATCAGAAGGTTGACGACCAAAAAAGCGCATGGTGGTCCTACAAATCGCTGGGACTTATGCCGGCCGACGCCGACGCCGCTCCCGCACATCAGGCCACGCTGCTGCCGGGCATGGTCATGCTTTGGGACAAGAACGACGACAAGATTCTCGACGAACGCGACATGATCTACATGGGCACTTCGGCCCCGGATATCTTTCTAGGGTTGAACAACACCCTGAGATGGAAGAACCTCGACCTGTCGATCTACTTCTACGGGGAGTTCGGCATGACTCGCGGAGCCTCCTACATGGAGAATTGGATGCAAATGCGCGGAGGATACAACGTCACCCGCTATGCCTACGAATGCTACACCAACAGCAACCGCACCGCGACCCGTCCCTCCTACCTCTCGGGAGGAAACGGATGGGGCGACTTCTACGTTCGCGATGTCTACTACGTCCGCTGCGGCAACATCACGCTCGGATACACAATTCCCGTCCGCAAGCGGATTCTGCGCAACATCCGCATCTATGCCGACGTGAACAATCCGTTTGTCATCACCAACTGGACGGGACTCGATCCCGAAACCGACAACCTGAGTTTCTCCTATCCGAACATCAGGGCCTATACCATGGGCGTAAACATCACCTTCTAAACCCGACTACCATGAAAAAATACCTGCTTTTCCCACTTTGTGCCCTGCTGTTCGGTACGGCCTGTGAGCTGGAGACGGTTGAATACGGGAAGATCGACCCCTCGACCTTCCCCAAAACCAAGGAGGATGCCGATGCGCTTGTCATCTCCGCGGCCTACCACCCCTTTACGACGTGGAATATCTTCAATACCGGTTGGGGTTATCTGACGCTCTCCTTCATGCTGACCGATGAGATGGAGTGCAGTTGGCCTGCCTGCTACATCGGATTCGACATGACCGGAGCCGGCGGTTACCCCGTTACGGACGAGAGCCGTACCCCTCCCTACTACCACTCGAAGTACCTCTCCAGCATGATGCTGGCTCTGGACCGTATTCGGGATGTCCCGATGACCGACCGGGAACGGGCGCAACTCAACGCCGAACTGCATTGCGGCATGGGATTTCTCGCCTTCCTGCTCTACGACCTCTATGGTCCGATCTCGCTGCCGAATCTCGAAGCCCTCAAAAATCCGCTGGCCGATCCCAAAATCCCCCGGGCGACCGATACAGAGATGCGCCAATTCATCGAGAGCAACCTCCTGGCGGCTATCCCTGACCTTCCCTACCGATACGACGATTCCGATTACGGCCGATTCACAAAAGGGTGCGCCAACATGATTCTGCTAAAATTCTACATGATGACCCGCCGCTGGAAGGAGGCCGAGCAGATTGGCCGGGAACTGACACGCGAGGAGTTCGGATATGCACTGGTACCCGACTACCACTCCCTCTTCACGCTGGCTGGCGAGAAAAACTCCGAGGTGATTTACGCTGTAACAGCAAAAAGCGGATACGGGATGACGCACACATGGTTGGCCCACGTCCTGCCATCCGATTTCCCGACGCCTTCGGGCACGACCTTCATGCGCTGGGGTGTCTTCCACCTCTCCTGGCCTTTCTACGACACATTCGAGAAGGGGGACAAACGCCTCGAAAAGATCTATGCCGAATATGTGGGCACGACCGGAATCGTACATAGCCGCGCCGACCGGTCGAATGCCGACAGGACGGGACTCTACTACGGCCCGGTTCCCCTGAAATTCGGCTTCGAAGGTACCACCGGTCAGGAATGCGAGGTCGATGTACCGGTCTACCGCTATGCCGATGCCATTACGCTGCTGGCCGAAGCCATCGTCCGCAACCAAGAAACCGTGACCGATGAGGCGCTGGAATACCTCAACCAAATCCGGCGTCGTGTCGGCCTGACAGAGTACACCCTGGATCAGATTCCGACCGTAACCAAGTTCCTCGAAGTACTGTTACTGGAAAGAGGACATGAATTCTACATGGAAGGAGTACGCCGGCAGGATCTGATCCGCCATGAAAAGTATATTCAGGCCTGCGAGGCCAAGATGCGCTTCGCCGGTGTGCTGACTGACGCCCGGCTGCAGAAGATTTACCGCAAGACCGACGGACTCCACTACGACAGCGAACGGCTGCCCGTACCGACCGGAATCATCAACCAGGGAGGCAACGTGATCCTCCAGAACCCCGGATATTGATATGCAAAACAAGAATACCATCATGAAACGATTGACGGCATGGATCGTACTGCTGAGCGGTGTTCTCGGCGGTTGCACCGAGAACTATCGGGTCCTGATCCAGGAGACACATGTCCGCCTGTTAGCTCCTGAGACCGGAGCCGCGTTCGACCTGAACGATCTGAACGAAGAATATCAGTTCCGCTGGGAGCCCGACGGACAGTCCTACATGCTGGTACTGAGCCGAAGCCCCTATTTACTTGATCCATACACCATTGAAGCCGGAAGCACAGGCAGCTACACGATCGATTACCGAACATTGGATCAACAATTGGCTCTTTTCAATCAGAAGGCCGGTGAAACGGAGCAGTTCTACTGGTCGGTCAAGCCCTCGGACAATCTCAAGATCGCCGCTTCGGAGATCAGGCCGCTGGCCATCAAGCGGCTGGAGTCCCGACTCGACGGCCCGGCGGATCGATTCCGCCTGTCGCTGAACTACGAAAAGCCCGATACGCCCTGTACCTTCTCCTGGAAGTCGGAAAACCTTTCCGAGACCGACGCCTACGAACTGGTCTTCGCCACGAATCCACAATTCGAGCAAGGCAATGTCGACACCTTTGATACGGATAACAACCGCCAGGCCATACTCACCCATGCGGAGCTTCAGACGTTAATCGACGCACTCGATCTCGATCCCTTCAACATGAACACTCTCTACTGGAACGTGCGGAACAAGGCCACCGGTGACTATGTTTCGCTCGCTCCAGCGACACTACTGCTCGACGGTATGCTGATTTTCACCGATCCACGAGACGGAGAGGTCTACCGCGTCACCAAACTGACCTACAGCGACGGCGAGGAGGTCATCTGGTTCGCCGACAATTATCGTGGCACCCGATTCACCGACGGTCGTGAACTGGATGTCAACGACGTACTCTGGCCCACGGACGAGGAGTTACTAAACGCCAAAAACGGCATTCCCGTTCCCGAAGAGCAGATCGAAGCATATCGTCGTACCTATGGCGGTCACTACCGCTTCGAGATCCGCAACGACATCGCCCCCGAAGGTTGGCATCTGGCTACCAACGAAGAGTTCGTCAAGTTGTTCAACGAGGCGGCCCTGGCCGAAGGAGGGGTAGCCGTTTTGAAAGATCCCGTCTATTATGCGGGAGGCATTCAGCCCTCCGATACGAACGTCAATGCCTGGGGGATGAATATGTCGGCGGCCGGCCGTTATCTGGAATGGGGCGTGTACATCGCATTCAACCGCGAATACGCCAATTTCCATATTGCCACGCTCCCGAGCCACATGCAGGGTAAGAGCAATATCACGCTTCTGCACGACGGAGGCTCTCAGCTCTGGTATCCGGAACAGAGCAGCCATGCGCCTGTCCGCTTTGTCTACGGCAATCCCTGAAATCGAACCGCAAAACAAAATCCGTTAAAAACACCAATTCAAAACCATGAAACCCTTCACTCTTCTCACTGCAACATTATCCCTTCTGTGTGGGATCACGGCGTGCAATTCGGACTCCGACGACACACCCGCCACCCCGACCATCGTCCTAACCAATCCGGCAGATCGGGCAAAAGTGGACCTGACGACCGGGACGACCACCACCTTCGGATGGACAGCCGTCGAAGGAATCTCGGAATACACGCTCGTCATGAGCCTTTCAGAGGATCTGTCGTCGCCCCAGACGCTTCCCCTGACTGACAATCCGTTCTACCTGTCGGCAACGGATTTTGATGCCATAGCCGGGAAGCTTGGCATCCTCGAGGCCGAGCAACGCACCGTCTACTGGAGCGTGACCGCGCCGGCTGGACAACCGGCACAGAAACAGGTCCGGGCAATCGAATTGACCCGCAATGCCGCCCAACCCTCCGCCATCGAGTTACTCTCTCCCGAAGAGAATGCCCTGCTCGACCTCAACGACGCCCAAACGGCGATCGAATTCTCCTGGACTAAACTTGCCGAGATCACCCAATACACCATCTCGTTCTCGCTGACCGAGACGATGAGTGATCCGATTTCGATCGACGTCGGTGACCTGGGGTCGCTCCGCTATACCCAAGTCGAAGATTTCGACGACGTGCTCTCTGAACTGGGGCTGCAACCCGGCGAACAGAAGAACATCTACTGGAGTGTCGCCCCGACCGTGGAGAATCCACAGATCGAGGCCCGGATCCGGAGTCTGCGGATCAAACGCATCGCACAAAGTCTCATCCGTCCGGAAAAAGGGAGTTCCATCGAACTGCTTTATACATTCGGAGACGAAGAGCCCCCAGTCCCCGTCGTCTTCGAATGGGGCGATCACGGAGCCTCCTCCTACGACCTCGTATTCAGCACCCGACAGGATCTTTCCGATCCGGTCACGGTCCAGGGTATACAAGCAGCCAGCCGCTCCTTCAGCCATGCAGAGTTGCAAGAGCTGCTGATCGAGCCCGACGCCTTCGGGCTAAAGCGCTACAAGCCCAATACGCTCTACTGGAATGTCAAGGCCAATGGAGAATGGATCTCGGACGAGCCGGGTGAATTCACACTGAACGGCATGATGGTCTTCATCGACCGACGCAACAACGGCCAAGAGGTACATGTCTACCGGGTAGCCAACATTCAAACAGCCGGTTACGAAGCGACTTGGATGGCCGACGACCTACGCACGAGCTACTCCAAAGACGGCCAGGACCTGACACAGCTCACCGAGGAGTCCGGCAACGAATACAACCAGTTCGCAGGCCCCGGGCGCACCTACGAAGGGCAAGCCGACGCTCCGGCCTCCCAAAAGATCATTCCGGCCTACTTCCAGCAACTGAACACGATGTACTACCGCTGCTCGGTATCAACGGCCGAATACCTCTCCACCGCAGAGTGGAAACTCCCGACGCTCGCCGAATGGAAGGCGCTGTTCGACGCAGCCTGCCAAACTTGTGAAAACGGTGAATGCTTCGTTCTGAGGGACTACGACCGCTATGGCCCCGACGAGCAGGGTAACCCGACCTTCGACTACACCTATGCTCCGGAACGGGATCAGTGGAACACCTGGAAGATGAATATGGGCCCCAACGGACACTTCTGCTATGGCTACAATACCTACATCTACTTCAACTGGACACAGGATTTCAGCGGCAGCGGGAACTCCGCCCACGAAATCTACTACGCCTACGACTACCAGGGCGACAGTTCGCAGAATGGCAAGTTCTTCTACTTCTGGTCGGTCGGCAATCCGCCTTATGGCCCCGACGGATCGACAGGATGGTGGGGTACCAACAATTCGCTCGTCCCGGCCCGTCTGATTTATAAAGGCCGTTGATCCGGTCCCGAAAACAGAATTCCGCAGTTATGAAAAATCTATTGAAAATACTCATCACGGTTCCGGCACTTTTGGCCGGAGCCGGCTGCGAGCGGATGATCGACCCGCCCCCATTCATTATGGAGGAGTTGCCACCGACACCTCCGCCGGGACCGATCAAGCCGGTTGGAGCTTTGGCCAACCCCGAACGGGGATACCACCTCGAATATGCTTACTATGCCAACAAGACGCTGGTGGACAAGGTGACCGACGACCAGACGCAAGCTTCATTCAATATTCCGGATCTGGTCGGAAAATGGGGGTATGAGAGCAGTTCGCGGTTGATCCAGCTCTACATCTATCTCAAGGCGTGGTCCGGTTCGGACCTGCCCCAAACAGCGTTGGACAACATTCAGAAAGCCTTCGACATCGTTCGCGCGAACGGTTTCAAGACAATTCTCCGTTTTGCCTATAACGACAGCATGTATACGGATACCGGACTGGACAAACCCCAGACCATCCGCCGCCACCTCGAGCAGCTGAAACCGCTGCTTGAAGCCAATCGGGGACTTATCGCCACCATCCAGGCAGGATTTCTCGGGGCTTGGGGAGAATGGCACTCTTCTTCCGTAACGGACGACGATATCCAGATCAAGAACGACGTAGTCAACACCTTGCTCGATGATTTCCCGGCACCCTACAGCATTCAGGTCCGCGAACTCTCGTGGAAGGACATGCTGACACTCCGCAATGCCGCTGACTTTGCCCGAATCGGCTTTCACAGCGACTTCTTCACGGCCGGCATGGACCCCATCGACCGAATGAGCATTCCGGGCGACACCTACAACCGGGTAGAAGAGCAATCGCCTTACTTCTACATGACCGGAGAGATTCCCTATGTGGAGGACGAATACGGATTCGTCCAGCTTATGGACATCTCCAAGATCATGACCATTCTACGCGACCAGCACTTCTCAGCCTTCGACATCACGCAAAACTACGAACTCAACATCCAGAATTGGAAGGTACAGAAGGTCTATCCGGCATTGCTCGACGCAAACGGAATTCTTTATGACGAGAACTATTTCCTCGACGGAACCACGGTAGTGAACCGCTCCTTCTACGAATTCGTCCGCGACCACCTCGGATACCGGATCAATGCGAAAGAAGCCTCCATCACCGTTTCAGGCGACGAGATCCGATGCGACATCACTGTTACGAACACCGGATTCGCCGCGCCCCAGAATCCGAGGAAGGTCGTTCTAGTTCTCCTTGGCCCCGACGGCCAGTTCGCTGCACAAACCGAACTCTCACAGGTCAACCCCAACGGCTGGCAGCCTTTCGATCCTGCCTCGAACAACCATACTCCGCTAAGGCATCTCATCAACGGGACACTCCCCATACACGGACTGCATGGCTCCTACCGCGTTGGAGTCTGGATGCCCGACCCACAAAACGAAGGCCTCAACGGCGACTACGATCTACTGTGGGCACCGGGGCCCCTGGTCGAGCACTGGAGCGATGCAAAAGAGATGTACCGAATCAACCTGTTGGGAAGTGTCAAACTTTAAGTCGAAATATTATACGGCCATCCTCCTTCCGGCGGCGATAGCAGGCATCGTCGCCGGAGGTGGTCCGACATCCGGCCGCGAAACCGTATCCGGCACGAATTCGGCGCAGGAAGCCCTTCTGTTCCGAAGTTACGAACGGCTATGGGACGAATCCCGACTGCTGGAGAATCCCGGCAAGGGCTGGTATCACCACTACTACGACAACGGGATCTGGGCCTATGGGATCGGCGGAGACGGAATCGGCTCCGACGATTCGCTGCGCAGCGACGAACATGCCTTGCTGGAACAGTTTCCCGGCATGGACCATCTCTATCTGCGTCTGGCCTGGAGCTATCTCGAGCCCCGTGAAGGCGAATTCGACTGGCATCTTCTCGACGAGGTCATTCAAAAATACGTGCCTCAGGGATACGGCATCGCTTTTCGAATCACCTGCCGGGAAACAGGTTCATATCCAGGAGCCGTCGGGCAATCGGTCGACGGCGTGAATTACGCAACCCCCAAATGGGTGCGCGACGCCGGAGCCGCAGGACGGGAACTTGCCGCCGGGGCCGAAACCGCCTGTTCCTGGGTCCCCGATTATGCCGACACGATCTTTCTAACCAAACTGGAGCAGTTCCATCGTGCGTTTGCCGCTCGTTACGACGGACAGCCCTGGGTCCGCTACGTCGACATTGGTTCGATCGGCGACTGGGGAGAAGGACACACCCACTTCTCCACCCAGGAGGAGACGCCCAACGACGTGATCAAAAAACACATCGATCTGTACGGCCGATGCTACCGGCAAACACAGCTCGTCGCTGTCGAGGGACTGTTGACCTATCGCAAGGAGCCGTTCGAAGGGGCCACAACCGGCAACGAACGTATTCTGGAGTTGGTAGATTACTGCCGGCAAAAGGGGGTGGCTCTCCGCAGTGACAGTTTCATGGTCGATTATTACATGCAAATATCGGCCCGCACCTGGTCGGTCACCCGGCCCTACTTGTTTGAAGCGATGTATCGCAAGCATCCGGTAATCTACGAGCTGGAGCACTATTCCTATGCCAAGCGCTATGGCCACTGGTTCGCCAAGGAAGGGGCAGGGATCAATCGCTACGGGTATTCGGGAGCGCTCTTTTTCGAGAAATCCCTGGAGCTGGCACACGCCTCCTATATCGGCTATCACGGTTATCTGGAGGAGTGGTTCCGGGACAACCCCCACCTTTCGGTCCATTTGGCCAACCGC
Organism: Candidatus Alistipes intestinipullorum; assembly: GCA_019113885.1. GTDB lineage: Bacteria > Bacteroidota > Bacteroidia > Bacteroidales > Rikenellaceae > Alistipes > Alistipes intestinipullorum. Next base: position 2,270 of record DXGO01000124.1, on the reverse strand, counting down.
GCCGGCTATTGGTACTTCCCCGTCACGGCAACTTGGCCGGCCTCTCTCAACCGGAGTGGCAACAGGTTGGTCATGACGTGGCTCAACAAAGGCGTCGCTCCGGCCTACCGACGTTTCGTACTGCGGCCGCACCTGCTCTCGGAGAAGCGAGACTGGCCATTGCGGGCGGTAGAGAGTGGGAACATAAACTGGATGCCGGGCGAGCCTCGTCCAGAGGAGTATAGTTTCAAGGTCCCCGACGAAATCCCGTCCGGAGACTACCTTCTTTGTGTCGAACTCTGCGATTCCACTATGGACCGGAGGATCGACGTCGGGCTGGGCAGGCGGCACTTCACGGCAAACGGCCTGATCCCGATCGGCGATGTCAGGCTGGAAGGCCCCCCTGCAAGGAGCCAGGTCGGCATCCCGTCACAGGAACCAAATACCACAACCGGTATTTTTTAAGCCCTTGCCGAAAACCGGAATTGAAAAATTCGTACCTTTGAATGAAAATCTGACCTCCGCCGCATTAACCCGAAACCATTCAAAGCGACTCCATGCTGAATCAGAACGATTTTTCACACATCTACGTCACCTACTACTCCCGGATGCACCGTTTCGCCCAGGAATACGTATTGTCGACTGAGGATGCCGAAAATATCGTTCAGGACGTTTTCCTCGACCTATGGAACAACCGACAGAGGATTCACTCCTCGACCAAGCTTTTCGCCTATCTGTATGTGGCAATCAAGAACCGTTGCATCGACTTCCTGCGCCACCGGGACCTCTCATCGAGGGCTGAAGAGCACATCTCGCAGGAATATCGGCAGGCGCTTCGCCTCAATTATGAGGCGTTGACCGTTCTCGAAGATCCCCCTTCGCCTGAGGAGTTGGAAAGGTTGTTGAGCGACGCGCTGAACACCCTGCCGGAACGGTGCCGACAGATTTTCATTCTGAGCAAAATCGAAGGCCGAAAACAGTACGACATCGCTCGTATGCTCCATATTTCGGTCAACACCGTGGAAAGTCAGATGGCCATTGCCTACCGGAAGCTCCGCATCTTATTAAATGATCTTTCTCCATTGATCCTGCTTATGCTGGATATTCGATGATCTTTCATTCCGCCCAGTTTGCCAATGTGGAAAAAGTCGTTTCTTGGCAGGTGTTCAATGTCAGAATAACGGCATCCGAAACTTTGACACACAAATTATTCAGCTATGCGCAACAGGAATCGAGTAATTTAGGGAATCAGGTCCGTCTCCAAATCGTCTCCTATCAAACAGGCATGTTTCTGTAAACATCTCTCTTTGGGTAAGTATTTCCGAGACCGATGCCTTGCCAAGTGGGACGTCAAATTCTTTTGTGTCAAACGATGCAGGCAGCCTAGAACAGGCGATGGTACATGTCGGCCGATATCTGCGTAATGCGGGCGCAGATCGGACAAAAGCGGGAAACGGGACTTGTGTTCGCGTAACGCGAATGTTTCCCGAAATCCTTTATTAACCTCTCCCGGCTACAACCTTTCTCAAATACAAAATAAGAGGGGAGAACTTTAAAAAAAGTTCTCCCCTCTTGCTTTGGAGCGGAAAACGGGACTCGGACCCGCGACCTCAACCTTGGCAAGGTTGCGCTCTACCAACTGAGCTATTTCCGCATTTACACCCCCGTAACATGCGTTTCGGGACTGCAAATATATATCGAATTTTCGATTTTGCAAAATTTTGCGTTTCTTTTGTCGCAAAACACATCCGGCCGACTCAAAAAAATATCCCCGGCCTCTTCCGACCGGGGATAACACAGTATCGAAAACCGCTTAGCGGACCTTGAATCCTTCGTCGGCACGCATCGGAATCGGCAGCGAAGCGTAATAGCCGCTCTCGAGCTTGCTCCGAACAGCCTTGAAGGCCTCGATCGTCACCTTCACGTCCTCGAGCGTATGGGCCGCCGTCGGAATTACGCGCAGGATGATCTCGCCCTTCGGGATCACCGGGTAGATCACCATCGAGCAGAAAATGCCGTGGTTCTCACGCAGGTCGACCACCAGGTTCGTGGCCTCCTGAATGCCACCCTTGAGGAACACGGGCGTCACGGGCGAGTTGGTCACGCCGATATCGAAGCCGTTCTCCTTGAGTGAGTTCTGCAGGGCATGCACGATCTCCCAGAGTTTCTGCTGGAATTCCGGGTGGTTGCGGATCAGCTCCAGACGCTTCAGCGCGCCGATGACCATCGGCATGGGAAGCGACTTGGCGTAGAGCTGCGAACGCATGTTGTAGCGCAGCAGGTTGATCAGC
>DXGO01000123.1 GCA_019113885.1 Candidatus Alistipes intestinipullorum | reverse complement strand
TCCCTCCTTGACACCGAACTGAATCGAAGCTCCGCCCGCTTCAAGCGTATAGGCGCCTTCGGCGCTCTTCTGCACGGGCATCCCGCCCAGGTTCGCCACAATGGTATCCACAGCCGCAGGATCGCCGATCTCGGCCAGCACCGAACCGATGGGATAGAGGCCGTTGGCCGACATACCGGAGAACGACACGGCCACATCCCCGTCGAACGCCTTCATCACTTGTGCTACCTGCGGGCTGGCTACCAGCATCGCCCCGCCGGGCAGCGACGATACGAGCTCCAGCAGTTTCTCCCCATCGAGACCGAAGCCCATCACGGCAATCGAGTTCGCCGGGACATAACGTAGCAGTGCGCCCTTCTGGGCAGCCATGTAGGCGTAGCCCTCCTCGATCTGGCGCTTGCTCTCGGCATCGGCATAGCATACCGCAAAGTCGCTCACGATCTCGCCCTTCTCAAAGTTCATCGAACCTACAACGGACATCGACTTCAGCGCCCCGATCATGGGCAGCGAACTCAGCATCGGATTGTTCAGCAGCGACGACATTCCGGCATAGGAGACAACCATGTTAATATCGTTTTGCTGAGTGAGTTGCTTGGCGATATCGGCATTGCCCATCAGGCTCTCGCTGCGTTTCTGACCGAAGAGCGCGACCGCATCGGCTCGAACCGCATCGAGACTTCCGGTGGCGAAATAGAGCAGCACGGCCCGGTCATCATAGGCACAGAGGCCGCTGTAAGGCGCCGACTCCCCGATGGTGAGGCAGCTCACGCCTTGCTCGGTTTCGACGGTAAGACCGCCTTTCTGGCAGATGCGCCCGATCAGCGCGTCGAACTTCGCACGGTCCCCCAGCGGCATCAGCACGCCGAACTTTTGCGACATCGAGGCCGTGACGTTGCCATCGACCGGGATGTCGGTCGAGACAAAGAGGAACTGATCCTTCTTCGTGTCGATACCCGACTCCTCGGGCGTACGGAGCAGCGTCAGCAGGTACTCCTTCTCTTCGGGCGTGAGGCCCTCGAACGACTCCAGTTCCGCAGCGAGGCGAATATAGAGCGGATTCTGGGTAATGTCGCCCGCACCGCTCTTTTCGGCCAGCGACGACGGGCTGACCGAAACGGTCACGAACGAATCCACCGGCAGCAGGTCGCGGTAATCCGAACCACCGCCGCAGGCAACGGTCAACATGGCCACCGCTCCGCAGCAGGCCAACTTGCACAAACGCAACAATTGTTTCATGTTTTATGTTTTTTAAGGGTTTCCTTTGGAGAACAAAGGTATAAAATTTCAGCGTACTGCACCGTCTGTGAAGGAAAAAAAACACGCAAAAGCCAAAATCTTTCAATCCCGGATTTTTCGGCCGGGAAGGAACAGGGGTTTTCCGGGAATAAATCGTACATTTGTCAAAAATATCGCTCGTCCCGAATCATGACACCCAACCTACTTCTTATTCTTGCGGCCGTCGTGCTGGCGGCCCTCCTGGCAACGGTGTTGCTGCTCTGGCAACGCGAAGTGCGCCGCCTGCGCGCCGAGACCGCCGAGGCCGAGGTCCGCGAACGTGAAACCGCCGCCCGGCTGCTCTCCGTCGAAACCCGTGCGGCCGTGGCCGAGCAGGCCGCCGCCTCGGAACGCGAACGGCGTGAGCGCTCCGAGGAGCAGGTGCAAACGCTCTCCGCCGAGCGCAGCCGCGCCGAGGCGGAGTTGGCGGCCCTGCGTGCGGCGTCGGAGGCCGAAATCGCCAGCCTGCGCGAGAAAAACGCGGCGGCGGAAGCCGAGCGCAAGGCCGAGCGCGAGGAGCTCGAAGAACGCTTCCGGGCCCAGTTCCGCAACCTGGCGACCGAGGTCCTCGGCGAGCAGTCGCAGCACTTCCGCCAGAGCAGCCGCGAGCAGATCGACCTGCTGCTCAAGCCGTTCCGCGACAACATCACCGACTTCCGCCGCCGCGTCGAGGAGATTTACACCACGCAGACCTCCCAGCGCGGCGAACTGCGGGCCGAGCTCAAGCACCTCATGGAGCTCAACCAACACATCTCCGTCGAGGCGCGCAACCTGACCGACGCCCTCAAGGGCAATTCGAAGGTGCAGGGCGACTGGGGCGAGATGTTGCTCGAGACGATTCTCGACAACTCGGCCCTCTCGAAGGGCATCCACTACGAGACGCAGTACAACATCAAGGACGAGGAGGGGCGCAACCTTCGGCCCGACGTCGTGCTGCACCTTCCCGAGAAGAAGGACATCGTCATCGACTCGAAGGTCTCGCTCACGGCCTTCGTGGGATACACCTCGGCCCAGAGCGAGGAGGAGCGGCAGCGTTATCTCGCAGCCCACGTCGCCTCGGTCCGCCAGCACGTCGTGGAGCTCGGGCGCAAGGAGTACCAGCGGCGGCTGAACTCCCCCGATTTCGTCATCATGTTCATTCCCAACGAGCCGGCCTTCCTCGCCGCCCTGCAGAACGACCCCGCGATCTGGGCCGACGCCTACGACCGCAAGGTCATCATCTCGTCGCCGACGAACCTCTTTGCGCTGCTCAAACTGGTGGCCGACCTCTGGAAGTACAACGATCAGGACAAAAATACGAAGGAGATCGCCGCCTGCGGGTTGAAACTCTACGAGCAGCTGGTGGCCTTCACCGCCTCGCTCGAAGGGGTCGGGGCGGCCCTCGACAAGGCCCGTGCCTCATATGACGATGCCTACAAACGCCTCTGCAAGGGCAACGACAACATCATCCGCGTGGGCGAGCGGCTGCGCAAGACAGCCCGGCTGCAGACCAAGCGGCAGCACGCCGCACGCACGCTCGAGGCCGCGGGCAGCGACGATCCCGACGAGGAGCCCGGGCTGGCAATCGGTGCAGGGGACGGCACGGCATCGGAAGCCGACATTGCCGACAACCCCGACAAGATGGAATAGTCTCCGCCGACCGTCGACAGCTTCGAGAGTTCCGACAGCTCCATCCGTCCGAAACAGAGAGGCCCCGCAACCTTCAATCTGGTTGCAGGGCCTTTTCTCAAATGGGAGTCTTACCCGTCAACGTATCGGGATGTCGGAATGTCCGCATGCCCCGCACGCCGGAGGATTATTTCCCGGACAGGCATTCGCCCACCTTCGTGCCGATCGCCTCGCCGCGCAGGCCGCGCGCCACGATCGTGCCGTCAGGGCCGAAGAGGATGATCTCGGGAATGCCCCGGATGCCGTAGAGGTCGACAGGTATCTCCTGGGCATCGTAAATCACGGGCCACGTGATCGGAAGTTCCGTCAGAGCCTTCTCCGTGTCGGCACGCTCGTCCCATACGGCTACGCCCACGATCTCGAACCGGTCTCCCTTATACTTCTTGTAAACCTCCGCCAGGTTGGGCATCTCCCCGCGGCACGGCCCGCACCACGAGGCCCAGAAATCGGCCAGTACGTACTTGCCCCGTCCCACGTAGTCCGAGAGCGACGCCGCCGAACCGTCGGCCGCACCATGTTCGATCGTGAAGTCCGTGAACATCTTCCCGGCCGAAGTCTTCTCCAGATTCTCGTAACGCTGCTTCTCCGCTACCACCCGGGGCTCGCGGCGGACTACCTCCCCGGCCACGTTGTAGAGCGAATCGAACTCACTCTTGTCCATTTCGAGGCTCGTCATCGCCATCGCCCCGAGCACATTGTCCGTATTGGCCGCAAAGAGCGCTCGGGTCAACGAGTCCCGCTGTCGGATGTAGCACGCTGTACGGGCATTTATCTGCTCGGTGCGCTCGGCCTCCGAGAGATCCAGATTGTCAATCAGCGACTGCCTGTCCGCCATAAAGTCGGCATACAACGCATTGTTGCTTTTTGAATAGTGACAATAGGCCTCGTTGAGGGGTGTACCCCCGCAGAGGGACAACTCATCGTCCAAATCAACGGTCGGAAATCCGGGCTCGAGCACCATAACGCACGTAGCATACTGCTCGCCCTTCGCAACCATCACTCCCGCCATTGCCGGGGTGTCGATCCGGCCCTCGAAAACAAAGGCCCCATCAGCGACCAACACGCTGTCAATCATCCCGCCACGGGAGAGGGTGACATAAGTCCCGTTATACAACGTATCGACCGTACCCCGCAGGGTGTACTTCGCGGCCCCTCCGCCGCAGGCTGTCGCCAACACAGCGGCTGTCGCCATCAGAATCAATCGCTTCATCGTTCGGAATTTTACAGGATTAGCTCTTACAGAGCAAAGATAACCATTTTTCCGGTCGTCAACTATTTTTTATAGTTTTTTTTTCGGGGCCGCCCGTTACCTCCGCCAGCTCCGGCGCAACCGGCTCACGATCCCCGGCGTGGCACCCCGGGCCTGCGCCTCCACGACGTCGTCCCACACCTCGTCGACCCACGCGACACGTCCCCGGCACTGTTTCAGCACCTCCACGGCCCAGACCCGCACGGCCACCTTCGACTGCAGGTCGACCGCCCATTCGGCAGCCGTTTCAGCAATCCGTCCGAGGGTCGGCGCATCGGGCCGCACACGGGTCAGCAGGTCGGACATGATCTTGCCGAAGCAGCGGCGGGCGCTCTCGTCCCGGCACTCGGGATAGGCCCGTCGGCAGAAATCCTCGGCAAAGGGGAGGAACGAGGCCTGCGCCGAGAAATAAACCCGTTCGAGTACGTAGGCGCTGCGGAACAGCACCCGGTGCCGCGCGGCCACCGGCAGCGTCTCATGCGGCGAGGTCGCTACACGGTACAACGCACCGACAGCATCGGCCGCCGTGATGCGTTCGGCCACCGTGTCGGCAAAGCGGTCGTAGAACCGTGCCTGCAGCAGATCGATCACTTCCGCGTCGGTCATGGGCGGTTGGATGAAGGATTCGGCGTCAACACCGGATCAGAAGAGCGACTTGCGCGAGGTTGTCACGACAAAGTCCTTCAGGTAGAAGGGCTCGAAGTAGGCAATATCCTCCGTGCGTCCTGCGTCGAAGGCCTGTTGCGCCAGGCGCGCCAGCCCGCGGGCCGAGGGGACCACCTCGATCAACCGCGCGTCGGGAAGTACCTCGGCACATTTGCGTGCCCCGCTGCCGAAAATCACGAAGGGTGGGTCGCCGCGACGGAAGTCGGCGAAACTGTCGCCATCGACCACCTCGGCCGAGACCTCCGTCTGCGCCTTGCCCGCGGTGTCGAAGACCTGCGCGTAGACCTCCATGCGCCGCGCGTCGACCATCGGGCAGAGCCACGCCCGCTCCCAGTCGTCGACCGAGACGATGCCCGCCTCGTAGTCCTCGCGGGCCACCTCGGTCAGGGCATCGAGCGACCCGACAGCCACCAGAGGCTTGTGCAACCCGTAGCAGAGGCCCTTGGCGAACGACACCCCAATGCGCAGCCCGGTGTACGACCCCGGGCCCTTGCCCACGGCCACGGCGTCGAGATCGTCGGGCGCAATGCCCGTCTCACGCAGCAGTTCGTCGACGAAAACCGCCACCTTGCGGGCGTGGTCGCGCCCCTCGTCGCTCTCGCGCAGCGACAGCAGTTCGCCCTCCTTGGCGATCCCCACGGAGCAGATGTCCGTGCCGGTTTCAATACAGAGAATCAATGACATATCTTTTCTTTTACAACATTTTCGGTTACATGGTTACCGTATATCCTGCACAGGGCAGTGTCCGGAAGAGGCCGAGGCGCCTCGCTTGTCCTGAATCGCCATCGGCCCGCCACTCAGATCACCCCGAAGTGCTCCAGTGCCCGAAGGATGCCGTCGTCGTCGACCGACGCCGTCGTGTAATCGGCCGCTGCAAGCGCCTCGTCGCACCCGTTGCCCATCGCCACGCCGATACCCGCCGCACGCAGCATCGGGGCGTCATTGCCCCCGTCTCCGAAGGCCATCGTCTCGGAAATCGCCATCCCGAAATGGGCGGCCATCTCCCGCAGTCCCGTAGCCTTGTCAACCCCCCGGACGTTGACGTCGACGAAGAGCGAGCACCAGCGGCTCGACATCAGGGAGGGCAGACGCGCCATCACCTGCCGTTCGAGTTCCGGGTCGAGATAGAAGCACATCTGGCAGCATGCCGCACGGTCGAACAACGCCCGCAGGTCGGTCACCTCGGGAGTCGGATGGGCCACCAGCCGCGCCAACTCCTCGACCACCGGCGTCACGCGGTTGACATAGATTCCTTCGTCGAGCTCCAGCCCGACGGGAAAATCCAGCTCGTCGGAGAGCTCCAGGGCTCTTTCGAAGTCGTCACGGGCAATCGGGCGGTTCGCCACGACACGTCCGTCGCGCAGGCGGCAGTCGGCGCCGTTGAGCCCCACGACGCCGTCGTAAGGGATTGCCGCGAGGGGCCCGAGGTCACCCACCGCCCGGCCCGTGGCAATGAAGAGCCGAACGCCCCGTTCGTGCGCCCGGGCCAACGCCTCAAGCGCCGAGGCGGGGACCTCGTGCGTGCGGAAACTCAGCAGCGTCCCGTCGACATCCAGAAACAGCGCCCGGATCATCGTGCGTAGTGTTTCATCGCCTTGTCCATCTCGCGGCGGGCATCGTTCTCCTTCAGGTACTCGCGCTTGTCGTACGACTTCCGGCCGCGGGCCAGCCCCACGACCACTTTCGCCAGCCCACGCTCGTTGAGAAACATCCGCAGCCCCACGATCGTGAGGCCCCGGTCCTGCGAGGCTCGCTGCAGCTTCTCCAACTCACGGGAGGTCAGCAGCAGCTTCCGGTCACGGCGCGGCACATGGTTGTTGCACGTTCCCCAGGCATATTCGGCGATGTTGATACCGCGAATCCACAGTTCGCCCTTGTCGAAATAGCAGAACGAATCGACCATCGACGCCTTGCCCGCACGGATCGACTTGATCTCCGTACCGAAAAGCACGATGCCCGCAACGTACTCTTCGAGAATCTCATAGTCGAACGTCGCGCGTTTGTTCCGAATATTTATCTTCTTTTGTTCACTCATATCTCCGTATCGGCACACTAATTGCGAATCTCTACCGCGGGGGTGGGAATCGGTCAAGGTAACTATTCTTATCTTTGATATGTTTTACACATCTTTCTGTTTATTTTCTGTTTGCACACAGTATGCGCAGTGATGCGTGTACAACCCGAGACCCGCCCCCTTTTTTTCAATCACAGGATCAGCCGCTGCAACTTCCGCGCGATGGAGACCTTCACGCGGTTGTAGCCCGCCAGCCGCTGCATGATCTCCGTCTCCTCCTCCTCGTTCAGTTCCTCCGCCAACCGCGCCTGCAGCTCCCCGATAAGGGACTCCACAACCTTCGACTTGTAGAGCGTCACCGCCTTGGGGACCCCCACGGCCAGAATCTCCGCCTCGCTCTCGACATGCACCTCCTTGCGGCGCCACATCTCGCTCGGGACGTAGTTGTCGTCCGACGTGAGGAGGTCGACCGAGGCGTTGCACACCTCCGGATCGATGTGGTTCAGGAAGAGGTGCACAGGCACCTCCACGCCCGTTCCCGACTGTTCCCACTGCTCGCGGTACAGCGCCATGATCTTCGCATAGACCGGGTTGCGGAACTCGATATTGTCGTCGCTCAACTCCGAGAAGATCACCTCGGCAACGTTGCACGCCACCATCGTGCGCCCCTCCTTGAAATCGAACGAACAGTGCCCGTACTTGAGCAGGTACTTCACGATCTCGCGCTCCAGCGCCTCGAAGCTGCTTCCCGCCTCGATCCGCTGCTTGTACTCCACCTCGGGTTGCGCCTCCTCCTGCCGTTGCAGCGCCGTCTGACGCCGCAGGAACTCGTCCGTCTCGCGGTCACCCGACGTCGTGAGCCGCTTGCGCGCCACCTCGCCGATAAGAATCCGCTCGTCGATGTCCATGATCCGCGCACACTCCTTGATGTAGACCGAGCGCTGGATCGGGTCGGGAATCTGCGCGATCGACTGCACCATGTCACCGATCAACGCCGCCTTGCGGATCGGGTCGCCCTGGGCGTCCTGCAGCAACAGCCGCGCCTTGAAGGCGAGGAAATCCTGCTCGTTGTCGCGGATGTAGGCCTGTACCTCGGCCGCCGTATGGCTTTGGGCAAAGGAGTCGGGGTCTTCGGGCTCCGGGAGCAGCACCACACGGACGTTCATCCCTTCGTGCAGGATCATGTCGATGCCCCGCAGCGAGGCGTGGATACCCGCCGGGTCGCCGTCGTAGATCACCGTGATGTTCTTCGTGAAGCGCCCGATCAGGCGGATCTGCTCCGTGGTGAGCGACGTCCCGGACGAGGCCACGACGTTCTCGATCCCCGCCTGGTGCATCGAGATCACATCGAGGTACCCCTCGACCAGAATCGCATACTCCTGCTGCTGGATCGCCTTCTTGGCAAAGTACAGGCCGTAGAGCTCGCGTTTCTTGCTGTAAATCTCGCTCTCTGGGGAGTTCTGGTACTTGGCCACCTGCTTGTCGGTACGCAGCGTGCGGCCTCCGAAGGCCACGATGCGTCCCGAGATGTTGTGCACAGGGAAGATCACCCGGTCGCGGAAGCGGTCGTAGAGCGACCCGTCGCGGTCACTGACCAGCGAGAGGCCCGTCGAGAGCAGGAACTCCTGCTTATACCCTGCGGCCAGGGCATCCTTCGACATCCGGTCGCCCTTCGAGGGGCAGAAACCGAGGCCGAATTTCGCGATCGTCGCATCGGTCAGCCCGCGTTTCTGGCGGAAGTAACTCATCCCGACGCTCATACCCTCGGATTCCTGGTGCAGGTAGCGGGCGAAGTAGTCCGCAGCCCAGCCGTTAAGGGCAAACATAGACTCGCGGTCGTCGTTGCGCCGCACCTCCTCCTCGGTGAGCTCCTTTTCGTGCACCTCAATGCCATAGCGTTTGGCCACCATCTTCAGTGCCTCGGGGTATGAAAGGCTCTCGTGCTCCATCAGGAAGGTCACAGCGTTGCCCCCTTTCCCGCAACCGAAGCACTTGTAGACCCCTTTCGAGGGAGAGACGACGAACGACGGCGTCTTCTCATTGTGGAACGGGCAGCACGCCACGTAGTTCACGCCCTTTCGCTTGAGCGTGACGTAGTCGCCGACAATATCCACGATGTTCGCGGCGGCGTAAATGCGGTCCACTGTTTCCCGGTCGATCATACGCGCAAAGATACGCAAAATTCCCGACAATAGTGTCGGCACCCCGCACACCCGTCGAAATAGATTTCACATCCCGCAAAAATTCCCTATCTTTGTCCCGATGGATTTCAAACTCGTATCGGACTATGCCCCGATGGGCGACCAGCCGGAAGCGATCGAACAGCTCGTCGGCTCGATCCGCCACGGTTCGAAACACAATGTCCTGCTCGGCGTCACCGGCTCGGGAAAGACCTTCACCGTTGCGAACGTCATCGCGCAACTGAACCGCCCGACCCTCGTGCTGAGCCACAACAAGACCCTCGCGGCACAGCTCTACGGAGAGTTCCGCAACTTCTTCCCCGAAAACGCCGTCGAGTACTTCGTCTCCTACTACGACTACTACCAGCCCGAGGCCTACCTCCCCTCGACCGACACCTACATCGAGAAGGACCTCTCGATCAACGCCGAGATCGAGAAGATGCGCCTGAGCACCATCGCCACGCTCCTCTCGGGACGCAGCGACGTGATCGTCGTCTCGAGCGTCTCGTGCCTCTACGGCTGCGGCAACCCGGCGGATTTCCACGCCACGGCCATCCACATCGAGGTCGGGCAGGTCGTCAGCTACAAGCACTTCCTCTACAAGCTCGTCGAGGCGCTCTACACCCGCACCGAGCGCGAACTCGCCCCCGCGACCTTCCGCGTCAACGGCGACACCGTGGACATCATGGCCGCCTTCGGGGAGTTCGGCAACCAGTGTTTCCGGGTGATGTTCTTCGACAACGAGGTCGAGGCCATCCAGACCATCGACCCCGTCACGGGGCAGCGCATCCACTCGCTCGACTCGCTGACGCTCTACCCCACGAACCTCTTCGTAACGACCAAGGAGCGCATCAACACCGCCGTGCAGCAGATCTACCTCGACCTCGGCAAGCAGATCGAATTCTTCGAACGCGAAGGCCGCATGGTCGAGGCGCAGCGCATCAAGCAGCGTGTCGAATACGACCTGGAGATGATCAAGGAGCTCGGCTACTGCCCCGGCATCGAGAACTACTCGCGCTACTTCGACGGACGCGCCGCCGGGACGCGCCCCTTCTGCCTGATCGACTACTTCCCGAAGGATTACCTGATGGTCGTCGACGAGAGCCACGTGACGCTGCCTCAGGTCCACGCCATGTTCGGCGGCGACCGCGCCCGCAAGGAGAACCTCGTGGAGTACGGATTCCGGCTCCCCGCGGCCAAGGACAACCGCCCGGTCACCTTCGAGGAGTTCGAGCAGCTGCAGAACACTACGATCTACGTGAGCGCCACCCCCGCCGACTGGGAGCTGATGAAGAGCGAGGGGGTCGTCGCCGAACAGCTCATACGCCCCACGGGGCTTGTCGACCCCCCGCTCGAGGTGCGCGTGACGCTCAACCAGATCGACGACCTGATCGAGGAGATCGACAAGCGCGTGAAGAACGACGACAAGGTGCTCGTGACGACCATCACGAAGCGCATGGCCGAAGAGTTGTCGAAGTATTTCGACCGCGTGGGGGTGCGCAACCGCTACATCCACTCGGACGTCGACACGCTCGAACGCATCCAGATTCTCGAAGACCTCCGCGCCGGGTTGTTCGACGTATTGGTGGGCGTGAACCTGCTGCGCGAAGGGCTCGACCTCCCGGAGGTGGCGCTCGTGGCAATTCTCGACGCCGACAAGGAGGGATTTCTGCGCAACGTGCGGTCACTGACGCAGATCGCCGGACGTGCGGCCCGCCACGCGCAGGGCAACGTGATCCTCTACGCCGACACCTGTACCGAATCGATGCGCCAGACCATCGAACAGAGCAACCGCCGCCGCGAGAAACAGGTGCGCTTCAACATAGAGCACGAGATGCTGCCCCGCCGGGCGCAGCGCAGCGGCACGGGGCCCAGTACGCTGCTCGCCGGACAGCAGGAGGAGACCCCGAAGATCGACCTGCGGGCCTACCCCCTGGCCGAAGAGCACTACGCCGCGGCAGCCGACATACAGAAGGATTACACCGCAGGTCCCGCGACACCGGGGCCCGGCGGAGACCTCGACGCGCTGATCGACCGGGCGCGCGAGGATATGGAGCGTGCGGCGAAATCGCTCGATTTCCTCGCCGCGGCGAAGTTCCGCGACCGGATGTACGAGTTGCAAAAGCTGCGTGAGCAGAACCGCGCCAACACCGGAATCGCGGCAGGCAGCCGCAGGCCGGGCGGCAAATAAGACAAGCCAGGCGGCACACAGGACGGATCGGGCGGCAAACAGCGAAAGGACAAGGGGCGATGTGTATCACATCGCCCCTTGTCATACGGTTGTTGCGAAGGTGTCCTCCCCCGTCCCGGGGATCACACTCCCTCAGCGTGGCGGAACGTGAAATATTTGGCTGCGAAGAAGCTGTAGACGGCCGTCACGCACGTGGCCAACATCTGCGAGGGCGTGGCCCAGACATGGCACGCCTCGACAAAGAATTTCAGACATACGTAATTCACCCCGATCGACCCTGCCACCGACAGCAGGTAGCGGAACAGCTGCGTGCCCGACGGCAGCGGCGAACGACGGAACGCCACGTTGCGGTTGAGCCAGAAGCCCGCAAAGAAGGTTAGCGGGAAAGTCAACAGCATGGCCATGACATGCGCCGAAACGGCCACAAAACCGAGATCGACCAGTTGTTTGTCGATCAGATAATTGTAAATCAAGAAATAGCACACCCACCCGAAGACGACGTTCATGCCGCCGCAAACGGCGTAACGAAACACCTGCCGCGGAACGATGGCCGCTACGGGCCGGATATAAAACCAGTCGATCAGCCGGGTTATGAGATCGGACGGACGCATCAACGGGCCGAATATACCCACATGTCGGGGAACCGCTCGGCATGCGCACGGATGAAGAGCCGGCACGCCTCCGGGTCATCCGACTCGAAGGGCGAAACCATGTATTTCGCGCCGAAGCGGTAGACGCCGCACGTGAGGGCCACGTCGCGCGACGAAGCGGAGGATGCCGCCCGGGCGGCATTTTCCGGCGTGCTGAAGACCCCCAGCACCACATAATGATGGCCCGAGATCAACGATGCCACAGCGGAAGCGTCACCTGCGGCCGACGTTGTGGCCGAAGCAGCCGTTGCGGAAGAGGTCGGCGTACTCGAAGTTGATGCGGATATGGACGTGTTTGTGGTCGCTGTTGCGGTTGCAGATGCGCTCGCGGTCGCAGGCGTGGCAACCGTCATTGAATCGGCAGTCACGGCCCCGGCCAGGCTGTCAATCCGTTGGGCCGGCACCAGGCGCGTCATAGGCACCGATTCGGGAGCATCAACCCGGAACATCTGCCAGGCATAGATGCCGATGGCCGCGGCACATACCACGGCCACGACCCCTACCCAGCAAACCCAGTCGAAACGCCGCGGCCGCGGAAGGCGCACTGCCTTCAGGCCCTGGGGATTCAACCGCCGCTCGAACGCTTCGTCGGAGGTAAAATGCTTGTGTTTCAATACACCGACACCCTCGACAGTCAGCGTCTCGCCATCGAGGGCCCGGGCAATCCAACGGTCGTACACCGATTGGGCCATCGCCTGCAGGTCCTCCGCCTCGGCACCGTTGGCCTGCAGCACGCGCGCGATCTCCTCGACCAGCGACACCCCCCGCTGCTGCGAGGTGAACGATACCCCCCGGTGGGGAGGCATCACTTCGCGGCGGTTGATCCGCCGGGCGGGCCGCCGCTCCGTATACAGCGACCCGATGCCGGGAAGGAACACTTCGCTCCCGCCGGCCAACAGGCCGCCGATCAATCGGCCCACCTGTTCCATCATCGGGTTTGCACTCATTTTATCCTCTTTTTACTTTTTTTGCCAGCTGCGGGTTTCGCCGCAGGCTTCGCCGGAGACCCTTCGGCCGAAACCGGTTCGGCAATCGGGCACGTGGCGCCCCGCCAAATCATGTAAAGACCCAACAGAATGAAGGGTATGCTCAGCCACTGGCCCATGTCGAGCGTCCACCCCACCTCGAAAGCCTCCTGCTCGGTCTTGATGAACTCAATGATGAAGCGCGTGAGAAAGACACCGATCAGTCCGACCCCAAACAAAATGCCGGGACGCCGACGGGCCATGTCCTTCTTATAATAGAGCCACCACAGGATGCCGAAAGTCACCAGGTAGCAAAGGGCTTCATAAATCTGCGTGGGATGCACGGCACTCGGGGCATATTCGGCCAGCCACTTGTGCGAACGGACGAACTCGAACCCCCACGGCAGGGAGGTCGCCTCGCCGAAAATCTCCGAATTGAAGAGGTTGCCCATACGGACGATCGCACCGCCGATCCCCACGGGAATCATGATGCGGTCCAGCGACCAGATGTAGGGCAGACGGTTCTTGCGCGAAAAGAGCCACAGGCCGATCAGCAGGCCGATGGCCGCGCCATGGCTCGCCATGCCGCCGTCGCGGAACCCCGTGATGATCGTCCACGGCTTCGACAGATACTCCACCGGATCGTAAAAGAGACAGTGGCCGAGGCGCGCCCCGAGGATCGTGGCAATGGTTCCATAAATGAAGATTGACCCCGAGACTTCCTGCGAAAGCCCCTCGCGTTTGCAGAAATTGTCGAAAAACCAGGCACCGATCAGGATCGCCAGAGCCCACATCAGACCGTAATAGCGGATTTCGAAGGTCCCGATACTGAAAAAGACCGGGTCAAAATCCCATACGATACTCAAAACATGTGTCATAGATTCATTTGTTTACATTTTCGGTCATTCCAGGGCCCCGGCATCACTTCGTGTTTTGCAGGTTCGCCTTCTTGAGTGTGAAGGAGAAGGTGCTGCCCACGCCCAGTTCGCTGCGCACGGTAATCCGTTCACCGTGTGCCTCGACGATGTGCTTGACGATGGCCAGGCCGAGCCCTGTACCGCCCTGTTCGCGCGAACGCCCCTTGTCAGTGCGGTAGAAGCGCTCGAAGACGCGCGGCAGGTCCTCCTTGCCGATGCCCAGGCCGTTGTCCTCGACCTCGACGAGAATCTTGTCCAGCATGTCGCGGAAACGGATGCGCGTCGTCCCGTCCTCC
Source organism: Candidatus Alistipes intestinipullorum (assembly GCA_019113885.1). Taxonomy (GTDB): domain Bacteria; phylum Bacteroidota; class Bacteroidia; order Bacteroidales; family Rikenellaceae; genus Alistipes; species Alistipes intestinipullorum. The sequence goes on along the minus strand of DXGO01000123.1, from coordinate 22,884 downwards.
TTGCCGTAACGGATCGAATTGACGATCAGGTTGACGAACACCTGCCCCACATAGTGCTTGTCGGCTACCACCCAGAAAGGCGACGGCAGGTTCTCGGCCCCCTTGACCGAAATCCGGATCTGTTTCTTGTCGGCCTCCATCTCGGTCTGTTCGGCAATCTCCTTGGCCAGTGCCACGATATCAAACTTCTCAAAATCAAGCTTGTTCATGCTGCTCTCGAGTTTGGAGATCGTGTCGAGGTCGTTGACAATGTTGATCAGCCGGTCGATGCTCTTCTCCGCACGCTCCAGGTATTTGCGGTTGATGAGCTCATCCTCCAACCCGCCGTCGAGCAGCGTCGAGATATACCCCTGGACGTTGAAGATCGGCGTCTTCAGCTCGTGCGCCACGTTGCCCAGATACTGTTTGCGGAAACGCTCCGCCTCCTTCAGGCGTGCGATCTCCTTGTCGTTCGTATCGGCCCAGGCCGTCAGCTCTTCGCCGATGTTCTCGACCTTCTTGTCCTTGAGCTCCGAAAAAATCTCCTTCGTATGCACGTCGCGCGAAAGGACGATCGAATAGATCGGCTTGAGCTTGTAAGCCACGTATTTGCGGATGATGAACAACGCAACGAACGTCACGATCGAGAAGGTGCAGAACAACACGACGGCAGCGACGATCCAGCGGATCGGCACCCCTTTCGCCCCCAAGATAAAGAGTATCCCGGCGACGATCACCGTGGCGAGCAGGCCGATCCAGGCCGAAGCCGCCTCTTTGGTTTTAATGGATACCATGGCTCTATTTATTTCATATAGTTCTGCATCAGCCGGGCGATATATTTCCCGATGATGTCGAATTCGAGGTTCACCACCGTCCCCACGCCGATGCGGCAGAAGTTCGTATGCTCGAACGTATAGGGGATGATTGCCACGCGGAAGCTGTTCGCCGTAGGATCGCACACCGTCAGGCTCACGCCATTGACCGTGACCGACCCCTTCTCCACCGTGCAGAGACCGCCGCCGCGGGGTTCGTACTCGAAGGTGAAGTACCAGCTGCCGTCGGCATCCTCGCGGGCCGTGCAGACGGCCGTCTGGTCGACGTGCCCCTGCACGATATGGCCGTCGAGCAACGCGTCGGGCTTCATCGAACGCTCGACGTTGACCAGATCGCCCACCGCAAGCAGCCCGAGGTTGCTGCGGTCCAGCGTCTCCTTCATCGCCGTGACGGTATAGGTGTCCCCTGTGATGTCGACCACCGTCAGACACACGCCGTTATGAGCAATGCTCTGGTCGATCTTCAATTCCCGGGTAAAATCCGCACGCAGTGTAAAATCCTTGTTTTGGCGGTCGGTGCGGATCGAAACGACCTCCGCCATGCCTTCGACGATGCCTGAAAACATATTTTTTCGTTCAATTGGTTACTATCAACTTGCCCTTCACCATGTAAACCGCAACTATATCGTTGACATTCAGCACAATATCATCATAGTTTTCACGGTCTCCGGCAACCAGGCGCACCCGCTCGTTCTCGGGAGAGGTACGTACCGTACGCAAAGTTACAATTTTTCGGCCGACAATCACATACTCCGACCCGGGAATTATTGCATCCCGGTCGACCGCCTTGAGCAACAGGACCGTTCCCGAAGGGATCGAGGGCCCCATGGCGTGCCCCGTATAGCACATGGCGAAATCGCAATCCCCCACCGGCGGGACGACCAGATAACCGTCGGGAACGAGCGTTTCATGATCGACGATACCCCGCTCGACCTCAACATGGTAATAGGGAATCTGCGCACCCCGCAGGCGGTTGTCGGAAAACATCTGCCCCTCGCCGGTCAGCAGCCACAGTTTGTCCACCTCGGGGAACTTGGCCACGATACGGTTGGCCACATCGAGCGAAATGCCGTTGTTTCCGCGTTTTATCTGATACAGGTTCTCTCCCCTCGCCAGTCCGATGTACCGTGCAAAATAGTTGGTCGTCATGTTCGCCCACTTGATTACGGCCTCGACTCGCTGCCAATTACTCCTCTTTTCCCGCATTTTTTTGTACAATTAAAATTTTTTTTGCATCTTTGCTGCCCCGGTCCCGTAGTTCAATGGATAGAATATAAGATTCCGGTTCTTACGATATGGGTTCGATTCCCGTCGGGACTACACGACACAAGTGCGGCACGCCGTACTTGTGTTTTTTTATGTTCCGAAGTTCCCGTCCCGAATTCTGCCGGCAGATGACGCTTCCGGCAACAAAAATAATAACAAAATTCAGCCCTGCAATAAAAAATAGCAATTTTAGATCAGAGAATGCCCGATCGTCCGTATCCCGGACTGCCGAACGGCCACAAAAAAAGTCCGTACGGGCATACGGACTTACTACGGTGCGGCGCACAGCGTGCCAAAGTCATGTCAGAAGGATAAACGCACGCCCAACCGTAGCGAAAGGGTCATCGGAGACTCCGTACGCACGGTGCGCAACCGGGTCTCCGTAAAATAATAGGAGCCTTCAGGTTCGAAATAGAGGCCTACGACCTCCCCGAGGCGGTACTGCAGTCCCACAGCAGCCAGCGCCGACCATTGCAGGGCCGATTCGTTCACCGACGTCGTTCCGAACTTCGCCGACACGCACTTCTCGGCCATACCCCCCGCACCTATATATAATGAAAGGCGCCCGCGCTCGAAGAACCGCCAGTTGAGCCGCAGCGGAATACCGATGAAATGGAGCTTCTGGCTCACATCCTCCGACGAATAGCGTGTCTGCACGTCGGATCGCACCAGCGTATAGATTACACCGCTTTCGAGTGACAACCCATGAGGGAATTCCTTCGATACCGAAAGTCCGAAACTCAGCGGCTGATGGTGGCGATAAGCATTGTCCCGGGCATCGAAACGCTGCGTAAGCACCATATTGTCCCCGGTACCGACCATCGACGATACATCGTTCGAAATCGACATCTGCACTCCCTGACGATATGTTCCGTCGGTATTGTTTCCCGAGAGGCTACCGCCGGCATGCAGCGAAAAAGAGGCCCGTTTGCGAGGCTGACGCTGCGCGACGAACAGTTCGTCCGAAACGTTCCGGCTGCGGGTACTGGAGGAAGAAGCCGCCTGCGCTACGGCCCGACGCGTCGATGCATCGGCCCCGTCGGCCGGAGTCCGCACGCTGGTGGGCGCAGGTTCTTCATCCACAGGGGTCGAGGGTTCTGAAAGAGATGCCGCACGGGCTGAGGATGCAGTCGGGATGCCTGTTCCGTCAATCGCGGGGGCGGTTTTCCCGGTAACCGCCGAACGGGAGACTCCGACAGATTCGGTCCGTGCGGAGCGCTCCGTCTCCGCCGGGACCCGATCTGCAGAGGTAGCCGCAGCGAGGAGCGTCTGTCGCCGTATGGAGGAGGACGGCGTATCAGACGGCTCCTGCGACAATCCGACGGTCTCGGCCAGTGTTTTCGACAGCCTTTCCGACTCGGATTGCGGCGGCATGGAAGCCGAGGTTGACTTTTTGTCCGCTGCCGATGCGATAACATCCCCTTCTTGTACCCATATGCGATCCGAACGCAGCAGGATACCTCCTGCCACGATACAGATCAATACAGCAGCGGCGACAGCAGCAACCTGCGGCCAGACGATCCGCCATGCGGGACGCCGGGGAGCGTCGGTCGCGGGTTCCGGGACCCGTTCCGGCGCAGGCGACCCCAACTCCCGCTGCAAGCGTGCCCAACCGTCCGCCGGAGGCGTCAGTTCGGCATCGCGCAGCGATTGCCGCATGGCTTCGATCCAATCGTTATTCTGATCCTGTTTCATAACATACGCTCAATGCGTTTCCAAATACTCCCGGACCTTGCGGGCCAAAATGCTTCGGGCTCTCGAGAGCTGTGAGGAGGAACTTTTCTCGTTGATCCCCAACATCGCGGCGATCTCCCGGTGGGAATACTCCTCGATGCAGTAGAGGTTGAACACCGCACGATAGCCATCGGGCAGTTCGCCCACCATGCGCATCAGCACCTCGCGCGGCACCCGGGCAATCTCGTCGGCAGCCGGTTCAGGCTCGGCGGCTCCGGCGGCGCTCCGTCCCTCATCGAGCGAGACGCCCGTAAAGCGGCTGCGGCTGCGAAGCCACTCGAGCGCCACGTTGACCGTAATCCGCTCGATCCAGGCCCGCAACGATCCGGGGCCCCGGTAAGTGAAGCGGTCAAACGCCCCGTAAATCTTCAGGAACGCGTCGTGCATCAGGTCCTCGGCCGTTGCACGGTCTCCGGAGTAGCGCATGCAAATGGCCAACAGACGACCGGCATAACGGTCGTAGAGCTCCTTGCGGGCTGCATCGCTCCCCGCGCTGCACCCTTCGGCCAGTATCTGTTCCTCCATTTGCATGTCCAAAACCACTATATAAACGCGTCTGCGGTGAAAAGACTGCACGAAGATGAAAAAATTTTTTCCATGATGCAGTATTTACCGCAGCCCGACGTTTTAAATGCGAAAGGTAACATAAAATTACGACAAGATGAAAAAATTCGGATTCATACTCTTCGCCGCACTCTTTATTTCGGCCTGCAACAACGACGAAGGCGATTACCCTGGCTACTCGCTCATCACAAGCATCAAGTCGCTCGACAATGGCGACTATTATTTCCAGCGTGACAACGGACAGACGCTCTATCCGAGCGACAAGTCCCGAATGCAGGGTTACACGCCCAAAGACGAGCACAAACGCGCGATCGTCTGGTTCAACCTGCTCGAAGAACCCGTCTCGGGTTACGACTACAACATTGCGCTCTACGGCATAGACATCATCTATTCCGGCACGTCGCAGGTGGTCAACACCCAGGAAGAGCTCGACAAGCTGGGCAACAACCCCACGAGCTTCATGACCGACTACCTCCGTTACAGCAACTTCACCAAAGAGTGGCTGACGCTCTATGTGGGCTACCCCGTCTCGGACAACTCAAAGCACTCCTTCACGTTGATCGTCAACAACGTAGAGGCTCCGGAGGAGACCAATGAGGGATACCTCGACGTCGAACTGCGTCACAATGCCGACGGCGACATCCACGGCTACACCTATTGGTACTACATCTCGCTCGACATGACGCCGCTGGCCGAGCAACTGGAGGGCAAGAAAGGCATCACGCTGAAGATCCAGACCCAGCAGAACGGTACGAAATACCTGAAATTCGACCTGCCCGAGGAGAAGTAGCCACTCCGCCACGGCAGCAGGTCCGGCCCGCACAACCCGCGGGCCGGATTTTTTTCTCCCGGCGGAGCGGGTTTCGGCGAAAAAACGTATCTTTGCACTATGTCCATCGTACGCAATCCAGAAAGTGATCTCGAATTCGAGAACCGGATCCGCCCGCAGGAGCTCGAAAGTTTCTCCGGACAGGACAAGATCGTCGAAAATCTCCGCATCTTTATCAAGGCGGCGCTCATGCGCGGCGACTCGCTCGACCATGTGCTGCTCCACGGTCCCCCGGGACTCGGAAAGACCACCCTGGCCAATATCATCGCCAACGAGATGGGAGCCCAGTTGCGCGTGACGTCGGGCCCCGTCCTCGACAAGCCCGGCGACCTGGCCGGACTGCTCACGAACCTCAACCCCGGCGACGTGCTCTTCATCGACGAGATTCACCGCCTGAGCCCGATCGTCGAGGAGTACCTCTATTCGGCCATGGAGGACTATAAGATCGACATCGTCCTCGACAAGGGTCCCTCGGCCCGCTCAATCCAGATCGAACTGGCCCCCTTCACGCTCATCGGCGCCACGACGCGCAGCGGCCTGCTCACCTCGCCCCTGCGCGCCCGCTTCGGCATCCAGTGCCACCTGGAGTATTACGACGCCCCGGTGCTGGCCGGCATCGTACAGCGTTCGGCACGGATTCTCGACATCACGATCGACGACGACGCGGCCCACGAGGTGGCGCTCCGCTCGCGTGGCACGCCGCGTATCGCCAACGCCCTGCTGCGGCGCGTAAGGGACTTCGCGATGGTCAAGGGCGAAGGGCACGTCGACCTCGAAATCACCCGCTTCGCGCTTACGGCGCTGAATATCGACTCGCGGGGCCTCGACCAGATGGACAACAAGATTCTCGGCACGATCATCGAGAAGTTCAACGGCGGGCCCGTCGGATTGAACACCATTGCCACGGCCGTGGGCGAGGAGGCCGGAACGATCGAGGAGGTCTACGAACCGTTCCTCATCAAGGAAGGCTTCCTCAAACGCACGCCACGTGGCCGCGAAGCCACACCGCTGGCCTGGGAGCACCTCGGCCTGGCACCTCGCGGCAGCGGGGATACCACGCTCTTTTGACCCGGCGGCCCCCCGGAGACCGACACACCTTAAGGAGGAATACCGCACCCGCACCGAATTCGGAGAAGGCCGGGCAGAAGGCCGGCTTCTCTTGCCATACGAAACGGACGGCTCAGGATTTTCTTCCGAACTTACGGTTCCACCCCCGACCGAAACGGGGCCTCTCCGGGCAGGCGATCTGGGGATTTTTCGGCATACACCGGAGGTGTGGCGAATGCCATGGGCCGTTCCCGGAGCAGCGGAGAAAATAGGTACGCGCTTCGTTTATAAATTTTTTGTGAAAAAATCTAAAAAAATTTAGTATCCGCACGATAATTTTCCTATATTTGCCGTTAAGCGTATAAGAACTCACAAATCTTCATAAACGGCAAACAGGATGGATACGAAAAACAAACTTGACGAAGCGGCATTGCGCTATCACAGTGAAGGTCGGCCCGGGAAAATAGAAGTGACAGCGACCAAACCCCACCGCTCGCAGCAAGACCTCGCGCTTGCCTATTCTCCCGGCGTGGCGGCCCCCTCGCGCGCCATCGCAGCCGACCCCGAAAAAGTGTACGATTATACCGGACGCGGCAACCTCGTGGCCGTCATCTCGAACGGTACCGCCGTCCTCGGACTGGGCAATATCGGGCCTTTGGCCGCCAAGCCCGTAATGGAAGGCAAGAGCATGCTCTTCAAAATCTTCGCCGACATCGACTCGTTCGACATCGAAGTGAACGAGACCGATCCCGAAGCCTTCGTCCGCACCGTAAAGGCCATCGCCCCCACCTTCGGAGGCATCAACCTCGAAGACATCAAGGCCCCGGAGTGTTTCGAAATCGAGGCCCGGTTGCGTGAAGAACTCGACATCCCCCTCATGCACGACGACCAGCACGGCACGGCCATCATCTCGTCGGCCGCCCTGCTCAACGGCGCACAGATCGCCGGCAAGTCGCTCGATGCCATGCGTGTGGTAGTCAACGGCGCCGGAGCGGCCGCCATCGCCTGCGCACGGCTCTTCGTCTCGCTCGGCATCCGACGCGAACACATTATCCTCTGCGACAGCCACGGCGTGGTAACCGTCTACCGCGAAGATATCAACGCCATGAAACGCGAATTCGCCACCGACCGTCGTATCTCGACCCTCGCCGATGCGATCCGCGGGGCCGATGTTTTCCTCGGCGTCTCGAAAGCCGACGTACTGACGGCCGAAATGCTCCGCACGATGAGTGCCAATCCGATAGTCATGGCCCTGGCCAATCCCGATCCCGAGATCGCCTACGAAACGGCCGTCACGTCGCGCCCCGACATCATCTTCGCCACGGGACGCTCGGACTACCCCAATCAGGTCAACAACGTGCTGGGATTCCCCTACATCTTCCGCGGAGCGCTCGACGTCGGCGCCACGAAGATCAACGAGGCCATGAAGCTCGCCGCAGCGCATGCCCTGGCCGACCTCACCCGCCAGCCGGTGCCCGAGTCGGTACTGAAAATCTACGGGCTCGAACACCTCGAGTTCGGACGTGAATACCTGATTCCCAAACCTTACGACCCACGGTTGCTGAGCGCCGTCTCGACGGCCGTGGCCAAGGCCGCCGTAGCTTCGGGCATCGCCCGCAAGCCGATCACCGACTGGAAAGCCTATGCGGAGCGGTTGCTGAAGGCAGCCGAACGATAGACACATCGTACCTTCGCGGGAACGGTTCGGATATCCCGAGGGAGCAGTCGACAGAGAACACAGAAGCGGGGCACCGGCTGATAGCCGGTGCCCCGCTTCTGCTGGTTGTCTTCTTCGGGAAACTGAAGTCCCGGCCCCTACGCCTTGGTATTCGCCACTCCGACCAACCGATGCAAATAGAGCCGTTCGATCGACAGGCAAGCATCCTCCAACGTCATGCGTCCCGTATTGACAGTCAGGTCATAACGATGAGGATCATCCCACCGTTCCCCGGTATAACTCTCGTAATGCATGCGTCGGTTGCGGTTCACACGACGTATCTCGCTCTCGGCCTCTTCGGGCGAAATGCCGTATCCGGAAATGCAGCGTTTGCGGGCGCTTTCGGCATCCGAACAGCAGAAAACCCGAACTACCCCGGGGTCCTCGCGCAGCACGAAATCGGCGCAGCGTCCGACGATGATGCACGACTCACGCCCGGCCAACTCCTGGACAATCCGGCTCTCGGCGACAAAGAGCACATCCTCGGGCGTGAGGCTCCGGCCCAGGCGCGCGCCATTGGTTTCGGCAAAGATGCATTTAAGCCAGAACGAAGGGATCGTCTGCTCGTTGTGCAGGATGTATGCCTCGTCCATACCGCTCTTCTGCGCGGCAAGGCGGATGAACTCACGGTCGTAGAGGGGAATGCCCAACCGTTGGGAGAGCCGTTCGCCCAGCAGGTGGCCGCCGCTGCCGAACTCCCGGGCAATGGTAACGACGACATGCCGCGGGGCATTCGCCGCAGCTGGAGCCGTCGCATCACGCCCCTCACCGATCCAGCGTCCCAGGCCGCGGTAAAACGGCGTGATAAAGTGCACGATCGGACCGACGACCAGCGCGGCGATAACCGTACCTTCGCGCACCCCGAAGATTCCCGACATGAAGATCAACGACAGGAGACAGGAGAGAAGCACCAACGTAACGTCGAACCCCAGCTTCACGTAACCGAATTCACGTCGTAGCCGCCGCGAAATGGCCCGCACGAAGTATTCGCCGGCCGCCATGGCGATGTTGACCTTGACCTCCAGGGCGATCCCGACGGCCAGGACGACGCACCCGACCAGCAGGCTGGCAAGCTGCGCAAGATAGTTTTGCGGCTCGAGCCACCCCAGGGCGCTCATCGACCAGTCGATGAAGAGACCGAAAAAGAGCGTCACGGGAAGCTGGAGCAGGTAAATCCGCCGGTCGACACGAAGATCCTCGCGCGTCATGAAAGGAAGTTCGAGGAGCATGAACAAAAGGTTGAGCAGGATGGTCCACTGCCCCATGGTCAGCGGCGTGAACATGCTCAACACGTAGGTTACGCTCGTGATGGGAGAGGTGCCCAGCAGCGCCCGGGTAATCAGTGCGATGCCGAAGGCATTGATGAACAACGACACGAGGAACAAGGCGTAACGGCGGACAAGGTATTTATCCATGATTTTCAAGTTTGAGCATTTGGGTTTCGGGGAGCAAATTTCGGGGTTTCTTGCGACATCGGGTCTTGAAGAAGCGACCGGAATTGGTAGAATCCGAAACAAAAGCGTATCTTTGTTCGGAGAAAAACGAAATCCGGGGCTGCAAAGCCCTCGGAAACCGCCCGGAAATACAGGAAAAGATGGGGATCGACATGGATAAATACAGCCGCGGGAATACCTCCTGCCGCAGAATCCGCCACCGCGAACTGGCTGCGGGCGACATCCGCCTGGAGAAGGAGTTCCTTTTCGGCATTGTCGAAAACGGATCGGCAACGGTTGCGGAAGGGGATCGGGAGCGGGAGATCCGCCGCGGAGATGTACTTATTCTCTCGCCGAGCCGCAGCTGCGGCCTGGGGCATGCCACGCAGGATTTCGACATGACCTGCATCGTCCTGCGGCCCGACTTCTTCGATACATTGCCCGACGCGCAGGCGATGTACAACCAGCTGACACGCCGCGGCGACGACTTCCGGCCCCCGGTACTCCGGACCGAGGCCGCCGCCTACGAACAACTCCGGAAAACCGCCGCGCTGTTTACCGATGCGCTGGAGTGCTTCGCAAACTACCGCGAGGGAATCATCCGCCACCTGAGCAGTCTCTTTCTGCTCCAGTTGGCCGACGTCCTGCACCATGGCGACGAGGAACCCCCGATCGGGGTCAAACGGACCGACAAGCTGTTCCGGCAATTCAAGATGCTTTCGGTCGAGCACTTCCGCACGCACCACGACATTGCCTTTTACGCCGACCGGCTGCACGTCTCGACCACCTACCTGTCGCGGATCGTCAAGCGAACCACCGGGCATACGGTGCACGACCACCTGGCCGAACTGCTCTGTGCCGAGGCCCGGAAGGAGCTGGCCAGTACGGGCCACGACATCAAGGAGATTGCCGACGGGCTGGGATTTGCGGACCAGTCGTCGTTCGGGAAGTTCTTCCGCTCGCGCACCGGACTCTCACCGACCCGCTACCGCCAGCGTTTCGCCCGCCAATGAGCAGCGCATACGACGACGGCCGGCCTCCGACATAATCGGAGTGCCGGCCGTTACCGTCACCGGGAAATCCCTCCCGGCAAGTTATATCATTGGAACAGCGCGGCGAACGCATCTCGGGTCATGGGGCGCACCTCACAGTCGCCAATCCCTACCGGCAGGACGATGCGCAGCATGCCGTCCTCGCTCTTCTTGTCCTTGCCGACCTCCTTCAGCAGGCGCTTCACCTCCACGGGCGGCGTCAGGTCGAAACCCAGCCGTGACAACACCGCAACGATCCGCTGGCGATCCGCCTCGGCCAGCAAGCCCAGCCTTACGGATGCCGAAGCGATCAGCGCCGTTCCCACGGCCACGGCCTCACCATGGTTCATGCGCGTGGAGCACTTCTCGATGGCGTGGGCCAGCGTATGTCCGAGGTTGAGTTTGCGCCGCTCGCCCGACTCCTTCTCGTCGTGCTCGACGATGTCGGCCTTCACGCGAATAGCCGCCGACACGACGTCGGAGAGCAGATCGTTGTCCGCACGCAGGGACTCGAACGACGCCTGCTCGATACGGTTGAAAAGGTCGGCATCGGCAATGATCGCCGCCTTGACCGCCTCGGCCAGCCCGGCACGGAACTCCCGGTCGGGAAGCGTGCGCAGCATCGCCGGGTCGCAAATGACGAACTGCGGCTGGGTAAAGGTTCCGGCCATGTTCTTGTACCCGTCGACGTTCACGCCGTTCTTGCCCCCGACCGAAGCGTCGACCTGCCCCAGGAGCGTCGTCGAGACGAAGCCGAAACGCACGCCCCGCATATAGGTCGAAGCGGCGAACCCCGCCACATCGGTAACGATGCCGCCGCCGATGCCCAGCACAAAGGTCTTGCGGTCGACGCCCAGTTCGATAAAACGCCGGTAGATCGTCTCGACGGTCTGCAGGGTCTTGATGCTCTCGCCCGTACCGATCAGAACGCACTCATAGGGGGCGAGCAACGGATGGTACAGCCGGTCGATCGTGGCGTCGGAGACCACGACGACCCTTCCTTCGGGAAGGACTCCCGGCAGGATGTCGGCCACGGGGCCTATGAACACTTCGCTCTGGCTGCGGACATTGAAGACAGGTTTCATTATTCAACTTTTTTAAGAAGTAAGCAAATGTAGCGATTATTCCCGAGAAATTGTTACCTTTGCGTCACAAAATACACATTCGTTCCATGCAAAAACTGCGCAACATAGCGATCATCGCTCACGTGGACCACGGCAAGACGACGCTCGTCGACAAGATGATTCTGGCGGGTCACATCCTGCGCGACAACGCCAAACCGGCGGGAGAACTCATTCTGGACAACAATGACCTCGAACGCGAACGGGGGATCACGATCCTCTCGAAAAACGTCTCGGTCATCTACAAAGACTACAAGATCAACATCATCGACACCCCGGGCCACGCCGATTTCGGCGGTGAGGTCGAGCGCGTGCTGAACATGTGCGACGGCGTGTTGCTGCTCGTCGATGCCTTCGAGGGGACGATGCCCCAGACGCGTTTCGTGCTGCAGAAGGCCCTGGCGCTGGGCAAGAAGCCCATCGTGGTAATCAACAAGGTCGACAAACCCAACTGCCGTCCCGAAGTGGTCAACGAGCAGGTCTTCGACCTGATGTTCTCGCTCAACGCCACCGAGGAGCAGCTCGACTACAAGACCATCTACGGATCGGCCAAGCAGGGGTGGATGTCGCACAAGTGGAACGAAAAGACTGACTCGATCGTGCCGTTGCTCGACGCCATCATCGACGAAATCCCCGAGCCGGCCGTCGTCGAGGGAACGCCCCAGATGCTCGTCACCTCGCTCGAATACTCCTCCTACACGGGCCGTATCGCCATCGGGAAACTCACCCGCGGTACGCTGCGCGCCGGGCAGAACGTCACCCTCGCCAAACGCGACGGCGTGACACAGCAGAAGTGCAAGATCAAGGAGCTGATGGTCTTCGAAGGGCTCGGCAAGAAGAAGGTCGAGGAGGTGACGTGCGGCGAGATCTGCGCCATCATGGGAATCGACGGCTTCGAGATCGGCGACACGGTCTGCGACTATGAGAACCCCGAGCCGCTGCCCCCGATCGCCATCGACGAACCGACGATGTCGATGCTCTTCACGATCAACAACTCGCCCTTCTTCGGCAAGGACGGCAAATACGTCACCTCGCGCCACATCAAGGAGCGCCTCGACCGCGAGCTGGAGAAAAACCTCGCCCTGCGCGTGACGCCCGGACCGTCGGCCGACTCGTTCAACGTCTTCGGACGCGGCGTGCTGCACCTCTCGGTGCTGATCGAGACGATGCGCCGCGAGGGGTATGAACTGCAGGTCGGGCAGCCCCGCGTCATCGTCAAGGAGATCGACGGCAAGAAGTGCGAACCGGTCGAGGAAATGACCGTCGACTGCCCCGAGGAGTACTCCGGCACGGTGATCGACATGACCACGCGCCGCAAGGGAACGCTCGTCAACATGGAGTCGGACGGCGACCGCGTGCGGCTGGAGTTCGAGATACCCTCGCGCGGCATCATCGGGCTGCGCTCGAACATGCTCACCGCTACGGCCGGCGAGGCGATCATGACCCACCGCCTGAAGGATTTCGAACCCTGGGCGGGCGACATCGAGATGCGCACCAACGGTTCGATCATCTCGGGCGAGACCGGAACGGCCTACGCCTACTCGATCGACAAGCTGCAGGACCGCGGAAGGTTCTTCATCAGCCCCATGGACCAGGTCTACGAGGGACAGGTCATCGGCGAGCATACGCGCCAGAACGACATCACGGTCAACGTCACCAAGTCGAAACAGCTGACCAACATGCGCGCCTCGGGATCGGACGACAAGGCCGTCATCGTACCGCCGAAAGTCTTTACGCTGGAGGAAGCCCTCGAATACATCCAGGAGGACGAATACGTCGAGGTAACGCCCCACGCCATGCGTCTGCGGAAGATTCTGCTCAACGAGAACGACCGCAAACGTGCGGCCAAATAACACACGGCCATGACCCATTTTTCGCTTTCGCTGGCCACCGGGGCCGTTGCCGGAGCGCTGGTGGTCATTCCGATGATCTTCCAGAAGTTCTCGGCCCGCTCGTGCATCGCCGCGCTGCTCGTCTACCTCTTCTCGGCCATCATCATCTTCTACGGCGACCTGCCCTACCTGCCCTGGTGGGCCGACGGCATGGGTGTCACGGTGATGCTGACCCTCCCCACGCTCTTCACCGCCTCGGGCAAGGAGCAGAAATCCATTCCGCTCATGCTGTTCAACGCGCTGCTCTTCGGGTTCCTGATCTCGCTCGCCGAGCGCTACCTGGGCTGAGGCGGGGACCGAAAGGTCGAAGAGAGTTGCAGGAAAACCGGCAGAAGCGCGGGGAGACCCGGCTGCCCCCCAAAAAGCAGGGCCGAAGCAAGACGGCCGAGGATAGACGCAGAGGAAACCGGCAAGGCCAAAAATCCGCAGAAACACTCCATCCAGAAAAAAAGCCCTTTCACAGGGCTTTCTTCCGTTCTCCGACGCAGTATTCCGCCCAAGAAAACATTTAAAAGACAGCTATTACCCATCAAAGCACCAACCCGACATGAAAAGAGTACTGTTACTGCTGATGCTGCCGCTGCTGGCGGGCAGTTGCAACAAAGACGAATCACGCACCGAGACCTGGACGATCGCGCCAGAAAAAGGAGTGGCGGGCATCGTCATGGGATTCGGACACGTCCCGGCCTACATCGTCAAAAAGGGAACGGGAACCTGGGAGATCTTTTCGGGCACGATCGAGGGTTTTTCCTTCGAGAAGGGATACGAAACGGTGTTGCGCGTGCGCATCGACCCGATCGCCAATCCTCCGGCCGACGGCCCGGACCGCCGATACACGATGGAGGAGATGTTTTCGCGCACACGGGCTGAAATGGCGGTCGACCCGCTGACGTTCAGTCCCGAATACGAGGTAATCATCGCCTCCGAACGGGCCGATACGCAAATCGCCGCCTACTGGATACGGGATCTGCGTTACGGGGGTGAAGCCCAGTGGCAGGCCTTCCCGTGGGAAATCGAAGGGTTCGACTTCACTCCCGGGTACGAATACCGGCTGCGGATCCAACCCGTCGCCGAGTACAACGGTGAAAAGGACGATCTGACCGACGACGATTCGTGGACGGTGAAATACTACATGCGGGAGGTGCTCTCCGAGGAGGAGAAGGCAGGTCCGATCCGGCCTGCGGCAGGCGCTTCCCGGCATACCCCGCCTCGGTTGCAGGGCGAATCCTTCCCTGCTGACGGCCCTCCTGCCGCTCACGTCCCTACTTGCGCAGCGTGGCGAACGAAAGGATGTGCCACGTGACGCCGACGGCCACGGCGAGCAATCCGAGTTGTGCCCACCACCAGGCGTCAACTACGGCCAGGATGCAGTAGAGCAGCGTAGCCCACAACAATGTGAGGGAGACGACCTTGGCCCGCAGGGGTATGGCGCGGTTTTCACGGAACTGACGGATATAGGGGCCGAGCCGGCGGTGCGCCAGCAGCCAGGCATAGAGCCGCGGCGAGGAGCGGACCCACAGGGCGGCGGTCAGCAGCAGAAACGGCGTGGTCGGAAGCAGCGGCACGAAGATGCCGACAATTCCCAGCACGAGCGACAGACCGCCCAAAAAGGCCAACAACGTTTTCACGGTACAAAAATAACATATTTTCACTTTCGGCTGCGGAGGCCCCGTTATTTTGTGTATATTTGCATCCGGCAGGCGCCCGACAGGGCTCGCATGGCCAACGATTCATCAAACACGGACAGAGCATGGAGAAAAAAATCGGTATCGCCTGCGACCACGCCGGCTACGAAATGAAAGAGTTTTTGGTGGGCTACCTTAGCGCACTGGGGTACGAGGTGCTCGACTTCGGATGCGACTCGCCCGAAAGCGTCGACTACCCCGACTTCGCGCACCCGCTGGCCGAAGCGGTCGAAAAGGGAGAGGTACCCTGCGGCGTAGCGCTGTGCGGTTCGGGCGAAGGGATGTCGATGACGCTCAACAAGCACCAGGGCATCCGCGCCGGGCTCTGCTGGAATCCCGAAATCGCAGCGTTGATCCGCCGGCACAACAACGCCAACATCATCGTCTTCCCGGCCCGCTTCATCACCAACGACGAAGCGATCCGGATGCTCGATGCCTACCTGGCAGCCGAATTCGAAGGGGGACGTCACGAACGCCGCCTGGCCAAGATGCCGGTTCCGGCCGACAAATAGCCCCGGGCCACACTCCGCCGTACGATAACCGACCGTCCGGACAAAGGCCGGAATGGCAACATACGAAAAGCCGCCTCTCTGATGAGGCGGCTTTTTCCGTCAGGACGAGGGACCGGCTCACTCCGACGAACCGATCGTCTCCCGGTGGAGGAACTCCCCGTCGCACAGCCCGATCTCCGGAGCCGGGCCGTCGAAGAGCCCGAAGACCGCCGAACCGCTGCCCGACATCGAGGCATAAAGCGCTCCGGCGGCCAGCAGCCGCTCCTTGACCGCACGAATCGCCGGATGCGCGGCGAAGACCGAGGCCTCGAAGTCGTTGGTCACCGAGGCCTGCCACTCCCCCACCGGACGGCGCAACCGTTCGGCCAACGGCACTTCGGGCACCCGCGGCCGGACGCCGGCATACGCCTCGCGCGTCGAAACGCCCTCGGAGGGTTTGATGACCACGAGTGTCAGCCCCCGGAGGTCGAGCGCAAAGGGCGCCATCACCTCCCCGCGACCCGTACAGAGTTGCGGCGTGTTGCGCACGAAGAATGCCGTGTCGCTGCCCAGTTCGGCCGCCCGGGCGATAAGTTCCGCCTCGGAAAGGCCCAGCCCGAAGAGTTTGTTCAGCGCCATCACGACCGCCGTGCCGTCGGACGACCCGCCTCCGAGTCCGGCGCCGAACGGCACCCGTTTGTCGAGGCGGATGCGCACGCCGCCGACGCCGTAACGGTCGCGCATCAGCCGCCAGGCCCGCAGGCAGATGTTCGCCTCGGCGGGGCAGTCGACAACGATCCCCTGCTGCACGAACTCCACGTCACGGCCCGCGGCAGGTGTCACCTCCACCAGGTCGTAAAGCCCCGCCACGGGGAACATCACGGTCTCGAGGTCGTGGTATCCGTCGGGACGCCGCCGCAGGATGTCGAGCCCGAGATTTATTTTGCAGTTTGCTTTCAGAATCATGAAACAAAGATAGGAAATTTCTATTTTTGCCGTATGAAATTCCGCACCGAAATCGAGCCGTCGCCCGCCCGCGCGACCCTCGGATACGAAAACCGCCTGCTGACGCTCGGCTCCTGCTTCGCCGTAACCATCGCCGAACGCCTTGCCCGGGCAAAGTTCCACATCACAGCAAATCCCTCGGGGATACTCTTCAACCCCCTGTCGATCGCTGCGGCGATCGACAGCTATGCCAACGCTACGCCCGTCCACCGCGAAGAGCTCCGCTCCGACGGCGAGGCATGGTACCACTTCGCTTTCCACAGCGACTTCTCGGCCCCGGATGCCGACGAAGCCTTGCGGCGGATGAACGACGCCCGGCAGCGAGGCGCCGAGGCGCTCCGCAGGGCCGACCGCGTGATCCTCACCTTCGGCACGGCATGGGTTTTCGAACACAACGGCGAGGTGGTGGCCAACTGCCACCGGCGACCCGCCTCGGAATTCGTCCGCAGGCGCCTGCGTGTCGGGGAGATTGTCGGGGCCTATGCCCGGCTGATCGAGGGTCCCCTCGCCGGGAAACAGCTGTTGCTGACCGTCAGCCCCGTGCGGCACCTGGCCGACGGCCTTGCGGGCAACGCCCTGAGCAAGGCCGTGCTGCGCCTGGCCGCCGCGGAACTCGCCGAACGTTTCACGACCGTAAGTTACTACCCGGCCTTCGAGATTCTCACCGACGACCTGCGCGACTACCGTTTCTACGCCGAAGACCTCGTCCACCCGGCGCCGCAGGCCGTCGAATACCTTTGGGAACGGGTCGTCGCCGACCTCCTCTCGGACGAAGCCCGGCAGCAGCTTCCCGCCATCGAAGCCATCGTCGCCGCAGCCGCCCACCGGCCCCGCCATCCGCAGGGTGACGCTCATCGTGCCTTTTGCCGCCGTCAATTGGAACGGATCGCCGCATTTCCCGGACTGGATTTTCATGCCGAAGCGGAATATTTCCGCCGATGTATCGAAATAAATTCGTAAATTTGCGGCCAATCGCATCCGAGCTATGACAAAGAAACTGTTTCTGCTGGCCATAGCGGCCTTCGTCGCCGCACAATACGTCGCCGCACGCCCCCGCCTGATCGTCCAGATCGTCGTGGGATCGATGCGCGGCGAGGACCTCGACCGCTATGCCGCCAACTTCCGCGACGACGGATTCCTTCGCCTCACACAGGGTGGGACGGTCTACACCGACTGCCGTTACGACTTCCAGCAAACTACCTCCCCCGTGACGCTGGCCACCCTCGCATCGGGCGCCATGCCCTCGACGCACGGCGTGATCGGCCCCATGTGGGTCGACTACACCTCGAACGAGATCGTCAACCTGACCGACGGGCGCCAGGGCCCCGGCGCCTACCAACTCATCGCCCCGACACTCGGCGAGACGATGCGGCAATACGCCCCCGGAAGCCAAACCGTGACCATCGCAGCAGAAGCGGACTCGGCCGTCGGACTGGCAGGGCACGGAGGCGTGGTCTACTGGCTCGATCCCGAGCGGTGCGGCTGGACAACCTCGCCCTACTATGCGGCGGAACTTCCCGAATGGCTCGCCGCAAGCAACCGCCAGGACTACAACCTTTCGTACATCACGGACGAATGGCGCGTCCTGGCCGATAGGAACCGCTACATCAACAGCCGACATTTCGACATCACCCTCTACGAACGCAACAAAAAGGAGGAGGCCGAGCACAAGGAGTACATCCAGTATGCGAACGACTACGAACGGTTGCTCTACACTCCGGCCGGGAACACCGCCGTGCTGGGACTCGCCAAGCAGGCCATCGCGCAATACCGCCTGGGAAGCGACGAAACGCCCGACCTGCTGAACATCTGCCTCGACACGCCCCGGCGCATCAGCGAGGCCTACGGACCCGAATCCATCGAGGTGGAGGACATGTATTACCGTCTCGACCGCGACCTGGCCGACTTCCTCACCTTCGTCTTCGCCGTCGTCGAGAAGCAGGAGGTCATGGTGGTGCTCACCTCCGACCACGGCACCAGCTCGTCGTACGACCTGTGCGAAGTGCCCACAGACCGGTTCAACGCCCGGCAGTTCGAGGTCATCGTCAACGGGTTCCTCAACGTCCGCTACGGCGTCGGGAACTGGGTCGTGGCCTACAACGACCTCTGCCTGTGGCTCAACCACAACCTCATCTACGAGCGGGGGCTCAACCTCGCCGAGGTCCAGAACGAGGTGGCGATCTTCGCCATGCAGTTCGGCGGCGTGTCGCACGCCCTGGCCGCTTCGGCCATGCGTTCGAGCTATTTCGGCAGCGGATATGCCCGCCGCATGCAGAACAGTTTCTACCCGCGCCGCTCGGGCGACGTGATCCTCAACCTGATGCCCGGCTGGATCGAGGAGACGGACCGCTGCCGCTCGGCATCGGGTTCGATGTACGGCTACGACACCGAGGTGCCGCTCGTCTTCTACGGCAAGGAGGCCGGGGCAATGCGCGTGAACCGCGCGGTCGACATGACGGCCGTGGCCCCGACGCTCGCACGCCTCGCCGGCGTGCGCGAACCCGCCGCCTCGGAGGGGACCCCGCTCGAGGAGATCGTCGACATGTAGCCCGCCCTATCCGATTTTCGAACGATAAATTCCTCCTACCATGGACAAGATACAGGATGAGATCATCGAGGAGTTCGCCGTATTCGACGACTGGCTCGACAAATACGACTACCTGATCGGATTGAGCGAAACGCTCCCGCCGATCGCCCCCGAACACCGCACGACGCAGTACCTGATCGAAGGATGCCAGTCGCGTGTGTGGATCGACGCGCGGCTGGAAGAGGGCAAGGTTCGCTTCTCGGCCGACAGCGACGCCATCATCACCAAGGGAATCATCGCGCTGCTGATCCGCGTGCTCGACGGACGCACGCCCCGCGAAATACTCGATACGGAGCTCTACTTCATCGACGCCATCGGCCTGAGCGCCAACCTTTCGCCCACACGGGCCAACGGGCTGGCCGCCATGGTCAAGCAGATGCGTCTCTACGCCCTGGCTTTCGAAACCAAGGGCCACTGATACAACAATCGGACAATCAACCACTCGGATTATGACACCGGAGGAGATACTGCAGGTCGAAAAAGACATCGTCGCCACACTCAAGAACATATATGACCCCGAAATCCCGGTCAACGTTTACGACCTGGGCCTCATCTACGAAATCGACTACACGCCCGACGGCGTGGCAACCATCCGCATGACCCTCACCGCACCCAACTGCCCGATGGCCGACATGCTCGTCGAGGATGTCAACATCCAGGTCGGGAAGGTCAAGGGGGTCAAGTCGGTCAACGTCATCCTTACGTTCGATCCCGTCTGGGACAAGAGCATGATGTCGGAGGAGGCGCTGCTCGAACTCAACATGCTGTAGGCCATGGCCGCCGCCGAACAGATACTCGAGCGCCTGCGCGACAACGCCGCCAGCTATGCCTGCGGCGACTTCCTGGCTGCGCTCGACGACCTGCAACGCAGCGAAATCTTTACGGCGCTGATCTTCGACCGCCTGAAACGCAAAATGGAGATGGTCGACCGTCTGCGCATCGAAACCAAGGACAACTGGAACCAGACCTTCTACCTGCTCTATTTCCGCACGCTCGGCGACCGCCTGAACCAGCAGGCCTACCTCGAACTCGCCCGCAGGGTCCCCTACAAGGCCGTGCTGCGCGAAAGGCTCGCGCCGCTGGCCGTCGAGGCGATGCTGTTCGGCGCCTCGGGGTTGCTGGAACTCTACGACGATGACCGGCACACGCTCACCCTGCGCGACCGCTTCGCGCACCTGTCCGTCAAATACGGCATCCGGCCGATGAATGCTTCGGACTGGGTACTCGCGGAGATCCGTCCGGCCAACCATCCCGTGCTGCGGCTGGCACAGGCCGCCGAATTTTTCACCCGCGACGAGTTCGTCATGGGACGCACGATGGGATGCCGCGACGAGGAGATGATCCGCGAACTCTTCTGCATCGAGGCATCGCCTTACTGGCGCACGCACTACGTCCCGGGAGTTGCGAGTGACGAGATGCCCAAACGGATCGGAAGCTTCAAGGCCAACATCATCGGCATCAACCTCGTCGCGGTATTGCAGTTCGCCTACGCCGCCTACACCGACAACGAAGCCCTGCGCGACAATGCCCTGACGCTGCTCGAACGGCTCCGGGCCGAGGACAACCGGTTCATCCGGGCATGGCGTGAGCACGGTGTCCGCGTCCGCAATGCATTCGACTCGCAGGCCGTGCTGCAACTGGCCACCGAATACTGCGCCAAGGGCCGTTGCGCGGAGTGTCCCGTCGGGCGACGCATCCTTCGCAAAGCAGCCGAGGCTGAAGCCGTGCAAACGCCGCAATAACCCGTATCCTTCGCCCACCGCAGGGCGCCCGGCGGCAAACCGCCGCACAATCCTCCGCAATATCTCCCCTCGGGCTGAAAAAATATCCCCGGAATGCGATTCCGGGACCGAATCGGCTTGGTTTTCCGGAAAAATATTACTACCTTTGTGAGATTCAGCGTCCAAGAACGAAAATTTCAAACTGCACTATGGATATTTTAGCAAGCGTAATCAAAGCCCTCTTCGGCTCGAAGGCCGACAAGGACCGCAAACTCATCGAACCTTATCTGGAGAAGATCAAGGCCGTATACCCCTCGATCGAGGCGCTCTCGAACGACGAGCTCCGTACCCGCAGCGAGGGACTCAAGAAGCAGATCGCCGACTTCATCGCTGCCGACGAGGCACGCATTGTCGAACTGAAGGCCGTGCTCGAAAAGCCCGAGACGTCGCTTGAAGAGAAGGAGAAGGTCTCGAAGGAGATCGACGACACCACGAAGCGCATCGACGAGAAAATCGAGGAGAAACTCGACCAGATCCTCCCCGAGGCGTTCGCCATCATGAAGGATACCGCCCGGCGTTTCGCACAGAATGACACCGTCGTGGTGACGGCCAACGACTTCGACCGCGAGCTCGCCGCTTCGAAGGATTTCGTGAAGATCGAGGGAGACAAAGCCGTCTACGCCAACCACTGGATGGCCGGCGGCAATGACATCAAGTGGGACATGATCCACTACGACGTACAGTTGTTCGGCGGCGTGGTGCTCCATCAGGGCAAGATCGCCGAGATGGCGACGGGTGAAGGCAAGACCCTCGTGGCTACGCTTCCCGTGTTCCTCAACGCCCTGGCCAAGAAGGGCGTGCACGTGGTGACGGTCAACAACTACCTGGCCAAGCGTGACTCCGAGTGGATGGGCCCGATGTACGAGTTCCACGGCCTGTCGGTCGCCTGCATCGACGACACGCAGCCCAACTCCGACGCCCGCCGCAAGGCCTACATGGCCGACATCACCTTCGGTACGAACAACGAGTACGGCTTCGACTACCTGCGCGACAACATGGCCTCCTCGCCCAAGGACCTCGTGCAGCGCAAGCACCACTTCGCCATCGTCGACGAGGTCGACTCGGTGCTGATCGACGACGCCCGCACCCCGCTGATCATCTCCGGACCCGTGCCCAAGGGCGACGACCAGCTGTTTGAGCAGTACTGCCCCTCGATCGACCACCTCTACAACTTGCAGAAGAACCTCGTCACGCAGCTCCTGGCCGAGGCCCGGCAGCTCATCTCGGCCGGAAAGACCGAGGAGGGCGGCATCAAGCTCTACCGCGCGCACAAGGGGCTCCCGAAGTACAAACCCCTGATCAAATACCTCTCGGAGCAGGGTGTCAAGGCCCTCATGCAGAAGACCGAAAACGTCTACATGCAGGACAACAACCGCCGCATGCCCGAGATCACCGACGACCTCTTCTTCGTCATCGACGAGAAGCTCAACTCCGTCGAACTGACCGACAAGGGGCATGAGGTGCTCTCGAAATACTTCAACGAGGACGGCTTTTTCGTCCTGCCCGACATCGGGGCCGAGGTCGCCGAACTCGAAAAGGCAGCCCTCTCGCCCGAAGAGAAGGCCGCAAAGCGCGACGCCGTGATCAACGACTACGCCGTCAAGTCGGAGCGCGTGCATACGGTGATCCAGCTGCTCAAAGCCTTCGCCATGTTTGAGAAGGACATCGAGTACGTCGTCATGGACAACACGGTCAAGATCGTCGACGAGCAGACCGGACGTATCCTCGAAGGACGCCGCTACTCCGACGGCCTGCACCAGGCCATCGAGGCCAAGGAGCACGTCAAGGTCGAGGCCGCCACGCAGACCTTTGCGACCATCACCTTGCAGAACTACTTCCGCATGTACCACAAGCTGGCCGGTATGACCGGTACGGCCGAAACGGAGGCA
>DXGO01000122.1 GCA_019113885.1 Candidatus Alistipes intestinipullorum | reverse complement strand
CAAAAAATCAAAAGATCGCCTACGCAAAGGTGGAAGCCCACAAGGCTTACAAACTGCCCGAGGCCGCCGCTCTTCTGAAGGAAATTACGTTCACGAAATTCGACGCTTCCGTAGATATCGACGTTCGTCTGGGCGTTGATCCCCGTAAGGCCAATCAGATGGTCCGCGGCGTGGTGACGCTGCCTCATGGTACCGGTAAGACGGTGCGCGTGCTGGTGCTCTGTACCCCCGAGAAGGAGGCCGAGGCACAGGCCGCAGGCGCCGACTACGTAGGTCTGGACGAGTATGTCGAGAAGATCAAGGGTGGTTGGACCGACGTAGACGTGATCATCTGTACTCCCAATGTGATGGGTAAGGTCGGCGCGCTGGGCCGTATTTTGGGTCCCCGCGGCCTGATGCCGAACCCCAAGACCGGTACGGTAACGATGGAAGTCGGCAAGGCCGTCGGCGAGGTGAAAGCCGGTAAGATCGACTTCAAGGTCGACAAATTCGGTATCATCCACACGACGGTGGGCAAGATTTCGTTCTCGGCAGACCAGATCGTCGACAACGCGAAAGAGGTGCTGAGTACGATTATCAAGCTCAAACCGGCTGCTGCCAAAGGTTCTTATGTGAAGAGTATCTATCTCTCGACGACCATGAGCCCTGGCGTGCAGATTGATGCCAAATCAGTAGAAACCAAATAAGAAGGAGGAAAGAAGAGATGACAAAGGAAGAAAAACTGGTTGTTATTGACAACCTCGCCGCGCAGCTCCAGGCTTATCCTCACTTCTACATCACCGACATCGCTTCGCTCAATGCCGAGCAGACTGCCGCCCTGCGCCGCAAGTGCTTCGAGAGCGATGTAAAGTTGGTGGTTGTCAAGAACACCCTGCTGGGCAAGGCCCTCGAGAAGGTGGAGAAGGCTGACGCTGATCTGGTCAAAGTATTGGAGGGTCCCACCTCGATCATGTTCGCCAACGTGGCTAAAGCCCCTGCGGTGCTGATCAAGGAGTTCCGCAAGTCGTCGGAAAAGCCCGTCCTGAAAGCTGCATTTGCTGAGGGATGCGTTTACGTCGGCGACAACCAGTTGGACACTCTGTGCAACATCAAGTCGAAGGAGGAGCTCATCGGCGATATCATCGCTCTGCTGCAATCCCCGGCGAAGAATGTTATTTCTGCATTGCAGGCTAATGCAGGTCAAAAGATTGCGGGCCTCGTGAAGACGCTCGAATCGAGAACAAACTAATTCACAATCAAGAATCAAAACAAATTTAATAAGCTTTTACAACTATGGCAGACGTAAAGAAACTTGCTGAAGAACTGGTAAATCTGAAGGTTACCGAGGTTAACGAACTCGCACAGATCCTCAAGGAGGAGTATGGCATCGAGCCGGCTGCTGCCGCTGTCGCAGTTGCCGCACCCGCAGCTGCTGCTGGCGTGGCTGCCGCTGCCGAGAAGACGTCGTTCGACGTGATCCTGAAGTCGGCCGGCCAGGCTAAGCTCCAGGTTATCAAGGCTGTGAAGGACATCGCAGGTCTTTCGCTGGGCGATGCTAAGGCACTCGTTGACGGCGCACCGAAGGCCGTTAAGGAGGGTGTTTCCAAAGAGGAGGCCGAGCAGATCAAGGGCCAGCTCGAGGAGGCAGGTGCTGAAGTTGAGCTCAAGTAGCATTGCTGCTTAAGCGTCGATAGAAAACGATCAGGTATAGGGCTTACCGGATGTGTAAGCTCTATGCCTTTTCTTGGTCTAAAGACCGGAAGTGCCGATCAGGAGCTGTGTCCGGTTTTTGGAAATTGATGCTCCCGGGGCGTGCCGCGCCTGTCGTACGGGGGCATTGACGGGATTGGACCCGTCCGATTTGGGGAGCGTAACCCATTACACTTCAACTAATTTGGATTTTACGATGTCCGCAGCAAAAACACAACAAAGAATTAGCTTCTCGACAGTCAAGAACCGGGTTCCCTACCCCGATCTGCTGGAGGTACAGCTTAAATCATTCCGGGACTTTTTCCAGATGGACACCACGGCCGAGAATCGTAAGAACGAGGGCCTCTACAAGGTGTTCCAGGAGAATTTCCCCATCACGGACACCCGGAACAACTTCGTTCTGGAGTTCATCGACTACTATATCGACCCGCCCCGTTATTCGATCGAAGAGTGTCTCGAACGCGGCCTTACCTACAGCGTGCCGCTGAAGGCGAAACTCAAGCTCTACTGCACGGACGACGACCATGAGGATTTCGGCGTCGTGGTGCAGGATGTCTATTTCGGCACCATTCCCTACATGACCGAACGCGGTACGTTCGTCATCAACGGTGCCGAGCGCGTGATCGTTTCGCAGCTGCACCGCTCGCCCGGTGTCTTCTTCGGCCAGAGCATGCACACCAACGGTACGAAACTCTATTCGGCACGTATCATTCCGTTCAAGGGGTCGTGGATCGAGTTCGCTACGGACATCAACAACGTGATGTATGCCTACATCGACCGCAAGAAGAAGTTGCCCGTCACGACGCTGCTGCGCGCCATCGGCTATGAGGCCGACCAGCAGATTCTCGAGATTTTCGACCTCGCGGACGAGGTGAAGGTCTCGAAGGCAACGCTCAAGAAGGCCGTAGGGCGCAAGCTGGCGGCCCGTGTGCTTTCGACGTGGGTCGAGGACTTCGTCGACGAGGATACCGGCGAGGTGGTCTCGATCGAGCGTAACAACGTCATCGTAGACCGCGAGACGGTGCTCGAAGAGGAGCACATCGACCAGATCATCGAGAGCGGCGCGAAGACCATCCTGCTGCACAAGGAGAACCTCTCGGGCATCGACTTCTCGATCATCTACAATACGCTGCAGAAAGACCCGTGCAACTCCGAGAAGGAGGCCGTGGTTTACATCTACCGGCAGCTGCGCGCTTCGGAGCCGCCCGATGAGGCGACGGCGCGCGACGTGATCGAGAAACTCTTCTTCTCGGACAAGCGCTACGACCTGGGCGACGTGGGCCGCTACCGCATCAACAAGAAACTGGACCTGGACATCGATCCGGCTATCCGCACGTTGACGCGCGAGGACATCATCGCCATCATCAAATACCTGATCCAGCTGATCAACTCGAAGGCCGAGGTCGACGACATCGATCACCTCTCGAACCGCCGCGTGCGCACGGTGGGCGAGCAGCTGTCGAACCAGTTCTCGGTCGGATTCGTCCGCATGGCGCGTACGATCCGCGAGCGCATGAACGTGCGCGACAACGAGGTCTTCACACCCGTCGACCTGATCAACGCCAAGACCCTCTCGTCGGTGATCAACTCGTTCTTCGGCACCTCGCAGCTGTCGCAGTTCATGGACCAGATCAACCCGCTGGCCGAGATTACCAACAAGCGCCGCCTTTCGGCCCTCGGCCCCGGCGGTCTGTCGCGTGAGCGCGCCGGATTCGAGGTGCGTGACGTGCACTATACCCACTACGGGCGTCTCTGCCCGATCGAGTCGCCGGAAGGCCCGAACATCGGACTGATCTCGTCGCTGTGCGTCTATGCAAAGATTTCGCCCATGGGATTCATCGAGACGCCTTACCGTACGGTGACTGACGGCGTGATCGACATGGACAACTCGCACATCCGCTACTACTCGGCCGAAGAGGAGGAGGGCAAGATCGTCGCACAGTCGAACATGCCGATCGACGACGAGGGCCATTTCCTGCAGCCCGACCGTATCAAGGCGCGTCAGGGCGCCGACTTCCCCGTGGTGACGGCCGACGAGGTGAACCTGATGGACGTGGCTCCGAACCAGATCGCCTCGATCGCCGCGAGCCTCATCCCGTTCCTGGAGCACGACGACGCCAACCGTGCCCTGATGGGATCGAACATGATGCGCCAGGCCGTGCCCCTGGTGACCTCGGAAGCCCCGATCGTCGGCACGGGTATCGAGAAGGACATGGTCTCCGACAGCCGCATCCAGATTGTGGCCGAAGGCGACGGAGAGGTGGTTTTCGCCGACGCGACGAAGATTCAGATCAAATACGACCGTACGGACGAGGAGGTGCTCGTGTCGTTCGCCCCGGAGGTGACGACCTACGAGTTGCCGCGCTACCGCCGTACGAACCAGAATACCTCGGTGACGCTGAAACCTACGGTGCTTACCGGCGACAAGGTCACGAAGGGCCAGATCCTGACCGAGGGTTACTCGACGCAGCGCGGCGAGTTGGCCCTGGGCCGCAACCTGAAGGTGGCTTTCATGCCCTGGAAGGGGTACAACTTCGAGGACGCCATCGTGATCTCGGAGCGCATCCAGCGTGAGGATATCTTCACGTCGGTGCACGTCGACGAGTACATCATGGAGGTGCGCGATACGAAGCGCGGTGTCGAGGAGCTCACGTCGGACATTCCGAACGTCTCGGAGGATGCCACGAAGGACCTCGATGCCAACGGTATCGTACGTATCGGCGCCAACATCCACCCGGGCGACATCCTCATCGGCAAGATCACCCCGAAGGGCGAGAGCGATCCGTCGCCTGAGGAGAAGCTTCTGCGCGCGATCTTCGGCGACAAGGCCGGCGACGTGAAGGACGCTTCGCTCAAGGCGCAGCCTTCGCTGCACGGTGTGGTGATCGACACGAAGCTCTACAGCCGTGCCAACAAGGAGGGCAAGAAGGGCAAGAACGCCGAGAAGGTGCAGCTCGAGAAACTCGACGAGAAGTTTGCCGGGGAGATCGCCGAACTGACCAAGCGGCTGGTATCGAAACTCTGGACGCTGCTGCAGGGCAAGACCACGACGGGCATCGCCGACTACTTCGGCGTGGAGCTCTATCCCGCAGG
>DXGO01000121.1 GCA_019113885.1 Candidatus Alistipes intestinipullorum | reverse complement strand
GACGATGGCCGTCTGAAGGTCGAGTTTCTCGATCTTGTGCTCCTTGGGCGTATACCAGAACGCCACGATCACCAGAGCCAGCGACACGACGAGACCGATTTCAAGCAACAAAGTGCGTTTGTTCTGAAGGTCCGCTTTGGGGGTCTTTTTGATTTCCATCTATTTGAGTTTTAAATTGTTCGGCTAATGGTTCCGGCAGACTGCCCGGCACGACGAAGCGCACATAGGCAGCCTATGCACCACAAATATATGGATAAATTTCCAAAATTGAGCCTCCCGAGACAAAAATCTTTGAATTTTACCTATTTTTGTCTGTGAAAACCGCTCCCCATATGACGGAACCCGATCGTAAAGAAGCCCTCTACGGCAAAAACCCTGACGAACTCGCAGCCCTCTGCGACGAACTCGGCATGCCCCGCTTCGCTGCCCGGCAGATCGCACGCTGGCTCTATGTCCGCCACATCGAGGACCCCCTGCGGATGACAGACCTCTCCGCCGCAAACCGTCAGCGGCTCGCCGAGCGCTGCGTATCCGTGCTTTCAGCCCCCGAAGGGGTCTCCGCATCGGCCGACGGAACAAAAAAATACCTCTTCCGCACCTCACAGGGGCACTTCATCGAGTCCGCCTACATCCCCGACCGCGAGCGGGCCACGCTCTGCGTATCGTCGCAGGCCGGATGCCGCATGGGATGCCGTTTCTGCGCAACAGGACGCCAAGGGCTGCAACAATCCCTCCCGGCAGCCGAAATACTCAACCAGATCGTCTCGCTGCCCGAGCGCGAGCGACTCACGAATCTCGTGTTCATGGGGATGGGGGAGCCCCTCGACAACGCCGACAACGTCCTCCGGGCCCTCGAAATCCTCACGGCTCCCTGGGGGTTTGCATGGTCCCCGACGCGCATCACCCTCTCGACCGCCGGCGTCGTGCCACAACTCGAACGTTTTCTCCAAGCCTCCAACGTCCACCTCGCCGTCAGTCTCCACAACCCCTTTTCGGACGAACGGGCCGAGATCATGCCCGTCGAAAAAGCGTGGCCCATTGCCGAGGTCGTCGAAATCCTCCGCCGTTACGACTTCACCCATCAGCGCCGCGTATCGTTCGAGTACATCGTCATGAGCGGGCTCAACGACTCCCCGCGCCATATCCGCGAGTTGTCACGCCTCCTGAACGGCATCAAGTGCCGCATCAACCTCATCCGTTTCCACCGCATCCCCGGGTCTCCCTACTTCTCCCCCGACAATGAGACAATGATCCGTTTCCGCGACGCCCTTACAGCCCGCGGCATTCAGACCACTATTCGGGCCTCCCGCGGCGAAGACATTCAAGCAGCCTGTGGCTTATTAAGTACCGCCCGCCTAAGAGGCGGGATTTAGAAAGCGAAAGGAAACTTTATCTGGATTCCAAAGCCTGCCTGCGCCCGGACACATAGAATCAAGGCATAGAAACACCTCACAACATACGTCTGCCCGGAAACCCGGCTTTTTGCCGGGCTCGCCTAAGAGGCGGGATTTAGAAAGCGAAAGGAAACTTTATCTGGATTCCAAAGCCTGCCTGCGCCCGGACACATAGAATCAAGGCAGCAATGCAGCAAACGCAATTATTACATTCCGGGGAAGGTTTCTTAAACCGCGGTGTAATTTTTATTTGTATATCGGAACAAATTACCGACGAAAAATCCCGCAAAAATGACCAACGTCACCATCCTGCTGAAAAAAAATCTTTTCCTCGTTCTGCTGCTCTTCTCGACAACTGCGCTTCGAGCCCAGGTACATTTCGAAACCGGGTCTACCGACGCACTGCACCAAAAGGCTCTCCGAACCGGCATGCCCGTATTCATCGACCTCTATGCCGACTGGTGCCTGCCCTGCCAAATGATGAAACGCGAGGTCTTCTCGAAACGGGAGGTCGCCGACTTCCTGGAAAAGAATTTCATCGCCGCCAAATACAATATCGACAACCCCATCGGGCACAAGCTGATGGAACGCTACGGCAGCGGTTCAATTCCGCTCTTTCTGGTCTTCTCGCCCGAGGGCGAACTGCTCGGACGCATGACGGGAGCATTCGAAGCCGAAGCATTGATAATGAATCTGCAACGGATTCTCAACCGCGCAAGCATGCCGGCAACGGGAAACTCATCATGGCATTGAATGCCGCCGGAATGCCGAAGCAAGGGAATGCATAAGCATGAGATTGACCACGGCGACAACGACTCCCGCCACACCGCAAAGCAGATATTCCCGGAAATCGAACATTCGACCGCCGACCATTTGCCCCAGCCCCCAACCGCAATAGATCAAACCGGCCAGCGAGGTGACGACCACCGGGACGCATCTCCAAAGGAGGAGGCATTGGAACAGATGCACCACGAGGTGCAGTCCGAACGCAAGAAACAGTGCCAGCCATGGATAGGGCCAAGAAACGAACGAAGCGCAGGCCGTCGCCCCGACAAGCAACAGGGACTCTTCAACGGCCATAATGGCAAACTCCTTCCGGGAGATTCCGTCAAGGCGGGGAAGCAGACGGCCGGACAAACGCGGGAATCGAGACATCAGTTCCGACCTGTGACGTCGCAGCCAGGCCGGCAAAAAGACGGTCTCCTCGACTTCGTGAAGCACGAAAACCGCTGGCAGCAACCACAGTAACGGATCGGGCAACACGGCAAAGCCTATTTTTTAGGGGTATAAACCACCTTCTTCGTCTCGAAGAACTCCTCGTCGAAGAAGGCCGGGATGTCGTAAATATCCCACCGTAGGCCTGTGCGGGCCAACTCCTCGGCAAGGTCTCCGCCCTTGAGGTAGAGAATCCCGTTGGGCAGCGTCCCGTGCTGTCCCCGCTCGAGCTTCGTCCACACCCACTTCACAAATTCCGGCATCGCCGTGACAGCCCGCGAAACCACATAGTCGTACCGTTCGGCAAGGGTCTCGACCCGCACGCACCGCGGGGTGAGGTTCGTCAATCCGAGGCTCGCCGCAACCCCTTCGACTACGGTGATCTTCTTGCGGATCGAATCAGCCGCCGTGAAGCGCGTCTCCGGAAAGAGAATGGCCAGCGGCACCGACGGGAATCCCCCGCCGCAACCAACGTCCAACACACGGGCCCCGGCATCGAACCGGCACACCTTGGCGATGGCCAGCGAGTGGAGCACATGCCGCAAGTAGAGCTGGTCGAAGTCCTTGCGCGAGACGACGTTGATCTTGGCATTCCAGTCGGCGTAAAGGTCCCACAAGGCGGCGAACCGCTCCCGCTGGAGCGGCGTCAAGTCGGGGAAGTATTTTTCTATCAATTCCATAAACGTTGTATTACGGCGGGCAGCACAAAGTCGGAAAAGACGGGTAGCGGAGATTTCCGAACACGCCCCGCACAGGAGGCGGCTCAATGCTTCTCACCCTCAACGATCATGCGGCACATCTGCTCACGGGCCCGGTGTATCTGCGTCTTCACCGTCCCCAGCGGCAACGACAGTTTCGCGGCGATCTCCTCGTAGGAGTACTCCTCGAAAAAGCGCATGACGATCAACTGACGGTAACGCGGCGTCAGCCGTTCGAGATAGTGCTCGATCTGCGTCCGCTGCTGCAGGTTGATGAAACTCTCCTCGGGCGTCGGGGCATTCGAGGCCGGGGCCGTGAAGCGCTCGTCGATCGGAAGGTCCTCCTGCCGGCGCCGCACGTAGTCGATGAACGTATTGCGCGCGATGGTATAGACCCACTGTCCGAAGGTATAGTCGGCACTGTAGCGGTGGAGGTTGATGTAGACCTTGATGAAGGTCTCCTGCAACAGGTCGTCAGCGTCGTTCGTCCCGCCCAACCGCTGCACGAACAGGCTGTGGATCGCATCCCGATAGCGATTGAACAGATACTCGAAAGCCGTATCGTCACCATCGAGCGCCCGACGGACCAGCTCATGGTCATCGGCAACGATATAGTCAGCTATCTCCATACGCGGTCGTCGCGGCGCAGCAGCAGCACACCCAGTACTGCCGCCCACAGCGGGCTCAGAAGGTCATACAGAAAATAACGCAACACCATACCTCCTTCACCCAGACGCCGTGCGATCCGGCGGACTTCGACGGCAACAGCAACATATCGCAACAGCAGCAAACCCGCCGCAACGAGTTTGTACTCCAGCGGCATCGCCACCAGCGCGACGATCACCGCAACGAAGAAGAGCACCCGCGAGATCAGCTCCCAGCGGACATAACACTTCACACCGCGCGGATAGAAGCGGAACGACGACCCGTAATAGCGCAGTTGCCCGATCCACCATTTCATGCCGCCCCACACCTTTTCACGCAGCATGGCCCGCGGCGAAAGGATGACACTGACGTTGTCGCGCGTCATGACCCGTTGCAGAAAGAGGTCATCCTCGCCGATGTTCATGTTCAGGTGGCTGAATCCGTTGGCCCCGAAATAGAGCCGTTTGGTAAAACCGAAGTTGTGGAGCGTACCCCGGTAGGGCCGGCGGCGCACCGCCCGAGCGATCCAGTCCACGGCGTGCATCATCCGCCACGTACGCATCAGGTAGTTCGTGAATCCCTTCGCACGTTCGAATCCGCAGTACCCCACCACGATCTCCCCGCGCATGAACCCCTTGGCCATGAGCGACAGCCACCGGTCGGTCTGCGGCACGGCATCGGTCGACGTGAAGATCAGGTGCTCGTAATGCGCCGACTTGATACCCACGTTGAGCGCCATCTTGCGGGAGATCGGGAACCGCGGGTCAAGGTGGATTTTCGTCGTCACGATCTGCGGGAACGACGCCTTGAGCAGGGTGAGGTCCTCGTAGAAGTCAGTATCGTGGCCCACATAGACGATCACCACCTCGAAATCGGGATAACTCTGCGCCAGGATCAGCGGCAGGCGCTCCTCGACAAACGAGTAGTCCTCCGAAAAGAGCGGCACGATGACCGATACCGGAGGTTCGGTCGGCAACGTCACCTCCCGCCGGTTGTTCTTGTAGCCGGGAATACGGCCATAGATGAAAATATAGTAGTAGAGCTGCAGGCCGAACATCAGGAGCATCGCCCCGCCGAGCGCCGCTCCCTCCCAGCCGTAAGACGCCAGAAATGAATCGACAAATTGCATATTGACAAAATATGTGCAAAGATAGAAATATTTTGCGTATTTTTGCCCAACAGCAGACTATGAAATTCACCCTTCAGAAAAAAGACGCAGCCTCCCGCGCACGGGCCGGAGAGCTGACTACCGACCACGGCGTCATCCGCACCCCGATCTTCATGCCCGTAGGCACGGCAGCCACCGTCAAGGGTATCTTCCACCGCGACGTGCGGGACGAAGCACATGCCCAAATCATCCTCGCGAACACCTACCACCTCTACCTCCGCCCAGGCATGGAGATTCTCGAACGCGCCGGAGGCGTACACCGCTTCTCGACCTGGGACGGCCCGATGCTCACCGACAGCGGAGGCTTTCAGGTCTTCTCGCTCGCCGCGTGCCGCAAGCTCACCGAAGAGGGATGCCACTTCCGCTCGCACATCGACGGATCGAAGCACCTCTTCACCCCCGAGAGCGTGATCGATACCGAGCGCACGATCGGTGCCGACATCATGATGGCCTTCGACGAGTGCCCCCCGGGCGATGCCCCGCGCGAATACGCCGCCAAGTCGCTCGCCCTGACCGAACGGTGGCTCGACCGTTGCTTCAACCGATACCGCCAGACGGCTCCCAGATACGGCCATTACCAGGCCCTGTTCCCCATCGTACAGGGATGCACCTACCCCGACCTCCGCGCCCATGCCGCCGAAAACGTCAAACAGTACGACGCCGACGGGTATGCCATCGGCGGCCTGGCCGTCGGCGAGCCCACCAAGGTGATGTACGAGATGATCGAGGTGGTCAACGCCATCCTGCCCGAAGACCGGCCCCGCTACCTGATGGGCGTCGGAACTCCGGTGAACATCCTCGAGGCGATCGAGCGCGGCGTCGACATGTTCGACTGCGTGATGCCCACGCGCAACGGCCGCAACGGGCAGCTATTCACCGCCGAGGGGATCATCAACATCCGCAACAAGAAGTGGGAGGACGACTTCTCGCCCATCGACCCCGAGGGCACGGCCTTCGTCGACACGCTCTACTCGAAGGCCTACCTGCACCACCTCTGCACCTGCGGCGAGATGCTCGCTGCGCAGATCGCCTCACTGCACAACATCGCCTTCTACCTGCGCCTCGTGACGATGGCCCGCGAGCACATCCTCGCCGGGGATTTCAAGCCCTGGAAGGAGGCGATCGTCCCACGCCTCACCCGCAGGCTCTGAGCCACATCCGGAGACGGAAACTGCGCCGGGTAGGTCGCTTCCTGAAGTTCCGGAGACGGCCTTTCCCGGAGGCATACCCGCGGCAGGAAAAAGCCCGAGGCGCCGCATCCGCTCATTATTTGAGGGAAAGCGCGCGAAATTCGCGCGAAATGTCGTACATTTGTGGGCTATGAGACTGAAATTCCCCGGATTCAAAATCCTGGACCGCTACATACTCGGGAAGTTCCTGATGACCTACTTCTTCGCCATCTCGATGATCATCGTCATCGTCGTGGTCTTCGACTATGTCGAGAAGGTCGACGACTTCACCGAACTGCACGCCCCGTTCAAGGAGGTGATCTTC
Source organism: Candidatus Alistipes intestinipullorum (assembly GCA_019113885.1). GTDB lineage: Bacteria > Bacteroidota > Bacteroidia > Bacteroidales > Rikenellaceae > Alistipes > Alistipes intestinipullorum. The sequence goes on along the minus strand of DXGO01000121.1, from coordinate 59,842 downwards.
GAGTATTACCTCAACTTCATCCCCTTCTTCATCAACCAGTTCAGCGGTCTGTTCACCTTTATCGCCTGCATCTTCTTCACCTCGAAGATGGCCTATCAGACCGAAATCGTCGCCATGCTCTCCGGCGGCATGTCGTTCCGAAGGCTCATGTGGCCCTACTTCCTCGGAGCGCTCATCATCGGGTCTCTCTCGCTGACCCTCAACCTCTGGCTCATACCCCTCTCGCAACGCCACATCGTCGCCTTCGAGCAACAGTACATCAAGCGCAAGCAGAATACCAAATACAACTACCACATCTACCGCCAGATCGAACCCGGCACCTTCGCCTATGTCCGAGGGTACAACGACGGCGGACACCAGGCTTCGTTCTTCGCCCTCGAACGGTATGTCGGCGGCACCATGACCCATTCACTCGAAGCCTCCGACGCCAAATTCAACCCCGAAACCCGGCGTTGGACTGCCTCGCGATACATCAAACGGCAATTCGACTCACTCGGCATGGAGACCTTCGAACAGTACCGGAACCTCGACACCCTCATCAACCTCGACATCTCCGAACTGGGCGAAATCAACGACCTGATCCAGACCATGAACATCTCCGAGCTGAACGAGTTCCTCCACCAACAACAGGCCAAAGGTTCCGACTCGGTCAACATCATCAAGGTCGAGCAGCACGCCCGGTATGCCTACCCGCTCTCGACATTCATCCTCACCCTGATCGGCGTCTCGCTCTCGTCGCGTAAGGTCCGCGGCGGCACCGGTCTCCACATCGGAATCGGTACGGGACTCTGTTTCTCGTACATCCTCTTCAACCGTTTCTTCGAGGAGTTCGCCAAAAGCGGCTCCCTGCCCCCCGGTCTGGCCGTATGGCTCCCGAACATCATCTACCTCGGCATCGCCATATACCTCTACCGCAAGGCCCCGAAATAACATCCCCGACCATGAAAAAGCGTGAAACCTTCATCTCCCGGCTCAGGCAACGCCCGTTGCTCTGGAACATCGTCCTGATCGCAGCCATTATCCTCGCCATGGCCATCGCCGCGCATCTCCTCATGCAGATCGGCACCCGCCACGGAGCCCGACGGAACGTTCCCGATTTTTCGGGATTCCCGCTCGAAAAGGCCTGCGAGATCGCCCGCAAATACGACCTCCGGATCCATATCAACGATTCGCTGTTCGTACCGGCCTACGAGGGCGGCATCATCCTCGACCAACTGCCCGAAGGAGGCGTGGAGGTGAAGCCCGGACGGACGATCTACGTCACGATCAACTCCTTCCGGCAAAAGATGGTCCAGATTCCCTATGTGGCCGACCGCTCGCTGCGTCAGGCCAAGAACATGCTCGAAATCGCCGGACTCGAGATCGCGGAACTCATATACCGCCCCGACATGGCCACCAACTACGTCCTCGAAGAGTACTTCGACGGACGTCCCGTCACCCCGAAAAGCCGCATCGAAGCCGAAATGGGGTCGGGCGTGACGCTCTATGTCGGCGTCGAGGAGGGCGCCGGGACGACGATCGTGCCCCAGGTCGTGGGATACCCCCTCGCCCAGGCGAAGAGCCGCCTCTGGGAACTGGGGCTCAACATCGGGCGCATCGACTTCGATGAAGGGATCAACCTCCTCAACCAAAAGGATGCGCGCGTCTACCTCCAGACCCCCGGAGCCGAACGCAGTGCAGGATTGGGATCGAAAGTCTCCCTGCGGCTCACACTCGACGAAGACAAATTGGACAAGCACCGCACCGAAGCCGAGAAGCAGGCCGCGGCAGCAGCCGAAGAGCGTAAAATCGAAGAACAGCAACGGGCCGATTCGCTGGCGGAGCTGTCGTTCGACGACACGCTCGCCGCGCCGCGCGAGGAGGCTTCCGAGAACCCACGGCGTCAAACCGAAGACGACTTTTTCGACTGATGTACGATCCGCGACATAACGATACGCCCGGAATGCAGGAGGCGGCACAGGATCCCGGACAGGAGTTGCGGAAGAGACTGCACGAAGGTCCGCAGGTGCCGGCCGACCCCGATCTGGAGGAGGCTGCCGAAGGCGAAGAGGACGAGGAGGCCGGGCTCTACGAGCACTTCGCCGTGACGGCCGACAAGGGACAGACCCCCATGCGGCTGGACAAGTTCCTGACCGTAAGAATGGAGCACTGTTCGCGAAACCGGATTCAGGCGGCAGCCGACAGCGGCAACATCCTCGTCAACGGAAAAGCCGCCAAATCGAGTTACAAGGTCAAACCCCTCGACCGCATCCAGATCGTGCTGCCATACCCGCGGCGCGAAACGGAACTCATTCCCGAGGATATCCCGCTGGTGATTCCCTATGAGGACGAGCACCTGCTGCTGGTCGACAAACCCGCCGGGATGGTCGTACACCCCGGTGTGGGGAATTACAGCGGCACGCTGGTCAACGCCTTGGCCTTCCACCTCAACCGGCAGGGGATTCTGGCCGAGGAGCAGAATCGCGCGGGGCTGGTACACCGCATCGACAAAAACACCTCGGGGCTGCTCGTCATCGCCAAGGACGAGGTGACCCATGCGCGGCTGGCCAAGCAGTTCTTCGACCACACGATCCAGCGCCGCTATGTGGCCCTCGTGTGGGGCAACTTCGACCAGGACGAGGGAACTATCACCGGAAACATCGGCCGCAGCCCCCGCGAACGACAAAAGATGTATGTCTTTGCAGACGGCTCGGACGGCAAGCACGCCGTAACGCACTGGAAGGTGTTGCGCCGCTACGGATACGTGACCCTCGTGGAGTGCCGTCTCGAGACCGGCCGCACACACCAGATCCGCGTTCACATGGCCTGGATCGGCCACCCGCTCTTCAACGACGAGCGCTACGGCGGAGACCGCATCCTCAAGGGCACGACCTTCGCCAAATACCGGCAGTTCATCGAGAACTGCTTCGCCCTGATGCCCCGCCACGCGTTGCACGCCCGGCTGCTGGGCTTCGAGCACCCCGCCACGCACCGTCAGATGCTTTTCGAAAGCGACCTGCCCGCCGATTTCAAGGCCCTGCTGGCCAAATGGGAGGCCTACACCATTCGGGAAGAAGAATGAAATCCGGGCAACGCGTCCGGCAGAAACCGCATACCGCCATGGAAAAAACCGTCTGCAACACCTCGGGCTCCCCGGCCGCCGCACCGGCATCGGAAGGAACGACTCGCTACGACTTCGACCGCATCATCGACCGCCACGGCTCCGACAGCGTCAAATTCGACGCCCTGAAGGAGCCCTTCGGCCGCACGGACCTGTTGCCGATGTGGGTCGCTGACATGGATTTCGAAACCCCCGATTTCATCGTAGAGGCACTCCGCAAACGACTGGAGCACCCGGTATTCGGGTATACGTTCGAACCCGCGGACTACCGTCCGGCCATCATCGACTGGATCCGTTCGCACCACGGCTGGGAGGTGCGGCCCGAGTGGATCGCCTACATCCCGGGCATCGTCAAGGGGATCGGGCTGGCCGTCAACCGGTTCGTCGCCGAGGACGAGAAGGTCGTCATCCAGCCGCCGATCTACCACCCCTTCCGCCTCGTGCCCCAGGGGAACGGCCGCCAAGTGGTCTTCAACCCGTTGCGCGAACGCGAAGACGGCTCCTACGAGATGGATTTCGAAAACCTCGAGCGCGTCGTCGACGCCAAGTGCCGGATGCTCATCCTCTCGAATCCCCACAACCCCGGCGGCATCGTCTGGGACCGTGCGACGCTCAGCCGCCTGGCAGACTTCTGCGCCGCCCGCAACCTAATCGTCATCTCCGACGAAATACACTGCGACATGGCCCTCTGGGGAAACCGCCACATTCCCTTCGCCTCGGTCTCGGAGACCGCCGCTCGCTGCAGCATCACCTTCGGCGCCCCGACCAAAACGTTCAACATCGCCGGGATCGTCAGCTCCTACGCCATCGTCCCCGACGAGACGCTGCGCCGGAAGTTCTTCTCCTGGCTCGAGGCCAATGAGTTCGAAAGCCCGAACCTCTTCGCCCCCATTGCCACCGTCGCGGCCTTCCGCCACGGCGAGGCGTGGCGGCAGCAGATGCTCCGCTACGTCGAGGGCAACGTCGAGGAGGTGATCGGATTCTGCGCCCGGGAGATTCCCGCCATCCGCCCCCTGCGCCCGCAGGCGTCGTTCCTCGTATGGCTCGACTGCCGCAGGCTCGGATTGCCCCACGACGCGCTGGTACGGCTCTTTGTCGACGGCGCACGCCTGGCCCTCAACGACGGGGCCATGTTCGGCCCCCAGGGCGAGGGATTCATGCGCCTGAACGTCGCGGCCCCGCGCGCCGTAATCCGACGCGCACTCTGCCAGCTGCGCGACGCCGTGGCCGCACTCGGGCAGGAGCACTCCGGTGGCGACGCACCCGTCGGGGCATCCGAAAAATCACCCAAATAATACCGTCATGTTTCTGCCGACAACCGTCAAGGAGGTCCGCGAACGCGGATGGGAGCAGTTGGACGTCATCCTCTTTTCGGGCGACGCCTACATCGACCACCCCGCCTTCGGCGCCGCGGTGGTGGGACGGCTGCTCGAGGCCGAAGGGTATCGCGTGGCCATCGTCCCGCAGCCCAACTGGAGGGACGACCTGCGCGACTTCACCAAGCTCGGCGCCCCGCGTCTCTTCTTCGGCGTCTCGGCCGGGGCCATGGACTCGATGGTCAACCATTACACCGCCAACCTCCGGCTGCGCCACGACGACGCCTACACGCCCGGCGGGAAGGCAGGATTCCGCCCCGACCGCGCAGTGACCGTCTATACGCAGATTCTCAAACGGTTGTATCCCCACATCCCGGTAGTCGTCGGAGGCATCGAGGCCTCATTGCGGCGCTTCACCCACTACGACTACTGGAGTGACCGGATTCTCCCCTCGGTGCTCGTCGACTCAGGGGCCGACCTGCTTATCTACGGCATGGGCGAAGGGGTCGTACAGGAGGTCGCGCGGGCCATGCGCAACGGGTACAACGCCAAGTTGCTGCGCAAAATCCGCCAGGTGGCCTTCCTCGCCGACCGGACCTATGTCGAGCGCCTCGATCCCGCGACGACGATCCAGTTGCACCCCTATGAGGAGTGCGTACGCGACCCGAAGGCCTTCGGCGAGAACTTCACCGTCATCGAGACCCAAAGCAACCTCATGGAGCCCGTCGCAACGCTGGTCGAGGCCGTGGGCGACCGCTATGTCGTCGTGACACCGCCGCACGCCACCCTTACGACCGAAGAGCTCGACCATTCGTTCGACCTCCCCTACGAGCGGGCGCCCCACCCGCGCTACCGCGGCAAGGGGGACATCCCCGCCTGGGAGATGATCAAATTCTCGGTCAACATCCACCGCGGCTGTTTCGGAGGGTGCTCGTTCTGCACCATCTCGGCCCACCAGGGAAAGTTCATCCACTCGCGCAGCGAACGGTCGATCCTCGAAGAGGTGGAGCGTATCACAAAAATGCCCGGGTTCAAGGGCTATCTCTCGGACATCGGGGCCCCGTCGGCCAACATGTACCGCATGGGAGGTCGCGACCGGGCGCTCTGCGCCAAGTGCCGCCGGGCGTCGTGCCTCCACCCGAAACGCTGTCCGAACCTCGACAACGACCATCGGCCCCTGCTCGCGCTCTACGAGAAGATCAGGGCCGTGAAGGGGATCAAGAAGGCCTTCGTCGGAAGCGGCATCCGCTACGACCTCTTCGATGCCTCGCCCTACCTCGAAACCGTCATCCGCCACCACACCTCGGGACGGCTTAAGGTTGCCCCCGAGCACACCGAAGAGCATGTCCTGCAACTGATGCGCAAACCGCCGTTCGCACTCTTCGAACAGTTGAACGCCGACTTCCAACGCATCTGCCGGCAGGAGAACCTGCCCTATCAGCTGATCCCCTACTTCATCTCGTCGCACCCCGGCTGTACGGAGCACGACATGAAGGCACTCTCCGACAAGGTATTGGGGCATCTGCACTTCACCCTGGAGCAGGTGCAGGACCTGACACCCACGCCGATGACCCTCTCGTCGGTGATGTTCTGCACGGGCGAGAACCCCTATACCCACGAGAAGGTCTATGTAGCACGCTCGCAGGAGGAGAAGCGGCGGCAGAAGAGCTATTTCTTTGCGAATCGAGGAGCGGCGAGGAACGGAGCTCCGGGGCAAAACCGCCCGCGTGCGGGAAACGGGACACGAACGACAACCCGCAACAAGGGATTTACCGCGAATCCGGCGGCGGGCCGAACGGCAAAAGGACCTGTTCCGCAAAATGGGAAAAACCGCCCCAAAGGGCCTGCGACAAAAAAGGGCTGATTCTGTTTCGAGAATCAGCCCTTTTTAACCCGTAGTCGGGCCCTACGCCCACATCGGCTTCAAAATGCCGAACAGCAGGCAGGCAATCACGAACGTCACGACGATATTGAACGTCTGGGCCGTGAGGAACGACCAGAGGATGTTGCGGTTCTCGCGCGAGACGATCTCCTTCAGCCGCGTGTCGAGCCCGATGCAGACGAAGGCCAGCGAAAAGAAGACCGTCGAGAACATCTTCGCCACACCCGGTTCGACCAGTTTCCCCCGGGCGTCGGGAACGAAGAATCCGCCCGACTGCAACAGACTGAAGACCAACGAGGCCGCAACAAACCCCAAGATAAATTTCGGGAACTTTTCCCAGACGATGCCCAGCGAAGGAAGCTGCCGGCCCGCACCCGTACCGCGCCGCGCGGAGAGGTAGAGCGCAATGAAAAAGGCCACGACGCCGATCAGAACGTTCTGCGCCGCCTTGATGATGACGGCATGCTGGTTGGCGACCTCCCCGACAATCATGCTCGACGCGGCAACGCCCGACGTCGTGTCGATCGTTCCGCCGATCCACGCCCCGGCAACCTCCTCGGCCACCTCGGGAGCGAAAAGGTGCGGAAGAATCCAATCCGCCAGCCACGGCATGAGGTAGATCATCGGCACGACGACGATCAGCACCAGCGAGACGATGTAGGAGAGCTTGCGGTCGTCACCACCCGCCACGCGCGCCGCCGTGATGCAGGCCGAAACACCGCAAATCGAGACACCGCTCGAAAGGATCATCGCCGAACGCTCGTCGACCTTCAGCCGCCGCGAAACACGGAACGCGAAAAACCATACGACGGCAACCACCAGGATGGCCTGCAACAATCCAAAGATGCCCGACTTCATGACGTCGCTGAAGAGGATCGTGGCTCCGAGGCATACGACGCCGATCTTGATGAAGAACTCGCCCTGGATGGCCGGCTTCATCCACGCGGGGACATGCCACACGTTGCGGATCAGCAATCCGAAGAGTACCGAGAAGAAGACCGACTCGAAACCGTAGTAGGCCACGACGGGAATCTTGGCGACAAGCTGCGCCAGCAGCGACACGGCGAAGACCACGACCAGCGACGGCAACATGCCCTTGAGCGGACGGCGCAGGAGCAGGCTGCCCACGTAAAGCACCGCCAGGACAATCACGAAGAGCAGCGCAATGTTGTACCAGGCCACCTCGCCGATCAACGTGGACGGCACACGCGGCATCGCGGCGGGCACCAATGCCGCAGCCACCAGCAGCGGAATCGAGACCCAGACCACCACCCAGTCCTCGACGCGGAGTTTTTCGAGAAATTGTTTCATAGGTTAATCAACAGTTGATTAGAAAATGCCCGTGAGCATCAGGCACACGACGTTGCGGTTCGCAACCGACGCCGACGCATAATCCTCATAGGTATAGTTGAGCTGACAGCGGAGACGCCGCACGGGAACCCACAGCACGCCCGCCGTATAGTTGGTCTGGCGCGTCGCACGCACGTCGCGGTTCTCGCAGAAGGTATCGTAACGCACTACGGGCATCACCTCCGGCGTCACCCGCCAGCCTCCGACGGCATACCAGCCATCGCTCTCCAGCGTCCCGCCATTATCGGGAAGGCCCGTCGTACCATAGATATATTCGTAGCGCAGCACCACGGGACCGCGATCGTAACAGATGCCCGCACCGTAGCGGACCCGCTCGAGGTAGTCGGGGCCATATTCGCCCCAGTATCCCGACCCGGCGATCTGAAGCCCCGCCACGGGACACAGCGTCAGCCGGGCAACCAAATCCTTCGAACGGTTCCGGTCGCGGGAGTTGATTCCCTCGCCGTTGAAAACGCCGATGTTGTAGTTGACGACGTGCTCGCCGTCGTGGCGCAGGAAGCTTCCGTAAGCCATCACACCCATGTCGCGCCCCGTAGCCGAAAGGCCGCAGACGTCGTTGAAACCCATCAGCCGGCGCAGCGCCAGCGGATACTCGATGAATTCATACTTCAACGGAACATAGACAGTGTTCTCGATCGAGAAGGGAATCTTGTATTCGCCCAGCTGGAAATTGAGCGCCTCGAGCGGCCGGTAGCGCAACACCGCATCGACCACCTTCGGAGAGGCGAACTCGAGTTGTACGCGGTAGTCAAGTTTGGGCGTGATCTCGCCCGCCAGCGTCAGGCGTACCCGCTTGATGAAGAATGTCGACGCATCCTCGGACCATTCGTAGCCCATCTGCACATAGCCCGAAATGGCGGGAAGCGCCGCCTGGAAACGGTCCCATCCCGAAGCCCGGGCCTTCAGCGAGTCGACCTCCGAATCCAGGCGTGCAAACTGTACATCGCAATCCCCCGTCGGATGATCTGTCGGCACACCGGCACGGGTTCCCAATGCAGACAACAACATCAGAAGCGTAAAAATCCGTTTCATAGGCGGTTCGCAATTTTTCCGATGCAAAAATGCGAATTTCGCCGCGCACGAGCAATACGCGAAAATACCTAAAAAATACGCTGCGACAGGGAAATATCTCAGGCGGCAGGCAATACACCGCCCGGCGGTCAACGCGGCAGGGGCATCGAAATCGTCCGCGCGTCGAGGAAGGAGTCAGGGAACGGCCCGTGGTTCCACGCCTGACCGTTGGAGAGCAGGAACCGCCGGTTCAAACGCAGCATGTTGTTGTCAAGCACCGTCACCTGCGCCGGAAGGTGCTCCTCGATGACCGTCAGCAACGAGGACATCGATACGACCGGATGCGTCTCAAGCGGCTCCATGTACCGATAATCGGATTGCCATGGTATCATCTGCTCCATCGTATCGGGCAACGGAAGCGTCGCCGTGCGCAACGAATCGGGCCGCAAACTCCGACGCGATGGGATCGTCGGCTCCTGGCCCGCAACCGACAGCGTCGTGATAAACGCCGCAACATACAAAATGCGTCTCATAGGTCTCTCCTTTTCGAAAAAACGTCAGAAAACCTCTTTTAGTATGTGCACGGATTGTACCGAACTTACCGCATCGAGGTGATAACCGAAATAGGCCAGCAGCGCATTGAGAAACTCCGTGCGCTGCATGCGGTTAAGACGGATGCCACCCAACTCCCGCACCTCGCAGGCAAGCAGGCGGTCGAGCAGTTCGGAGCACTCCCGGCTCATGACCCCCGGATGCAGCGGACAGGTCGAGGTATACAACCCTTCGCGGATGTCGAACCACCACCCCGGGCGGTACTCGTTGCCCGGACGGAACCCCAGCAGGCAGCTCAGCTGCGAGAGGAACCACAGGTGAAAATTCGCAACCCCCTCGTCAAGCGCATCGAGCGCCGCGGCGGAGTTCCAGGCGAAATCGAAAAGCGCCTCGTTCGGCTCGTTCTCGCGCACCAGGCGATAGAGCACCTCGGCCATAAAGAGTGCCATGGTCGACTTGCGCACATCAAACGGGATGCTCTGCAGGACAAATCCCGCCCGCACCTCCCGGAAACGGTCCATTTGTTGCCGGGCCGACGTCAGCCCCTCGAACTCCAGCGGGAACATCGGCTGGAACAGCGCCAGTTTCGAGCCCCGGCCGCTGTGGCTCCGGACCCCCTGCACCATGTAGCTGCGGCGCCCCCCGACATCGGTCAGCAGGTAGGCCACCATCGACGAGTCGCCGTATTTGAGCGTGTGCAGCACGATGCCACGCCCCTTGTAACTCTTCACCTACGATTTACGCACATGAATCATGCACCACCCCTCACGCGACGCCGTAGCGACATGTCCGAGGCCCTGGGCCGCGGCCGCCGCGACGAGGACCGGGACATCTGCCTCGAGGAAACCGCTCATCAGCAGGTCCCCGCCCGCAGAAAGCGCCGCGGCATAGGCCGGAAGGTCGGAGAGCAGGATGTTGCGGTTGATGTTGGCCACGATGAAATCGTAACGGCGTCCGGCGATCCGGCGCACGTCGCCCAGCAGCGGCGTGATCCGGTCGGCAACGCCATTGGCGGCGATATTCTCGCGGCAGTTCACATCGGCCCAATCGTCGATGTCGACGGCATCGACGTGCGTCGCACCGCACAGCACCGCCACGATCGAAAGGATCCCCGTACCGCTGCCCATGTCGAGTCCGCTGCGCCCCGCGACGTCAAGATCGAGCAATGCCCGCGAAACAAGCCACGTCGTGGCATGATGGCCCGTGCCGAAGGCCATGCGGGGCATGATGACCACCTCCGGTTCTCCTTCGGGGGCCGGGGCGTGAAACGGCGCCCGAATGCGCAGGCGCCCTTCGACATCCACCTCGGGAAAATTGCTCTCCCACAAGGCATTCCAGTTCTGGGTTTCGATGGCCACATAGCGGCCTTCGACCCCGTAACGTGCCAGCAAGGCATCGACTTCCGCCTTGCAGTCGGCCAGACGGTCATGAGGGATATAGGCCTTCAGCTGCCCGGACTCGCTTTCGAAGCTCTCGAAAGGATAGTCCGCAAGTTCGGCCATGAGAATCTCGGAGTACGCGGCGTCCGCGACTGCGACATTGAGTACGATATAATCCATGATCGAATATTTTTTTTCGTATCTTCGCCTTCACAAAGGTACGATTTCTTTCGAATCGAACAGTCGCGCATGGCAGAAAACACGAAAAAATGGAACGAGGTCGGACGACGGTACCGGATCTACCTCCAACTCGAAAAACGGTTGGCGCAGAACACCGTTGAATCCTACATGCGCGACCTGCGGCAGTTCGCCCACTTCATTCTCCGACGTTACGACGTCGCACCCGCACACGTCGAGCCCGAAATGATTCAGCGATACCTCGACTGGCTCTTTGAACGGGGCCGCGAAAAGAGCTCCCAGGCCCGTGCCCTGAGCGGAGTGAGGAGTTTCTTCGCCTACCTGGTGCTCAACGACAAAGTCGAATCGTCGCCGGCAGAATTCATCCAGATGCCAAAGTTCGGAAGGCACCTGCCCGACGTCCTGACCACCGAGGAGATCGACCGCATCATCGCCTCCGTCGACGACTCGACCCCCAAGGGGCTGCGCGACAGGGCCATGCTCGAGGTGCTGTATTCGTGCGGACTGCGGGTCTCGGAGCTCATCTCGCTGCGCATGCAGGACCTCTTCTTCGGAGAAGGCTACGTCCGTGTGGTGGGGAAGGGGGACAAACAGCGTCTCGTGCCCATCAGCGCGACGGCCCGAGACCGCATCCAACAATACCTCGAGGTCCGACGAAGCAGCCGCGCCGGAGAGGAGGTGCTCTTCCTCAACAACCGGGGGAAACAACTCACGCGCGTGATGGTCTTCACGGTACTGAAACAGGCCGTGCGGCAGGCTGGCATCGAAAAGAGCATCAGCCCCCATACCTTCCGACACTCGTTCGCCACCCACCTGCTCGAAGGGGGAGCCTCGATCCGCCAGGTGCAGGAGATGCTCGGACACGAAAGCATCCTGACCACCGAAATCTATACCCACCTCGACAGCAGTCACCTGCGACGTACCGTCGAAGAACACCTCCCGATCTGAATCCGCGCCTCCCGGGCGAATTGCGGAAATGGAAGCTGGAGGAAGAGGTGAAGGGGAATTTGACGCATTCGGAGCGATTTGTGACCGGATTTTCTCCTTTCTGACAGCGGAATTGTCGCTATCTTTGTAGTGAAAACCTGAAACTTCCCGAAATGAAAAGACTCTTGCTCGTACTGCTCGCCCTGACGATGACCGTCGGCGCCACGGCCCAATGGGCCCCATCCGAAGACCGCATCCGCACGGAATGGGGAGAACGTCTCGATCCCCGGAACGTCCTGCCCGAGTATCCGCGACCGCAGATGGTGCGCGAAACCTGGCAAAACCTCAACGGTTTGTGGAACTATGCCATCCGGCCGGTTGGAGAGTCCCCCGAGGAGTTCGACGGCGAGATCCTCGTGCCGTTTGCCGTGGAAGCGTCGCTCTCGGGCGTCGGGAAACGACTCGGAAAAGAGCACGAGCTCTGGTACGAACGGATGTTCGATATACCGTCCGCCTGGAACGGGCAGCGCGTGCTGCTGCACTTCGGAGCCGTCGACTGGAAAGCCGACGTATGGGTTAACGGCATCGCCGTCGGCAACCACACCGGCGGATACTCCCCCTTCGAATTCGACATTACCCCGGCACTGAAAAAGGGCGAAAACTCCCTCCGCGTACGTGTCTGGGACCCGACCGACGCCGGGTACCAGCCGCGCGGCAAGCAGGTTGAGCGGCCCGGAGGCATCTGGTACACCCCCGTGAGCGGCATCTGGCAAACCGTATGGCTCGAAGCCGTGCCGCAACAGTACATCCGCCGGGTGAAGATCATCCCCGACCTGGATCGCAACACATTTCGGACCGAAGTGTCACTCAATGACTCGACAGGCGGGGAGATGATCGAGGTAAGCCTCTATGACGGGGATCGCCAGGTGGGGACCGGGCGCGCGCTGGCCGGCGTTCCCGTGGAGATCGCGGTCGAAAGTCCCAAATGCTGGAGCCCCGACTCACCCTTCCTTTACGACGTGAAAATCACACTGCTGCGCAACGGCCGAAAAATCGACGAGGTCGCCTCCTACACCGCCATGCGCAAATTCTCCACCGCCCGCGACAAGGAGGGCATCGTGCGCCTGACGCTCAACAACGAACCGCTCTTCCAGTTCGGACCGCTGGATCAGGGCTGGTGGCCCGACGGACTCTACACGGCGCCGTCGGATGAAGCGTTGCGCTACGACATCGAAAAAACCAAGGATTTGGGATTCAACATGATCCGAAAGCACGTCAAGGTCGAGCCCGACCGCTGGTACTACCATTGCGACCGTCTCGGCATGATCGTTTGGCAGGACATGCCCAACGGGGACGGCAGCCCGCAATGGCAGATGGAACAGTACTTCTCCGGCGAAGAGTGGCACCGTTCGGCCGTCTCGGAGGCCAATTTCCGCAAAGAGTGGAAAGAGATTATCGACGCCCTCGGTTCACACCCCTCGATCGGCGTATGGGTCCCCTTCAACGAAGCGTGGGGACAATTCAAAACCCGCGAAATCGCAGAATGGACTCAGGCATACGACCCCTCGCGGTTGGTGAACCCCGCCAGCGGCGGAAACCACTACCTCACGGGCGACATCCTCGACCTGCACCACTACCCGCATCCCACGATGGCTCTCCTGGACACCAACCGCGCCACAGTGCTGGGCGAATACGGAGGCATCGGGATGGTCGTTCCCGACCACCTCTGGGAGCCCGACAGAAACTGGGGATACGTACGCTTCAACACCCCGAAGGAGGTCACAGACCAATATGTCGAATATGCCGGGATGCTGGAGAAGCTGATCCGTCGCGGATTCGCCGCAGCGGTATACACACAGACGACCGACGTCGAAATCGAAGTGAACGGGTTGATGACCTACGACCGCAAGGTGATGAAGGTCGAGCCCGACCGCATCCGGACGGTCAACGAACGGATCATACAGTCGCTCAATGACAACTAAACATCTCCATACCATGAAACGCTTTCCGATACTGGTCGCAGCGCTCCTCACCGGAGCCTGCGCCACAACCCCCGAGAAGACACTCTCGGGACTTGACCCCACAGCATTCCAGGCCTCGATCGACGGACATGAAACAGGGCTCTACGTGCTGAAAAATTCCAACGGCGTCGAAGCCTGCATCACCAACTTCGGAGGCCGGCTGGTTTCGTTAATGGTCCCCGACCGCGAAGGTACGATGCGCGACGTGGTGCTCGGATTCGACAACATCGACGACTACCGCAACAATCCGAACGACTTCGGCGCTTCGATCGGCCGCTACGCCAACCGTATCGGGCAGGGCCGGTTCGAACTGGACGGAAAGGTCTACGATCTCCCAAAGAACAACTACGGGCACTGTCTGCACGGAGGGCCCGAAGGATGGCAGTACAAGGTCTTCGAGGTGGAACAGGTGACGCCGAACAGCATCCGGATGGTCGTCGAGTCGCCCGACGGCGAGATGAATTTCCCCGGGAACGTCACGGCATCGGTGACCTATACGCTCACCGACGACAACGCCCTGCAGATCGACTACGAAGCCGAGACCGACGCCCCGACAATCATCAACATGACCAACCACTCCTACTTCTGCCTCTCGGGAGAACCGGCCCAGGGGTCGATGCAGGACGTGCTGTGGATCAACGCCGACGGCTACACCCCCGTGGACTCAACCTTTATGACCACGGGTGAAATCCTCCCGGTAGAGGGGACTCCGATGGATTTCCGTACCCCCACGGTCATAGGGAAGCGGATCGACGAGCCGTTCGCGCAGCTCGTCAACGGACACGGATACGACCACAACTGGGTGCTGAACACCGCAGGCGACCGTACGGCATGCGCCGCACGGCTCCTGTCGCCCACCTCGGGAATCGTGCTGGAGCTCTTCACCGACGAACCCGGCGTACAGCTCTACACGGGCAATTTCCTCGATGGCTCCATGAAGGGGAAGCAGGGGATCGCCTATCCCCACCGTGCATCGGTATGCCTGGAGACCCAACACTACCCCGACTCGCCCAACAAACCCCAATGGCCGTCGGTCGTATTGCGCCCCGGCGAGGTCTACACGAGCCACTGCACCTACCGTTTCTCGGTTGAATAGGCCGGGGTGACCTACCCTCGATGCACCGAGCCCCGAAGTCGACTTCGGGGCTCGGCTTGTTTCCGGAAGAGCGGGTTGCCGTATCGGGCTGCCGCCGCAAAAAACAAAACGACGGGGCGGAATCAGAGCGGTCGGACCTGCGCATGGGGCGTCAGGCGCAGCGTCGCGTAATCAAGGCCCGAAAGGACGACAGGGATACCACCCTCGGGGAGAACCACTAAGGGTAGCGTTATCATAAGCGGTTCCTCGGAACGGGAAATCAACTCGGCAAAGGCCCTCCGGTAATCGGCCGGAAACCCGAAGACCAGCAGTCCGGCATAGAACTCCGTACCGGCCCGCCGGTCGGGATCGGAGCACTCCTCAACCGACAGCATGCGCCCTTCGGCCGACAGGGTCACCAGCGGCCACCGCACCACGCCCTGCGGCGTCCAAAGCCTATTGGAGGCTATCCGCCGGACGGGCGGCTGCTCGGAAGAATTCATCGGCAAAGATACGGATGGAGAGTTGCTTCTCGTAGAGTTGCTCCACGGCAGCCTCCTTCGGCGGGATGTATTCGACCTCGAGGTCGGAGACCGTAACTGAAGGCCGTTGCGGCCGGTCATTGAAGTTCAGCAGCGAAATATGCAGCCGACGATGGGTCGTATCGACCGTAAAACGCCGCGAAAGGTGCTCCGAACGATGACGGCGCAGGGTCGTCGTATAGATGTTCGCCCGCGAGCCGTCGGTCCGTTCGAGCCACATGCTTCCCTTGATGCCCCGGTCGTTACGGTCGAGCGAGTCGATCTCATAATCCAGCGACAGCGCATACTCCCCCGGCTCGACATCGAACGTAAAATTCAACAGGGACGTATCGCGCAACGTCCCCACCCGGATCAGCGAATCCGACATCACCGTACGCGTAAAGGTGCGCTGTGCCACATGGTCGATCGTGTCGAGAATCGCCACCTCGCGGCTATATCGTTTGCCCTCCTCCTCCAGCATGTCGATCGCCCGCTCGACAACATCGCCCAACCGGGCACTCTTGCGCTTCGAGAAGTTGCCGATCGTATAGTAAACATCCTCGGTAGTATAGCCGTAACGGGCAAAAATCGGCTCATACAACCGCAACGAATCGGTCGAAACCCGTTCGCTATTGAGGTAGGCATTGGTCAGAAACGCATCGTGGAAAATCTGCGCCAACTCCCCGTCGGGAATAATCTTGTGGCGCGTGCACGAGCCCGCAAACAACAGCAGGGTCAACGCCAGCAATAAGGTCTTTTTCATTTTCGTGCGGGATTTTTAATCATACTGCGCACGGTAACGTGCGACAGGAACACGGCAACGGCGGAAAAGGCCGCAACGACAGCCAGCAGGTCCGCAAAGCGGAACTCGACCGGATAGCTCTTCGTGAGAAAGGTCTCCGCGGGAATCTCGATCAGCCCGAAATGCTGCTGGATGAGGCTGGCGCCAACACCCAACAGGAGACCGATCGCTCCTCCCAGGGCACAAATCAGGTATCCTTCGGCACGGAAAACCGAACGGAGAAAGTCCGTGTCGGCGCCCAGAGCACGCAATGTCAGGATGTCGTCCTGCTTCTCGACGATCAGCATCGACAAGGCCCCCACGACCGAGAACGACGCGACCAGCAGAACCAGCAACGCGATGAAGAAGATGCCCCACTTCTCGTAGGTCATGATCCGATAGTAGGAAGCCCGCAGCTCATCGCGCGTCCGTACCGTAAACTCCTCTCCCGTCACGGCAGCCACGGCACGCCGCACATCGGAGGCATCGGCCCCGGGGGTCAGTCGCAGCACGAGGGACGAGGCGCGTCCCGGATAGCCGAAAAGCTCCTGCGCCAGCCGCAACGACGACAGCACATAGGTGCGTTCCGTGTCGAGATCGAGCGTATAGACTCCCCCGACGGGCTCCGTGCGCCGCGTATAGTTGTCGATCGGCAACAGCGTGGAGAACGAACCCCGACGCACGGCGTACAGCGTCACGTCGGCATCGGCCAACGACCGGATGTTCAGCGACCAGGCCATACTCTGTCCGATAACCAGCCGTTCGAGATCGCCCAGGCGCACCCGCCACTCTCCCGACGAGACAGCCTCGCCGAGCGGGAAAACCGACCCGTAGGCATCGTCGACCCCGCGGACCGTTGCCGTAGCCTGGCGGTCGCCGTGTTCGAGCAACGCACTCTGCTCGAGCAGGAACGAGATCGCCGCAACGCCCTCCACGCGGCGCAGGGCCGCCGTGTCGACGGACTCCTGAAGGAACGTCCGGCCCCGCCGGGGCATGACGGTCAGATCGGCATCGAAAGCCGAGTACATCGACTTGACCAGCGATTCGAAACCGTTGAACACCGACAACAGAATGATCATCGCCGCGACGGGTACCGCTACGGACACGACGCTCAGCCCCGAAATCAGGTTTACGACGGACCTCGACTGCGGGGAGAACAGGTATCGGCGGGCAAAGTAGCGGGCAAGCACGGCGCGGCGGTTCAAACGGGAAAACGAGGTTCTGCTTCCCGGGTTACTCCTCCTTGAGCGCCTTCTCGATATGCTCGATATATTCGAGCGAATCGTCGAGGAAGAACTGAATCTCCGGAATGTTCTTCAGCTGGTTGCGCATACGCTGGCCCAATGCGCCCCGGATAAAGCGGTTCTGATGCTCCAGGCGCTCCATCATCGCGCCGCTCTGTTCAAAGGGGAAGACACTCACATAGACCTTCGCATAACTGAAATCAGGAGACACGCGAACGGCCGTGACCGTCACGAGCGTCCCGCGAACGATCGACGCACCCTCCTTCTGAAAAATTTCCGAAATATCCTTCTGAATCTGTTTGGCGATCTTCTGTTGCCGGGTAGTTTCCATAGCTCTGCGTTTTACAATCCGAATTTAAAGACTTCACGACCCTTCTTCTCCCGCTTCGGCCGCGGTTTCCAGGTTTCGAAGCCCTGTTTGTTGAACCGGTAGTTCAAGCCTACCGAAATCATGATATTGTCGAGCGGCGAGCGCATCGGGGTCGACCAAAAGGGATTCTCCGGCCCGTCGTCCGCATTGTCGGCATAACGGTTCCGGTTGCGGACGATGTCCGACAACCCATAGTAATACCGGGCCCGGAAATTCAGCTCGAAGCGCCCGATCAGAAAGGCAATGCCGCCGCCGCCCGCCAGTCCATACCCCCAGCGGTTGTCACGCGGCGCCTTGAAGACGTAGTCGCCACGCCAGTCCGTACTTCCCGACGCCTTGGCCTGCGCATTCTCGTAGGTCGACGAGATGTTGTAGGTGAAGGTCGCCGCGGCTTCGAGGTATACCCGCACGTGGTTGCGGAACATGTAGAAATGCGGAGCCCATACCACCGGAAGCATCACAGAATTGATGTTCCGCGTATAGTAGATGTAATCCTTCCGCTCCTCGACCTGCGAGGTGTTCATGGCGTACGAAAAGCCCTGCTGGATGAACTCCAGATCGAGGCCGAACGCCCCCACGATCCGCTGGGAACCGTAGTAACGCCATGTCAGGCCTCCGCTGTAGAGACCCCACATCGTCCGCATCTCCTGTTTGGGTTGGAAACGGCCCGTGCCCATGCCGGTGCCCACCGTGAATCCCAGCGTGTGCTGTGCATGCACCGGAAGCAGGGCCAACATCCCCAGCATGAGCAGCACGACGGCCGCAGTATGTCGTTTCAATGCCATAACTACCTGAATGTATTGAACATGTTGCCCGCGGAGTTGAACATGCTGCCCGTATTCTGTTGCTGTGACTGGTTGTTCCGGTTCTGGTTCGGTTTCTCCTGGGCGCGCTTCTCCATCTCACGTTGTATCCGCTGCATCTCCCGCTTGTCGAGCAGCTGCGACAAAGACTTCATCGTCACCGGAGCGAAAATCCGCGACATGTCCATCGTAAACTCGACCTCCCAGTTCGCCTTTGTCGCGAAGGTGTCCTCGCCCTGGTCATTGACGAACATCTCCGCACGCTCCGGCTGCCGCCGCGCCACAAGGTCGCCCGTATCCCATCGGCCGTTGCCGTTCACATCCTCGATCACGCGGAAACGGATATCTCCCGCGGGAACATAGTTGAACCGGAGGTCACCCGAGGTCACATCGCGTTTCTCCTGCTTGAGCGCTCCGCTGCCATCGAGCAGCTGGACAATGTATTTCGTCTGGTCCCGGCCCTTGACATGGATCAGCACCGTGGCGAACTTCTCCGGATCGAGCACCGTGTACTTGCAGATGATCGAATCGTTCGACTGGCCCGCAACATCGGTAATCGCCCCCTCGGGGATCGTCAGCGTATACTGCCCGCCCTTCTGCCAGTCGGCCCGGATGTGCCAGCGTCGCAACATGCCCGTATCGCGCACCATGCGCACCGGGACATCCACGATCGTCTGGTCCTCGAGCGTATGCGTCAGCAACAGCTGCGACGAGTCGAGGCGCGTCAGCGGATAGTCGAAATCGACAACCAGATGGTTCTCCGGATTCACCTCCCCCGTAGCGCTCAGGCCGGAATACTTGAAGGGATTCTCCTTCTTGGGCTCCTTCCACTCCTCGCCCGCCGCCTCGGCCTTGCGCCGCTCGCGTTCGAGCTTCTCCCGCTCGCGCTCCTGCTCCTTCGTCTCGACGAACTTCCACGACAGTTTCAGCGGCTCGGTAACCTCCTGCAGCCGGTTCAGCGTATCGTGTTTGAAATAACTGATTTCTCCCTTGATCGTATCGGGAAGCATATCCGACGGCACATTGAACCACAGCGCGATCGTATCGCGTCCCGAGGTCTGCGGGTCGACGATCACCCGATCCGAAGGGATGCTGTCGAACTGCAGCCGCGTGATGCGGGGGTTCGCGGCACCGAAGTAGAGCATCGCCTTGTGCTGCGCCGGGCGCTCGCTCTGGGAGAGAAGCTGACGCCGGAATGCCCGGTCGGTGAACATCCGGAAATAGAGCTGCGGCTCGGCCGTCACATAGTGGCGCAGGGAGTCGTACCACAGGGCGAAATCGGGCATATCGGCAGGGTTGTACGTTCCTTCGATGAAGCCGACCTGGTCGGTTTCCGGCTCGTACATCTGGTTGTCGTTCTTGTCCTGCACGGCATAGACCCGATAGGCGATCGGCTTGAGATTCTGCGCGATGAAGATGCCGTTGTTTTCGGCGCGCGCGATCACCGCCGGCTGGTACTTGAAGATCGTGGAGTCGTACTCCGCAACATCCTCGACCGAATCGGCCGGGAAGAACCAGATGAAACTCTTTGAGGCCGAATCGGCCTTGTAACTGTCGGCCGTATACCCCGACATGAGCATCGAATCGATCGTAGGGCCCGTCGAAAAGACGTATCGCATCGAATGGAGCGGATTGCCCTCGTTGTTGTCGCAGATCGTGCTTCCGAAGTTGAGCGCATAGGTCGTATTCGGCGCCAGCGTGTCGCGGACCTGGATCACCACCCCACGGCCCCGAAGCGTCAGCGTCGGCTTCTTCTTCATCTGCGGCGAGGTGAAGAACTCCTTCTGCTGATCCTTCAGCTGCACGAATTCGTCGAACTCGATATATATCTTTCCGAAGTTCGTCGTCGGGCAATTGGTGACGAAATTGTCGGGCACCATCGACACGATGACCGGCGGCAACGAGTCGCGGGGCCCCCCCGTCGGGGTCATCATGCTCGCACAGCGGATCAGAAATCCCGGCACAAAGAGCAATGCGGCCATGAACCGCAGCATCCGGAGCGTATGTCGTCGAGTGATTTTCATCAGTGTACGGTCTGCTGGTTAAGGTTCGGTCGTCTCGGGAGCGTATGCCGGATTGACGATCACCCAATCGTCGGTCGGGTCTTTCTCGACCCACACCTGTTTCCATGGCCGGAAAAGCAGCGAATAGGTCGGAGAGTTGCCCGAAAGGTCGACCGTACGTTGCGAGTAGGCGTAAAGCCGATCGGTACGGTCGGCCACCACGAGCATCAGCTGCTCCGCGGTAACCTCCATCTTGTAGAGGCCCGATTCCGAATCCAGGTAGGCCTGGAAGTTGGGGTTCGAGCGCGTGACCTCCGGGTCTGTCTTCGAGGTCAGCACCCCAGCCACGGCATCGTCGTACGAAGCCAGGTACCACGACGTCGTATCGACCGCATAGGCATAGACCTTCACCGTTTCGATGTCAGACGGAGCGGCCCCTTCGGAGAGTTCGATCTTCGGATCAATGAAACAGTCGACACTGGCCGGAGGAGTATAGAACTCATTGTAGAACTGCCATTTACCCTCCGAGTAGTAGTTCCCCTCCTTCCACGGTTTGAAGACCAGCGCCACGTAGAGCGTCGGCAATGTTTCGGAGATCTCCTGCTGCGTATAGGCATACAGGCGGCGCGAAGGATCCACCGCCACGATCATCTGCGAAGGGTGCGTGAGCATCATCCGCAACCATCCCTCGGCGCCCTCCGTCTCATAGGCCTCCCCCGTTGCCGACGGCGTCGAAATCTTCTCCGAGGGATTCTCCCGAAGGGTGATGATCCCGTTCAGGGCGTCCTCGTAGGAGGCAACCGTATAGCGGCTCGTATCGGCGGCAAAAGCGTAGGTCTTCACCCCCGTGACGGCCTGCGTGGGATCACCCGACAACTCCTGAACCTGCGGTTTGAGGACATACGCCGTCTCCAAGGACACCTTCTTGAAGCATCCCGCAAGCAGCATGGCGGCCGTCAAAGCGTATAGGAATCGCATCCCTTTCATTCGGTTTCGGTTTTACGCAACGTTGCGAGCATCTCCCCTACCGTGACCCCTGTCACCGGATGGCGGTAACGGCGCATGATCTCGTTCAGCGGGACCAGGGCGAACTCCCGTTCGGCAAGCAGCGGGTGAGGAATCGTCAACCGCTCGTCGTCGAGCACCAGGTCGTCGTAGAAGATCACGTCGATGTCGATCGGACGCGACACGTAGGCCATGCCCGAAGAGGCTTTCGCCACCGCCTCGGCAGCCCGGTTGCGGCCCAACACCCTTTCGATCTCCTGGCACTCGTCGAGTACCTCGTAGGGCGAAAGGTCCGTCGAAACCTCCAGCGCCTGGTTCGAGAAGCGCTCGGCAGCCGGGAATCCCCAGGCCTCGCTCTCGTAACGGTGCGAACAGCGAAGCACCGCTCCGACGCGCGCATTGATCAGCTGCTGCGCCGTTTGCAGGGTGCGCTTCACATCCCCCAGATTTCCTCCCAATAACAAGGTCACACGTGCCATATCGTTACAAAGCTACAAATGTTTTATCATTTTGCTCACACTTAAGGCAAAATGAGTGAATACGATCGTCGGATTGCCGTTCTGGGCCAGCTGCGCCGAAGCCCGTTCGATCTCGTCGATCAACGGCTCGATGTTGCGCGAGTCGACAAACGGCGCGAATTTCGTACAGAAAGCCAGTTCCTCGCCCCACAGGTAGCAAACCGACCGGATTCCGGCATGAAGCATATAACTCTCCCGCAAAAGACGCGCCGCATCGCGCAGGAAGGCTCGCTGCTGCTCGCGCGTAAGCTGCGCGGCATCCTCGGCCCAGCCGATCAGTTCGAGATGCTTGTCGTTATAACTCAACCGCATCAGGCGGCAGAAAAGATCAAAGTCCTCCTTGCGCAGCGCATCATTCTCCCCGGATGTCAGCCGTTCCAACTCCAACAGGTCCCCGCCCGCCAGACGCGCCATGTCGCGGGCCTGCAGCGGATCGGCGACTCCCCGTTCGGCTGCGACCCGTTCGAGCGTCTGCGGCGCAAGCCGCGGGACCGTCACCTCCTGCGTGCGCGAGAGGATCGTCGGCAACAGCCGCTCGGGCTGCTCCGAGACCAGGATAAAGAGCGTACGCTCCCACGGCTCCTCCAGAATTTTCAGTATCTTGTTCGCCGCCTCCTCGTTCATCGTCTCCGGCAGCCACACGAGCATCGTCTTGTAGTCCGCCTCGAAGCTCTTGAACGACAGTTTGCGGATGATCTCGTCGGCCTCGCGCGCCGAGATCATACCCTTGAGCGTCTTGCCCAAATCGAGCCGGTCGTACCACTCCTGCGGCGTGAAGTATCCCCCGCGTTCGGCGAACAGCTCCCGGAACGGCGTCAGGAACTCGTCGCTACGGACCACCTCGCCCGACTTCTTGCCCTGCTTGTTCACCGGGAAGACCAGGTGCAGGTCGGGATGCGTCAACGAGGCGATCTGCCGGCAGTCGGGGCACTCGCCGCACGAGTCCCCGTCGTGGCGGTGGCGGCAACAGAGGTACTGCACGTAGGCAACCGCCAGAGGCAACGCCCCGTAACCGGCCTGTCCCGTAAAGAGCTGCGCATGGCTTACCCGTCCGGTATCCACCGAACGCACCAGGTGCCGTTTCAGCTCCTCCTGTCCCGTTATATCGGCAAAACGCATCGCTTTACTTTTTTTCGTTTTCGTCGTTCCCGTTTTCTCGCATCCGGCGCATCGTTTGCCGGAGGGCGATCGCCAGCAACCCGGCGAACGCCAGGGTCAGAAGCGCCGAACGCCACGGGCCGTGCTCCATCGACACGGCGATCACTCCCGCGGCGAAGAAACCCGCGGCGACCGCCAGAACCCACAGTTTGTCTCCCGTTGCGCGTCCCATCGTTATCCCCGTTTGAGCACCGAGCGAAGCATCGCCCCCACGTCGATCCGCTCGCGGCGGACCAGGTAGGCCGCATACATCGCAAAGGCCACTATATTAAACGCATAACTGATCCATCTATTGTCCGTCCACCGCAGCACGCCCTCGCAAAGCGCAAAGACCGCCAGCGCCGTGACGACATACTCGCCGATGCGGCGCCACGGATAGGGCGTGGGGAAGAACCGCCGGTTGAGCCACCAGCTGACGGCCACCATCGCCGACTCGCTGGCCAGACGCGCCCAGGCGGCACCGTAGTAACCCCACAGCGGAATGAGCCAGAAACCGAACAGCAGCATGGCTATCAGCCCCGCGCCCGTGACCACAATGGCCAGCGAGGTCCGCTCCTCGCGCTTGTACCAGAACGAGAGGTTGAGCCAGACGCCCGTCAGCACGTTGGCGCCCAGCACCACCGGAAGGATAAAGATGCCCTCGCGGAAGTCCCGACCCACAATCAGGGCGAAGAGGTCGCGGAACAGGGCGATGACCAGGAAAATCACCATCGAGGCCATCACGTAGTACTTCAGTGCCGCGGCATTCATCGCCACGAAATCCGACTTCTTGAAGTTCGACAGGAAGAAGGGCTCGGCAGCCAGGCGGTACATCTGGTAGAAGAGCATCATTACCACGGCGATCTTCGTAATGGCCCCGTAGATACCCAGTTGCGCCATCGCGCCCTCGGGAACGAGGTACTTGATCAACTGCCTGTCGATGAACTCGTTGGCCGTACCGGTCAGTCCACCCACGAGCAGCGGCAGCGAGTAGACGAAGACCGCTCCGAGCAACACCCAATCGATGCGCGGCACCGTGCGGTCGACGGTCACGAGGATCAGCAGCCACGTCACGGCGCTCGCCGCCAGGTTCGCCACGAAGACCCATCCCACGCCGAACTCCGAGGCAAAGAGGCCCGCAGCGCCGAACGCCACCGCCAGCACCACGTTCAGAACCACGCTCAACGCCTTGAATCCCACAAAGGTCAGCGCCCGCCCCTGTTCACGCAACCGGGCGAAGGGAATGCACGTCCAGACATCGAAAAGGATGATCGCCCCCACCCAGACGATGTATTCGGGATGGGCGACATACGCCTCACCCATCGCCCGGGCGAGCCCGTTGCGGAAAAGCACCACAAGGACGAAGAACACCCCTGCGGCAAGCGACGTGATGCCCCAGGTCGTGGCAAAGAGACGCCGTTTGGCCGCCCGGACATCGCCGCCCGCCTCCTCGGCCTTGGCCGAAAAACGGAAATAGCTCGACTCCATGCCCATGGTCAACAGCGTCAGCGCCAGCGGGATCAGGGCATAAACGTCGGTGACGATGCCGTACGCCTCCTGGCCGAAAATACGCGTGTAGTAAGGCGTGAGCAGGTAGCTCAGGAACCGCACCACAATGGTGCTGATGCCATAGATGGCGGTCTGTTTGGCCAGTTTTTCGAGCATGATACGGGTTTATAACGTGCAAAGATACTAATTTCGCCGGAAAATGCCGCGTCCCGGGCCTCTTCTTTCAAAGAAAGAAGCCCCCGTCGGGAGACGGAGGCTTTCCCCATGTGGCAGGACCCCGGCCGCACAGGCCGCACGCTCCGGTATCACAGCCACTTCTTGTAACGGAAAAACCAGATCGTGAGGATCGAGCATACGATCATCATCACGATGGCGAAGATGTAACCCACGGGAATCACCCGCCCGCTGGCGAGTGTCAGCGTCCACTCCAGCTCGGGCATCGCCTTGAAATTCATGCCGTAGATCGACGCGATGAGCGTCGCGGGCATGAAGATCACCGCCGCCACCGAGAAGATCTTCACGATACCGTTCTGCTCGATGTTGATCAGACCCAGCGCCGCGTCCTGGATGTAGTCCAAACGCTGGAAGCTGAAGTCGGCATGGTTGATCAGTGAGTTGACGTCCTTGATCATCAGCTGCAGGCGCGGATAGATGTCGTTCGGGAAACGCTCCGAACGCAGAATGCCCGACAGGACACGCTGCCGGTCGAAAATGTTCTCGCGCAACGACATCGTACTCTCCTGCAGGGCGCTGATGCGATGCAGAACGTCGCGGTCGATCGAGTCCTCGGAGTTGATGGCCCGTGACAACGCCGCCACCTGCTTGGCGATCAGCTCCACAAGGTCAGCGTCGAAGTCGATCCGCACCTCCAACAGCGAGATGAAGAGGTGGTAACCCGTCGAATAGCTCCGGTAGTTCATCTGAAGCCGCTTCTCCGTCTCGCGGAAGGTCCGGAACTCGGTATTCCGCACCGAGACCAGCACACCCTCGTTCGAGATGATGAACGACACCGGCTCGACGATGAACGAATCGCCCGTAGGAACGAAAAAGTTCGCGTTGGAGATAATGGCGTTCTCGTTCTCGGAGTATTTCGACGTCGACTCGATCTCCTCGACCTGCTGCTTGGTCTGCAGGCTGATCTCCATGAAATTCTCGACAGCCTTCTGCTCCTTGATCGTCGGCAGCAACATGTCGATCCACAGGATGTCGTCGTAACCCAGCTCGTCGAAGAGCCGCGTGTCGGCATTCCGGATGATCTTGTTGTACTGCTTGAGGTAAATTGTAATCATAAGTCGCTCTCTGAAAGTTCTTTGAATCCGTGAATCCATCCGAAGAGAGGCGGGACGGCAGCCCGCTAATCCCTTCAGCCGGGATTGGTCCTCGGGGCCACCTTGAGCCCCGAATCCCAGAACTTTTTGAGCGCTTTGTCTTTCTGAGTGTCGAAAATGTAGTCGAAACGCGACAGTTCCGCGTAGGCTTCGCCCGGGTCTGCGGCCCACGGCGATTCGAGCAACGCCTCGTAGGGGCGTTCGAGCCCGCGGATGAGGGCCGAGCGCAACGACTCGACCGTCTCGGAGGAGACTTCGGGATGTGCCACCCACAGGGCGAAGGCACACGGAAGCTTGCCGTAGGGTTTCCACGCCTCAACCAGCGGATCAGTGCTTTCGAGCAGGGACTTCAGCTCCGCGGCGACGCCCCCGATGCAATATTCGGTGACGATGCGTGCGTCGGCAAGGTGCGGAACAGCCCCCGCAGGCAACAAAGCGATGTCGGCGCGGCGTTCGGAAAAGGCTCGGACGGTCTCCTGGATATCCAACAACAAGAGTTCGGCAGAGAAGCTATCTTCCTGCCGGATACCATAAATGAATGGCGTCGCGCTGAGGCACGACACGACGGCTATACGCGGAACTATGACCATCATCCATAAAGGTATAACTGTTGGTTTTGCGAAACAAAGGTACGAAAAATCCCGAAGTTTTTCCATAAAATCTGGAAAAAGTGCACCAACCTCTTGACAAAGGGGGTGTCGCCGACGTATATTTGTCGTGCAATCCACAGCGGGCCGGCGCCGGTCACGCAATTTATCAACACATGGTAGCATCTGAAAACCATTAGTTTGTGGATTGTTATCAACGCTTTTCAACAAATTTTCATCCTGTTATCAACAGACCGTCGCCCGATCGGGCTCCGCACGGCATCCGCCGTTGAAAATCCGATTTCTTCTCCTTCCCGTTTCCGCCTCCGGCTGCTCCGGCAACCGGGGACTTCGGCGAACAGCAGCCCCGACCACCGGAAGGGGCCGGCAAACGGAAACTCCAACAAGCAGCAGTCCCAACCACCGGGGGCCCGGCAAGCGACGGTCCGACAAACGGCGACTTCGGCAGACAGCTGCCCTACAAACAACAGCCCATCGGCAAACACTTCTCCCATTCTCAACCCTCCAAACATCATGCAGTTTACCCAAATCCCTCAACATTACTCCCCGCTCGGCGACGCCCTCCTCTACACCGTAAAGCACACGGCAGCTGCCGACATCGAGGTACGGGTCATCGACCCCTCGGACAGTTCCGTATTGGCAGCCAAGCGTTTCGCCTCCGTCGCCGAGGCTTCGTTCGACATCGCTCCCGCACTGCGCAGAGGACTCCGGTTCGAACCGCGGCAAGGCGGCACGGGATTCGTCGACTCCGCAGGCCGCTGTGCAACAGCTCAGGTCAAGGCCTTCCTTTCCGACGACGAAGCCGTCGTCGCAACCTCCTCATCCCGGGTATTTCTACCCGGAGACTCCCCGGCAAGCAGCCCCTCGCTGCTCACCACCATGCCCCGCGAACGGCTCATCCCCGAAGGAGCCTGCGATGAACTGACGATCTTCTCCGAGGCCGCCTTCGCGGTAACCGTCACGGCCGTCGGCCCGGATTCGACCTCGGCGCAGCACTACAGGTCGTCGAACAGCGGCCTTCAGCCTTTCCGCCTCGATACGCGCGATTTCCCCGGCGCCGAGACGATCACCGTCGATGCCGGCGTGTGCGGGCAGGTGGTCTACACGCTCGTCCCGGCCCGTGAAGAGGCGGTCCGGCTCGCCTGGCGCAGCCACGTCGGGTCGATCGAACACTACTCCTTCCCGGTCGTGCGTGAAACAACGTTGCGCGTCGACAAAACCCGCGGTTACGGAGCCGACGGCCCGGTCGTCACCGCGTGGCTCTCCGAACGGGAAACGCATCTTG
This sequence comes from Candidatus Alistipes intestinipullorum, assembly GCA_019113885.1. Lineage (GTDB taxonomy): Bacteria > Bacteroidota > Bacteroidia > Bacteroidales > Rikenellaceae > Alistipes > Alistipes intestinipullorum. The sequence continues at coordinate 31,898 of DXGO01000121.1, read as the reverse complement.
TGTCGGCCTACGAGTCCACCAGCGTACTGGAGGCGCTCGCCGGGGTGATCGCCGCCCCCGAAGTGTGGCTCGTCGAAGAGGAGGGCTACACACCGGTCGACATTACGACCGACGAGGCGACGATCCTGCGTCACGGAGCGATGTGCTGCCTGGAGATTGCCTTCCGTTCCACCCGTAAAACATCCGCCTCATGGAACTGACGATCGACCGAATGCCGTGCGACCTCGGCACGGAGCATTGCGCCGTCCCCGGCTACGACGCCGCGAAGCTCTCCGATCCGGATGCCTGCCGCGAAGGCCGTTCGCTCCGAATCACCATCCCCTGCACGCCGCGCAACGATCTGGTATTGAACGACGCGGCCGATTCCCAGGCCGCCGTGCGCTTCAACGACTCGCTCCACACGGCCACACTGTCGGACGACGGAGCCACACTCCTCGAAGGGACGGTCCGCCTGCTCGCCTCGACCGACGAGGGATATCGGATCGAAATACGTGACGGCGGGGCCGGGTGGGCCGAAAACATCGCCCGGAGGATGCTCAACACGCTCGGCGTAGCATGGAGCGGGACGCTGACCCCGACGACGATCGTCGAAAGCTGGACCAACGACGAGCCGGTGAAGTTCTTCCCGATCCTGCGCGACGAGTACGAACAGCAGAACAGCTCGACGGACCTGCTGCCGGCCGAACGGCTGCTCTCGGTGGACGACTACCACCCTTTCCTGCACCTCGCCACGCTGCTCGAGACCATGTTCGACGAGGCCGGATACCGCATCCGCAGCGAATTCCTCCAGTCGGAGTTCTTCCGTTCGCTCTACATGAGCGGCGCCTACGCCTCGCGCGACACCACGGCGGCCGTCAACCGCATGGGATTCTCAGCCCGCCGCCTGGAATCCGCCACAGCCGCAGCCAACGAGGTGGGACGCGTCTCGGCGAACCCCAACGCCGTGGCCAACACCGTGGGAAACATCGTCGACACGGCGACCTCCGGGAGCATCGACGAGGACGGCGTGGCTGTCAGCGGGCTCTACAACAACGGGAACTGCTTCTCGACGGACAGCTACGGCAGGATTCTCTTCACGCCGCCGACCGAGGTGAGCGCCGGGTTCGAATACTACCTGAAGTACACCACCCAGCACCGCATCCTCTCCCGCACCCGCCTCCGGGGTTTCGACACGATCTACCTCGGCCCGGGGTCGGAGTTCCGATTCGAACTGGCGAACCGCTACCAGGACCTGCGCGACGAAATCGTCCCGAACTTCATCTATCGGGTCATCGTGTTCGACCATGCGGAGGGGGCGCAATACCGGCTGGTATACACCCGCAACGGAGTGGCGAATACGGTCTGGAGCTCGTTTGCGGCACGCTCGGCCCAGGTGACGACCCCTTCCGACGGAACTGTCGCGGCTCCGCAGTTGCAGGTCTACACCGCCGGGCAGTGGACCGCCTACGCCGGGGACTGGGCCCTCTACAACGGCTACATCGCCGAAACCGGGCAGACAACCGTCGAGGTACGGCTGCGGACAGTCGCGGAGATCATCACCCCGACATCGCCCAAATACTTCAACCTCATCTATTTCGGAGGCGCCGAAGAGGGAATGACGCTGACCCTCCACAAGGAGTGTTCACTGCGGCCGCGGTTCCTCTCGGGCCCGGGGTTCGGGTCGAACATCGTCTTCGAGGATGTCGCCCGCCACAGCATCCGGCAGGCCGAGGTACTGGAAGCGCTGATCCACCTGTTCAACCTCCGCATCTTTACCGAGGAGGCCACGCGGACCGTCTGGATCGAGCCCGCAGAGACATTCTTCGGCGCCGGAGTCGATGCCGACTGGAGCGACCGCACGGACTTCTCGCAGCCGGTCGAGCGGCTGGAACTCGTCACCCAGACCCACGAGGTGCGTACGTGGTGTTACCAGGAGGGGGACGGTCCCGTGGCACGGCTCGACGCCGAGTCCGAGGAGCCCTTCGGAGCGTGGAGTTTCACGGCGGACTCCTACGCCTCCCTGATGGGCGAGGAGACCCTCCGCAACCCGCTCTTCCGCCCGACACTCAACGCCGCAGGCCGCTATCTCAACGCCCCGGCGGCCCTCATTCCCCAGGTCGGAGACCGGGACAACGCCGAGGAGGACGGGACCAATTTCACACCCCGCATCGTCCGCTATGCCGGGCTGCACCCGCTGCCCGACGGACAGCGCTGGGGGTATCCCTGGGGACAGGCCTCCTATCCGCTCGCAGCGTTCCATTTCGCCGGGGACAGCGACATGGAGCCGTTCACGCTTTGTTTCGAGGATCGTGACGCCGCACAGGGGCTTCACCGCTTCCACGACCGCGACGCCCGGCGCGACGCCACACGGCAACGCATCACCCTCTCGCTGCGCATCGCGCCGCACGAATTCGAGGCGCTCTTCTCCCCCGGCACCGGGGTTCCCGACATCCGCTCCCGGTTCCGCATCGACACCGGCGCCGGCGTGGTACGCGCCACGCTCGAGAGCATCGACGATTACGATCCCCGGAAGGGAACCGTGCGCTGTACGTTCAACCGACTGATCGAAGATTAGCCCCATGACCCGTCTCGACGAACTGCTCGCGGAGACAGCGCTCCGCGAAATCCACGGACTTACGCCCGAGGAGGCCGTCCGGAAGCTGTTCGAGGTCGGATTCATCGACCGCCGCCGGTGCGAACGGTCGGCCATCCGCCACGAAATCGAACGGCTCCAACGACAGGGCATCCCCCGCTGCGAGGCATTCGAGGCTGCCGCCCTCACGTACTGCTGCTCCTACGAAAAGGCCCGCAACGCTTTTTACGAAAAAACAAACTGATCCCACCCACCACACACCCAAAACCATGAAATCAGACATTCTAATCGACCATGCGGACGGCCGCTGCCAGATCGACATCGAAGGGACCATCGGCATCCCCGAGGAGTGGCAGTTCGACGACCCCGACGCACGCGTGGCCACCTACGAGAGATTCCGCGACACGCTGCGCCGCATCGCCGAAATCGACGCCGAAGAGATCGTCGTCAACATCCGCTCGACGGGCGGCGACGTCAACGACGCCTTGTTGATTCACGACGCCCTGCGGCAACTGCCGGCCCGCATCACGACCCGCTGTTACGGGTACACGGCCTCGGCAGCGACGATCATCGCCCAGGCCGCGAGCGAGGGTTGCCGCGAAATCTCGGCAAACGCCCTCTACCTGATTCACAACGCCATCTGCGCAGCCGAAGGCAACGCCTCCGAAATGGCCTCGAAGATCGAACTCCTGCGCCAGACCGACGCACGCATCGCAGGCGTCTATGCCGCCCGGTCGGGACGCCCCGTCGGGGAGTTCGAAGCCCTGATGGCCGAGAACAACGGCAACGGACGATGGCTCTCGCCCGAAGAGGCCCTCGCCGCAGGACTTGCCGACCGCATCATCGACCGCGCCGAGGGACGCAACGGCATCCCGACCCGGAACCTCGCGAACGGATGGAGCCGCCTGCTGGCCCGCATGGGGCTGAAAAAAGCGTGCCCCCAGGAACCCGACCGCAATATCCTCCATTTCGACAGCGACCTGCCGCAATCGCTGTGGCGTTCGGCCCTGGCCGCCGAAGAGGCCCGATGCCGGGTGCTCCCCTCGCGGACGAAGCCCTGCGAGGACCCCTCCTACGGCGACACGATCCGTTCGGCCAACGAACGCGCCTACGCCGAAGACGTCAAACATTTCCGAAAATCCGAGTAAGTGCCGAAACGGCCGAAAGGCTGCTCCCCGGGACTGCTCCCACCATTCCATTCACCCCTTATCAAACACAAACACCATGAACTACATCGAACAAGCCAAACAGTACACCGGCTCCGACCTGGAAAACATCTTCTTCCGTCCCATGCTCACGGGCGAATCGGCCCGCGAACTCGGCGTACGCGTCCTCTACAACATGCCGCAGCCCACCTACGTCCAGCTTTGGGACGGAGGCCGCAACCTGCTGCAGAAATACACCGCCTCGGGATGGACCGGCGGGAAAGCCGCCACCAAGACCGAAAAGGCCATTCAGCTCAGCCGCGTAAAAGCCGAAATAGGCTTCTCGGCAGCCGACTATTTCTCGATGGTCTACGAAAAGGTCGCAGCGCTGATCGGCGCAAACATGGACGACCTGACGGGAACCGAACTCGAACAGGCCGAGACGACACTCTTCCGTCAGGCGCTGGCCGAAAACATCCGTGTGACGATGTGGATCGGAGACTCCGCATCGGAATCGGGATACAACACCTTCGACGGGTTCCTCAAGCTCATCGAGGACGGCGCCGACAACGAACGGCTGTACAACACCTCCTTCCAGGGCACCGACCTCGAAGACCCGGCCTACGTCGCCACACTCTTCGACCACCTCTGGGAGAACTCCAACCCTCGGGTGCACGACAACAAGTCGCAGGGACAGCTGGCCTATTTCGTCTCCTCGGACATCTATCGGCTCTACGAGAAGTACCTCGACTCAAAAGGCGTCGATTCGGCATACTCCGAAGCGATGAACGGCCGTCAGCAACTCGCCTACCACGGCATCCCGGTCATCGACCTGCACCTCGAGAACTACCTCACCACCACCTCCTATCACCAGACGTTCTGTTTCCTCACCGACCGCCGCAACCTCATCCTCGCGGTCAATACCGCCGACATGCCCGGCAACGAGGTTCGCATGTGGTACAACCCCGACGAGATGGAGAACCGCCAGCGGGCCGTCTTCATGGCCGGATGCGAGCTGCTCGATCCGCTGCTGATTGCATACGCCTACAAAACCGTCTAACCATCGTACAACCCCGGAGGCCGCTCCCTCGAGAAGCGGCCTCCGCCAAAACCACGCAACCGAAAATGGAGAAGATTCCGAAATTCAAACCCGCCGTCAGGGTCTCCGACCGCACGGACCCTTACATCCAGCTCGGCACCCGGCGGGTCGAGGACGACCGCTTCTGGCGCTGGGGCGACGACAACCTCTTCCCGGCCGCCCTGGCGCTCATGGCACGGCGCTCGACCACACACCGGCGCATCATCAACGACAAGGCCGACTACATCTCGGGCAAAGGGTGTACGTGCGACGAAGCCGGAAACCCAGCTTTGGCGGCCTTCCTGCGCCGGGTAAACGGAGAGGGCGAGAGCCTGCGCCAGGTACTCAACAAACTGGCTCTTGATAAGGCCCTCTTCGGGAATGCCTTCCTCGAAATCATCACTGCCCCCGACCATGCCTTCCTCTCGCTCTACCACCAGGATGCCTCGCGATGCCGCGTAAGCCGCGATGCGCAGCACATTCTGCTGCACCACGACTGGACGGCGTTCAAAATCGAAGAGTCCGTGACCCTGCCGCTCTACCCGCTGTTCGAGGAGCAGCCCGACGGCACCCTGCGGTCGATGATCCATTACAAGGACTACGAGCCGATGTTCGAGCACTACGGCGTACCGCCCTACATCGCCGGATTCGGCGTCTCGGCCATCGCCTACAAGACCGACCGCTGGAACATCTCGCGGCTGGACAATTCGTTCCAGCCCTCGGGGGTGATGATGCTCGACTCGTCGGTCGACAACGAGGCCGACGCCGAACGCATCGCGCGCCTCGCCGAGCAGAAGTTCGCCGGAAGCCCCGGGCAGGTGATGTTCGTCATCCGCGACGGCGCCGACGACGACAACTCCCGCTTCATCCCCATCGAGGCGAAGAACGAGGGCGACTGGCACACGCTCCACGAACAGGCCGTGGGCGACATCGTCGTCGCGCATTCGTGGTTCCGCACGCTCAGCGGGCTCGAATACTCCGGAGGTTTCAGCGCTGAACGCATCCTGCATGAATACGAGGTGGCACTCAATACCGTGATCCTCGCCGAACAGGCCGAACTCACCGAGCCGATCCGCAACGTCATCGCCTCGATTCTTCACCTCGACGCCTCGTCGCTGCAGATCGTCAACCGCCCGCCAACCCGTTCGAAACCCATCTACATGAAGGTCTGGGAGGCCCGCAAGGCCGACGGACTCGACTACGACCCGGAAGACCCGCGGCAGCAGGCATTCCTCTCGGAGATCACCAAGTACAACATCCAGAGCATCGGGTAATCCCGACAAACCGCTACCGTCCATCGCATTCCAATCATTCCTCTTCCACTCCCTTCGCTTATGAATACCCTCGTCACACCCCTCCAAGTTCTCAAACTCGCCTTCGCCGAAGGCGCCTACCTTCCGACCGACACCGTCACCGAGGCCGACATCGCCGCCGCCGAACAACGGTACATCGTCCCGGTCATCGGAACGGCACTCTACGAAAAACTCCTCGGCGGCGCATACGACGACTTCCGCGCCGACTACCTCGCCGCCCCCGCAGCCCTCTTCACTCGGCTGTCGCTCCAGCCGCGGCTCGACCTCCGCACGGGCCAATGCGGCACGACGGCCCCGAAATCCGACTCGGGACAGCCGGCCGGCGACGATGCCCGCCGCGACCTCCTGCGCACGCTGCGGGCCGAAGCCCGGGCCCTGCTGCGCCGCGCCGCCCTCCATCTTCGCACCCACCGGAGCGAATACCCCGAATACGACCCCGCCCGTGACATCCTCAACCGCTGTACGACCGATGGAGGCTTTGTACAGATTCGTTAGCGGCGCGGCGGCGGGTGTCGCCGCGCTGTTTGCCCCGATCGGGCCGCTGGTCATCACGACGATGCTCTTCATCGCCGTCGACTTCCTCTCGGGGGTCGCCGCTGACCGTGCCGCCGCACGACATGACGGAAGACCCTGGTATTTCGAAAGTTGCAAAGCCTGGCGCACGGTGCTCAAGCTTGCCCTCGCGGTAACGGCCATCGCCATGGCCTGGCTCATCGACGCCTGTATCCTCGACTTCATGCACCTCAACCTCGCACGGCTGCTCGCGGGATTCACCTGCGGCGTGGAGTTGTGGTCATTCCTCGAGAACGCCGCACAGCTCTCCGACGCCCCGCTCTTCCGGTGGATGCGACGTTTCGTCCACCGCCGCATCCGAAAGGAGGTGGGCAATGAGTAGGGGCCTGTCGAACAACAACCCCGGCAACATCCGCCGGGCCAAGGTCCGCTACCGCGGCGAGGTGCGTCCGTCACGCGACCCCGCCTTCAAGCAGTTCGAGACCCTGGCGTGGGGTTACCGGGCGATCTTCGTGCTGCTGGACACCTACCGGCGGCGCTACGGGCTCGACACCCTGCGCGGCATGATCTCGCGCTGGGCGCCTCCCTCGGAAAACCACACCGACAACTACATCCGCGCCGTGGCCTCCGACACGGGCATCGACCCCGACGAGGCGCTCGACACGCGCGACGCACGGACGATGATTCCCGTGGCGGCAGCCATCTCGCGGGTCGAGAACGGCGTGGCGGCCGACTTCCGTGAGGTCACAAAAGGGTGGGAACTCTTCGTATCCTGAAAAATGTCCCCGGAGCGATCGCTCCGGGGACATTCCACATGTGCGGAAACTAAACCTTCAACTTCACGCCTCCGCGCCCAAGCAACCACACGGCCCAGATCAACAACAGCGCATAGAGGAATGAATTGACCAATCCCGGGACCCCTACCGAAAATTCGGGCCGCAACAGAGGATCGGAAAAGATCAGGTTTTTCAACGGGTTCCAGGCATAGGCCACGACGTAGCAGGTCAGGGCCGCCATGCCGGCCGGCCTGACCCATGCGAACCACGAAGCGTGGCGGCGCACGTCGGTCAGGTAGTAGAGCAGCGCAAAGAGCGGGAAAAACAGCGCACAACAGTAAAAATACCAGGTCGGTGTGGCGGCGATCTTGGAGATGATCCAGAACCTATGGGCGACAATCCCGGCCAGGAGCATGCCGACCCCGATCAAGACGGATATCCAGGAGAACCGTACGATCGACCGTCCCACCGCATAACGCTCGACCAACAGCGACAGGAGCATCCCTGTGCTCCCGAACGCAAAGATCGTCAGGTGGTTCGGCAACAGATTCCCGGGGAGCAGTCCCGATGACTGGAGCATTGCGCCGACGACCAGCGCCACGAGCAGCCCGACATGAAGGGCAAGCCGCCTGCCGATCAGCAGGAACACCAGTGCACAGAAGAGATAGGTCCAGCCGATGCGTCCAAGAATACCCCACCAGCGGATCGAGAACCCGGACCCGTCGTTTCCGCGGAAGATCACGGCCAGCCATATGAGCAACGCCGCTCCCGCAACCCGCAACAACAGGAAAACAGTTCTTTTCCAGCCGCTCCCAGCCTTCGGATAGGCATTCCAGACCAGGAAAAAGCCTACGACCATCAATACGGCATACAGCCCGCGGGAGAGCCCCGTCGCAGCCGCCGAATAGGCATCGCCGAAATTGACCGTCAGCAGGCCCATCACGACCAATGCCAACGCCCGCGTAAGGATATGCCACACGATTCCGACGGTGGAATCCCCCTTTGCCCGGCGATTTTCGATCGCCATCGGGATCGAAGCTCCCATGATGAAGAGAAAGGCCGGGAAGATCGTATCGGAGAAGCCCAGCATGTCCTCGTCACGCGCAGCATGCCGCAGCCAGTGAGGAACCTCGCTCAGGCTCCAGAACGAGTTGACCCACAGCATGAAAAACATGGTCAGGCCCCGGAAGATATCGATGGATTCGATTCTGTTGCGCCGTTCGGTCATGGTCCTGGATTTTATTGTTCGTCGGCCACGCTTTTAATCGCCCGCAACAGCGACAGCGGTTCCTTATACGGAAGGTCCTGCGAGAGTTCCCAGATGACGATGCCGGCATACCCGTGATCCAGCACGTATTGCGTCTTCTCCTTCATCAGGTCGACTCCGTTGAACGCATACCCGGCGTAGGAGTTCGACGACGCGGTAATCGCTCCGCCGGCCATTGCACAAAGCGTACGGTAAGACTGCGTCGCTACGGGCGTCGCCTGTTTGTTCCCGCCGTAGAAGGGAACCCCGACGATGATTTTCGAGTTGGGAACCCCTTCCGCAGCATACCCTGCCAGCGTAGACTCCACAATGCGCATCGGAGCATGCGGATAGCCCTCCTCCTCGGTTCCGTAGGTGTCGTAGATCATCACGTTGATGTGATCGACGTAGTCGACGATCCGGCCGCCCATCGACTGTCCGAGCGTCCCGGACGAAAGCGCCGCCGTCAGTTGCCGGAGCTTCGTGCCGGCCGGGAGTTCGGACATCCGCTCGCGGATCTCACTCAGCAGGGCCACCATGTCGTCCTCCGGGACGTGCAGGAAAGGCTCCTCCGACCAGTCAGTCTCCCAGTCGACGTCGATACCGTCGAAATCCCGCTCATGCGCGTATTTGACCAGCGCCTCGGCGAAAGCCGCACGCTTGGCCGGGTCCGTTCCCATACGGTACATGTTCCCGGCCGTGGCTCCGCCCCCGACCACCAGGAAGGCCTCCTGCGAGGAGTTCATCGCCGCCCGGACAGCATTCTGACGCTGCTCCCGCTGGGTGTCGACAAACCAGGCGCCCTCGGTATCGGGCGAAATACCGAAACAGTAGACCCGCGTCGGGTACTTCATGTCCGGGTAGTCGGCCGGAGAAACCGACGAAAGGGCCCCGGCATTGGAGTAACCGGCCACGATACATTTGGATTTGGGCGGCGCCGGAGTCGGGTCATCGTCCGACGTGGAGCATGAGGAGCACGATGCAAGCATCATCATGGTCATGGGGAGCAACACCCCGGTAAAAAACGGTCTTTTCATAGTCGGTCGGTTATTTCAGGAATTCGAAATCGTCATAGTACAGAATCCGGTCGTTATTCTCAACCGCGGCATTGTTTCCGACGAAGTCCGACATCGGGCGGAAGTCGAGCGTTACAACCCCGTCGAGGTTCTCCCTGCCGTAGCTCTCCGGAAGGTCGTAAACGAGGATGTTCCACTCGTTCGTCCGCACGATCTGACGCCATTCTTCCTCCGTGGAGTAGGTCTGGCCATTGAGCGTCGTCGGGCGGCGGTTGATTGCAAGATCCAGGAGTTGCAGATAGGGCACATAGCTGTTCGTGCCGATCCATACCTTCACACGTACGGCACTGTACGATGCGAGGTCGGTCATACCGGACAGGTCGAGGAAGAAACGTCCGGACGTGGAGTGGCTCGACGAGGACATGTCGCTCTTAAGCACCTTGGCACTGCCGTTGACCGCAGTCACATGGGGGTTTTCCACCACGAAGAGCGACGCATTCTGGTCAAGCAGGATCGACGGCAGATCGACGGCATCCTCCAGGTCCTCGACCAGGTGGCTCACCAGCAGCGACCAGCTTTTCTCGACACGCTCCTGCTTGGCGTTCACACCCACGTAGGAGATCACATACTCGCCCAGATCGGAGAAGGTCTGCCGGAATTCGGCCGCATCCGAAACGACGTTTCCATCGACCTTCCACTCGTGAACCAATCCGTCGGCACCGCCCAGCACCGAAGTGGCGATCACCACCTCGTCGCCGCTATGGCAGTCGATCGCACCGGGAGCCGGCGTGAACTCGATGGTCAGCGGCAGCTCGACCTCGGCAACCTGTACTTCCCAGCTCTTCGTAGCCGTCATCTTATCGGCATTCACGCCCGAATAGGTAAGTGTAAAGCTTCCTGCATCCATGAAGGTGTGGACAAATTCGGCGCCCTCCGAAACCACCGTACCGTCAATGCTCCAGGAGTGCTGTACCGCCTTGTCACCGCCGGTGACCGTCACCGAAACACGCACCTCGTCGCCCTGATCGCACGAGATCGTCTCGCCCGGCACGGAGAATTCGACGGCGAGAGGAATGCCGTTAACCTGCACTTTGTAGACCCGGGCGACACGGCCGCCATCGTTATAAACCTCGCAACGCACCGTGTAATACCCCACTTGGGAGAACGTATGGGTCACCGTGGCCTCCGACGATATCTGCACGCCGTTCACATACCAGATATACTGAGCCTCCACGTCATTTTCGACAACGGCGCCGAACGTCACCTGTTCATCGACCGTCACCGTTATCGTGTCGTCCGGCACGGTAAATTCCACCTTCGGGGCGGCGACCTCCTCCGTTTTGTCCTCACTGCAACTGCCCAGCGAGAAGAGGAGCATCCCAAGCAACAACATTCGGGTTTGCATCAAAACTTGTTTCATAATCCGTAAATTTAAATAATTATTTGATTTCCATATTCTTTCTGACATATATTTTCGAAAGCGCCCAGGCGCCGCCGTCACCGCGCAATGGAGGTCAACCGGTCATGGAGCGCTTTCATCTTCATCGTACGCATCGTATTGATGTACTCGATCTCCTGCGGTTTCAGGTACCCTTCGTTGAGCCGGCAGAACCTGCGGTCCAACGCCTCGGAGGCCCCAAGCAGATCGCGCAACTCCGCAGCCAGGCCCGCAGCCCGTGAACGGTCGAAATCCGCGGCCTGACAGCGGGATTCAATCTCCCGGAAACGCAGGTGCTCGATCCGCAGGTCCAGCATCAGCAGGTAGTGCGCCACCTGATCCGCATGTTTGCGCGGGTGGATTCGGGACAACTCCCCGCGCATGCGCAGGCACTCGTCGAGCACTTCGGACAACTCCCTGCCGAGAGCATCCTTCGCCCCGGCGGCGGTCACCGTCACACGCTCCTGCGGCATGGTGAAATAGCGCCACAGGACGTCGGCCCCGGCATCGTCGAGCCCCAGTTCCTCGCAGGCATAACGCCGGACAAAAGGCTCGGGATCGAACGGCGCGTCTACCGTAAAGGCCTCGCAACAGGCCGCTTCGAGCACCTCGAAGGCCGACATGGGATAAACCAGACGGATCGGCTGCATCTCAAGGATTTCGTATCCGTCGTCGAGCAGGTAGCCATATGTTCCGCTTGTCGACCAGGAGGTCTCGATCATTCCCGCATAGTCATGCTCGCGGGCAAACTCCACATAAACCGCCAGATTGTCGAAATGTTTTTTCCACTGCGTGAGATAGATGTTATCCGGTGCCGACCGCATGGCCGAGGCCCCCCACAACTTCACGTCCCGGGATAGCAGATTGGACAGGTTGCCGAAACGATCCGGCTCCCAGCCATAGTTCCAGTCCACGACGATCAGGTCATCGGGCAATTCGTCGAGCGCCTCGGGGTGTTTGAGGATGATGTCGGCCCAGATCATCGGCGTCTTGCCCAGATCGCGGACAATGTCGCACATCGCCTTGACATAATCGACAAACAACCGGGACTTCCCTTCACGGTCGGCTTTCGCACGGCACGCCGCACACTCTCCGAGCAGGTACGTTTCATCGGCCCCGATGTGGAAATAGTCCGAAGGATGGAGCGCCGCGACCTCGGCGAAAATCTCCGAGAAGCACGCCACCGCCTCCCCGATCTTCGAAGGGCAGACCTGCGAAGGGTCCTTGACACTCTCGCGCAGATTTCGGTAACGTTCGTTTCGCAGGATGTATTCGCAATGGCCGAAACAGTTCTGCAACGGGATGACCTCGATGCCGCGTTGCCCGCAATAATCGATGAACGCGGACACCTCCTCGCGCGTGAAGGCCGAATTCTTCGACAGGACCGCATGCCGGTCGAACGGGAACGATGCCTCCCACTCCATAACCAGGGTGTTGATTCCCCGTGCGGAGAGGCGGTCAACCAGCGACCGCATGGCATCGAGGGTCATCACCTCGGTGCGGAAATCGAGGTGGAAGGCCCTGACGGGAAACTCTTTCGTCCGGGCCGCACAGCAGCGTCCGTCGGCAACGACCGCCAGAAGGACGAGGGCCACATTCAGGAAAAGTTTTTTCATGACAGGTTCAGATTTTGACATATATTTTCCGACGATACAGCACGACTCCGAGCCCCCAGACAAGCAGCACGAAGCACAGCGAATAGACCAGCGATCCCGAGGCATCGCCCAACCAGGGGTCGATCAGCGTCCCGTAAAACCATTGTTTGACCGAAAAGACACCCAGGATAACCGAGAGTATCCAGGCGGCCATGTAGAGGAAGAGCGGGTTGACCCCGAAGACCCTGAAAAATCCCGTCCAGCGTGTTTTCTTCCGCCAGTCGATTCCCCAGCACAGCACGCCCAGGAGCAGTGAGGCAAATCCCGACGTGGTCAACGCGAAGGAGCTGCTCCAGATCTTCTTGTTGAGCGGATCGCCGTACTGCAGCAACAGCCCGGCAAAGAGCAGGATCGAGCCGAAGACGAACAACCTGGCAACCCGTTGCGGGACCTCCGTCTGCAGGCGCAGGAGCCGGCCTGCGGCGCATCCCAGCAGGAATTGCGCCACGCGGGGCAACGTGCTCAGCAACCCTTCGGGCTCGAAGGCCAGGCGGGAGCCGTCGGGCAGCCACTCCCGGTAAAGATGGGCTTCGCCCAGCACCGCCCGATCGACCCGCGCGATGATGTTGTCCGCCGAGAGGGCATAGCCATTTCCCCACTGCAGCACGGCCAGGTACACCAGCAACAGCACGGCGGCCGCCAGGGTCATGTGCCGAAAGCGCAACCGTACCAACAACAAGGCCCCCAGCAGATAGGCCAACGCCAACCCCTGCAACACCCCGAGGATCCGGAACGTCCGCCACGGGAACACCGCCTCGGCCCATGTCGTACCCTCGGCAACGGCACCCGACAGGTAGTTCGCCGTACCGTATCCGAAATAGCTGATCTCCTGCAACAGCAGGCCCAGAGCAAAGATCACCGCGCTCCGCCGCACGATGTGACGTGAAACGCCCGAATCGGGCCCCTTGCAACGGGACGAAAGCGAGAACCAGGCCGAAACGCCCATGATGAAGACGAAAAACGGATAGATCAGGTCCGTCGGGGTCATGCCATGCCAGAAGGCATGCTGCAACGGCGCGTAGGCCTTGCCCCACACGGCGGGGTTGTTCACCAGAATCATGGCGGCGATCGTCATGCCGCGCATGACATCGAGGGACAACAATCGTTCTTGTTTCATGGTCGTCGGAGCGTTACAGGATTCCGCCGTCCGGGAATCCCGGACGACGGAACGCTAAGGTCAGATGCGAGGGGTTACGGTAAGCGTATACTGAGTCGATATGGCCCGTTCGCCGCGAATCGCCTCGAAGCGCAACGAATAGGTCCCGGGGTCGGTAAAGACGTATACCAAATCCTTCGAATAGCTGATCGGACGTTCGTCGAGCAGCCAGCAGCACTCGACGGAGCCGTCGTTCGGCGATACGATGAGGCTCATCTTGAACTCCTCACCGACCATGGTCGTCAGCGTCGAGGCCGTCTGGTCGTAGATATAGAGTTCGTCATCCGCAAATTCGGGGTTCCCCGCCTCCTCGCTACATGCGCAGCTCATTACGCCAACCATCAGGATCAATATATATTTCAACATTTTCATTCTCGTACGTTTTTTGAAATTCGACATTTACTGCACATCCCACCATACGGGCGTCGTCCAATCATCCGCACCACCCATGCGGTCGACAGCCTCTTTCCAGTTGGCCGCATTCTTGGTCTGCTCCTCGACCGGATAGGTCAAACGCATCGGGCACAAGCCATTGGACTGGTTCTCCGCAGGATAACGGTTGTACCATTTGCAATAGGCCGTCGGCATGCCGTTCGTACGGCGCAGGTTCGACCACGCCTCGATCGGGTCCATGAAATGCAGAATCCATATCTGCTTGTTGATCTCCTCGAGGGCCCGCGTGCCACCCGCCTCGATTTCGGGAAGCAGGTAGGTGTTCAGGTACTCCTGAATCTCGGCATCGGTAGGCATGTCGGCATCGCTCACGCCGAAGAGCGAGAACTGCTTCACTGCGGCTTCATACCCCTTTGCAAAACGCGTGGCGGCCGTCTCGGAGTCGATGCCCCATCCGCGGACCGTGGTTTCGGCCAGCAGGAACTGGGTCTCGGCATAGCTCATGTGTATCCACGGAGTGTCCACGGCCATAATCGTCCGCGAGGGGGCAAGACGGTACATGGCATGCGGCACCGTGTAGCTGCCGATCGCCTTCTTCAACTCTTCACGCTCCTCTTCGGTCATCCACGTAGCACCGTCGACCATCGTGGAGGTGATTCCCTGAGCCCAGACGCTCCGGTTCTTCGGTTCGCCCTCGTAGCCATTCTCTCCAGGATACTGGATACCGCCGCCATAGTTGAAATCCTGCGCCGGAATGGTGAGGTAACCACCGATGTTGATGTATCCGTCGACCTCCTTGGCCAGATCGGCCGGACCCTGGTTGCTTACATAGCCGGCATTGAACTTACGCATCAGCTCCGTCACGTCGACCGCATCGGCCCAGGCCGGAAGACCGGCATTCGAAGTGGTCACATACACGCCCGCAATCAGCAGCAAACGGGGGTCGAGTGCCAGATAACGCCGATAGGGAGGCGTTGCATACTGCTGGGGGTCCATCGCACAGAGCGCCTTGAAGAACTCCGTGGTCATCTTGTACTGCGTGATGCCGAGTCCGGGGGTGCTGGTCACCTGCAACATGATGTCGGCATATCCGTTACCGGCGCCGAGCGTCTCGTAATCCTCGGCATGTTTCACGGCCGCGATGTCGGCATTCGACGTCATCACGCCCGACAAAAAGGCCTCCTTCGCCTTCTCCTGGGCCAATTCGGGTTTCACCTTGATCAGGCGCATCGCCACACGCAGCTTGAGCGAGGCCGCAAAACGGCGCCACTTCTCCACATCGCCGCCAAAATAGCAGTCCGTCGTGGGCGAGGGTTTCGAGGCGTCGAACTGGGCGAGAGCCTCGTCCAGCCGCTTGAAAAAGTCATTGTAGATATCCTCCTGCCTGTCATAGCGCGGCGAGAAGATCGACTGGTAGTATCCCTGTCCCCCTTCGAAATAGGGAACGTCACCGTAACAGTCGGTCAATTTGAGGAAAGTCTCCACGCGCAGCACCTTGGCGATCGCGCTGTAATTGACCAGTTCGGGATCGTTGTCCGAGATATTCTCGAGTGCCACGATGTTCTTCACCGCCTCGGGGTAGAACAGGTCCTGCCACAAACGGGCGCTGTAGGCATTGTTGCGGATACCCTTGCCGCCATACTCCACGTTGCCCCACGAGCCGCTCCAGTGGTTGACCCATGCCCCGGGGAAAGAGAAGAAACGCGCGGCATTCTGACGCCCCAGCGAATGGGACATCTGGATCGTGGGAACCAGCAACGACGGATCGATGGAGCCATTGGCCTTGGTCGGATTGATGTTCAACTCTGTCAAATCGCTGCATCCGCAGACCGCAAGTGCGGCAAGCGACGCAAGATATATCGAAATTCGTTTCATAACCATTCAAATCTTTAGAATTTAACTTTGACACCGAAGCCGAAGGTGCGGCGCGAAGGCAACGATCCGTATTCGAACCCCTGTCCGTTTCCGTTGTAATAGGACGACTCGGGATCGATATTCTTCACATTGGTGTAGAGGATGCAGAGATTGCGCGCAAAAGCCGTGAGCGAAACGCCGGCCAGCGGGGTCTTGCGCAGCCACTGCTGCGGGAAGTCGAACGAGAAGGCCAATTCGCGGAACTTGATGTAGGAGGCGTCGATGATGAACGGTTCGGGCGAAACGTCCTGGAACGACTGCCAGTAGGCCTGCGGATTGACATAGATATCGTTCTCGACATAGGTCACGCCACCCTGCCCGTCATCCACCTTGCGGACGCCGTCGACAAGGTAGCCGCCCGTGGCTTTCCAGTCGGCCGGAGAGCCAGCCGCCACCTTCGCCTGTTCCGAACGGTACCAGGCGTCACGGCCCTTGAGGGTCTCGGTAGCCGTACCGTTGTAGTACGACTGCATCATTGACATCGAATACATGTCGGCGCCGAATTTGGCATCGAACAACAGCCGCAGGTTCAGGTTCTTCCAGGTAATGTTGTGCGACCATCCGAGCGTATGGTCATAGGTGCCCTTGCCCAGCACGGAGACATCGGTATCGAAGGTCGGAAGGCCTTGATCGTTGACGATCACGCGCCCCTCGGGCGTCCGGGCGATTGCCTGGCCCACGATCACACCATAGGGCTCGCCCTCCATGGCATAGATATAGGCGTTGGCCCAACGCGCCGCGGTCAGCTCGTACGACGGAACGTCGGGATGCAACTCAAGCACCTCGTTTTCGTTGGTCGCATAGGTGAACGTCGTCTCCCACTGGAACGAACGCGTCTTGATCGGGGTGCCCGAGACGGCCAACTCGATACCGCGGTTGCGGATCTTGCCGGCGTTGATCAGGGCGCGGGAGAATCCCGACCCGGAGGAGATTGGCAAGCTCATGATCTGATCCTTCGTCGTCTGCTGATAGAGCGTCAGGTCGATTCCCAGACGGCTCTGGAAGAAGCGTACATCGAGACCCACCTCCATCGAATAGCTGGCTGTAGGCTTGAGGTCGTAATAGGGGACCACGGTGCTTGCCACCTCGCCGAGCGACTGGCCGTTGAGCTTGTAGGTTTTGGTTCCGAAATCGAGGTACAACTGGTAGGGATCCGTATCGCCGCCGACATTGGCCCACGACGCACGCACCTTACCGAACGAGAACCAGTCGCCGTGGTCGAACAGGTCCGAAAAGATCAGGCTGCCCGAAACCGACGGATACCAGTAGGAACGGTTCTCGGGGCTGAGCGTCGAGGAGACGTCGTTGCGGATCGTCGCGTCGATGTAGGCGAGGCCCTTGTAGCCGAAGCTCACGGAACCGAACATCGACCGTACCTCCTTGTTGTAGAGTCCGTGGGTGGTGGAGATACGCTCGAAGGCGTTGATGTCGTCGACACCGGGCAGCACCTGCTTCAGGCCCTCGGTCGTAAACTGCTCGTTCTTGTTGCGCAAAAGGCTCGCGCCCACAAAGGCGTTAATGTCGAAATCGCCGAATTTCTTCGCGAAGGTCAACGTCGCTTCGAGGTTGGTTTGCGTTACGTTCATCACCCGTTCGTTGATGGCGCCCTCCACCTGCCGGGGCGTCGAAATCGGGGAAAAGGTCGTTGCCCGGAAATTGTAGGTATCCAGTCCGCCGCGCCCGGCCAGCTTCAGCCACGGCGTGATGTCCCACGAGATGCGGGCCGTACCCATCAGACGCGACCGGTTCGACTCGTTGCGCATCTCGTTGATAACCCAATAGGGGTTGAAACGGTAGTCGCTGCCGTTCCACTGATAGTAGTTGCCGTTCTCATCCTTGTAGGAGTCGGCCAGCCAGCGCTGGTCGAAGTTCGGCGCAATACCGATCAGCGCATTGCCGATGTTGCTGGCGTTATCGGTCAGGGCCGGACGGTTCTTCACATCCTCATAGATGTACGAGGCCGACGCCTCGACCGAGACCGTCTTACCCAGTTTCGTCGAACCGCGCATGGTGATGTTCGTACGGTTGAATTCCGACTTGGGGACGATATCCTTGTTGCGCATGTCGGTCACGGCAAAACGGAACGAGGTCTTTTCGGTGGCATTGGAGACCGAGACTGAATTCTGTGCCGTGAAGCCCGTATCGAAGAACGACAGCACGTTGTTGTTCACGTTGCCGTAGGGTTTCCACTCACCGTTGTAGATCTGGATCATAATGTTGGGATCGAGCTTACCACCCCATGCGACCTGCGTCGTACCGCGGCCGTCGGAGTCGGTCAGAGGAATGGAGCCGTTGCGGCCCTGGCCGTAGACACGCTGGTAGTCGTCGAACTTCGAGAGCAGGGTCGTAAAGCTGATGTTCGACGATACCTCGATGCCGAGCCCCTTCTTGCGGGCCGACCCGGATTTGGTGGTAATCATGACCACGCCGTTCGAGGCCATCGAGCCATAGAGGGCCGAAGCCGAAGGGCCTTTGAGCACCGAGACGTTTTCGATGTCCTCGGGGTTGATCGACGACATGACGTCGCCGAAGTCGTATCCCGAACCGCCCCATTTGCCATCGGCGCCCTGCAGCTGCGAGTTGTCGACCGGCATGCCGTCGATGACGTAGAGCGGGAGGTTCGAGCCCGAGAGTTGGGAGTTACCGCGGATCAGCACGCGCGAAGAACCCGTCGGGCCGGCCGTGGTCGTGGAGATGTCGACACCGGCCACCTTTCCGATCATGGCCTGCATGATGTTCGCCTCCCGGCCGGCAGTCAGGTCGTCGGCCTCGACCGACGAGACGGCATAACCGAGCGCCTTGGCCTCGCGCTTGATGCCGAGAGCCGTCACCACCACCTCTTCGACCGCCACGTTCTCCTCCGTGAGCACGACATCCACGGATGTCTTCCCGGCCAACGGCACGTTTTCGGACTTCATTCCGATGAACGATACCTGCAAGGTGGCATTCGGATTCGTCACGCTCAACGAGAAACGGCCTTTCGAGTCCGTAGTCGTACCGCGGGTGGTCCCCTCCTGGATGACCGATGCGCCGACGATCGGTTGCTTCGTCTCATTCATCACGACACCCGTAACGGTGACATTCTGCTGTGCCATTGCCGTGAAACAGCAGAGGGCGGACAGAGCGAATACGGACAGCAAGCGCACCGATCTGCCGCAAATCTTCGATTGTAATAGTTTCAGCATATCATTGGAATTAAGTAAGTTGGTTGTTCATCAGATTCCGAATTCCGGAGCCGATTCCGACGCCGGGGCTCCGGACGTCTCCGCTCCGGATGCCGAGAAGCGCTGCAGATAGGATTTGAAATAGCGGTAGTTCCCGGCGGCACAATGCTCCTTGTCCGAGCCGTTGCGGTATTCGTCCAGGAACTGTCCGAAGCTCGACCAGACTGTCTGCATGTAGCCCTTGAAACGTTTCGACAGATGCTTCGACGAATGTTGCCGGAAACGGAGCATGTCGTCGAGCTGCAGCTGCGTAATATCGGGACGCTCCCAGCCGCACGTAACGACGTCGAAGCCCTTGATCGCGAAATAGACGGCCGAGGGCTCCGCATCGCGGTAGTGCCAGTCGCACATCATGACCGAGCGGTCGATCCAGTCGATCGCACGATGCGTATTGGTCAGGCTCGCCGACCACTCGCCGAACCCGCTGGCATCGGGACGGCCGTCGAGCAGGCGGTCGGCCCACATCCACAGACGTACGCCCTGCGGGCGGAGATGGGCGACAATACGGTTCACCTCGTCGGCAAAGACCCGTGCGGGGTCGAGCCCGCCGCAACGCGGGCAATTGATATCGGCCAGGTCGAACACCTCGTCGAGTCCGGCATGGAAGTTCTTCGCCTCGAACGCTGCAACGACTTCATCCACACAGTCGAAAACCACCGCATGCACATCCGGATGGTTCGGGCAGTAACTCTTGCAGTAAAGACGGTCGGGATTGGGCCAGACATACTCCTGCGGAAGTTTCACATGGGGTTTCTCGTCGAACTGCGGATAGACCTGCAGCAACTTGCCGGCCTTGCCCGCCCAGGACTGGTGTCCCAGCAGGTTGATCAGCGGCACGAGCGTAATCCCCTTTTCGCGGCAGAGTGCGGCCAGTTTCGCCGCCTGACGGCGGTTCCACCCGTTTGGATTGGCCAATTCGGGATGCGACTCGAAATCGTAATCCCAGTTCACCCGGATCACCAGCGTATTGATCCCCGCGGGAGCCAGGTCGTTCGCCACGAAGTCCATAAACACATCCGCCTGATCCACAGGAGGCAACGACACCGAAAAGGCCCGAATCGGGAAACCGTTATCGAGCACAGAAACATTGACGGGAACAGCTTCCTCCCCTCCCGACGACAAAGACGGCACCTCCCCGCCCCATGCCGACGTCGGAGAACCGAAGCCGGTCATGAGCAAAGATACCGCCAACATACGGACGAATGAATGCATCGGTAACATCTTAAAAACGTTTTTCGCCGCGGAGAATCACGCATTGGAGCTCCACGTTATCATTGAAAATCAATATATCGGCATCTTTCCCGACGGCAAGCGATCCCTTCCGGTCCTCGACGCGCATCACGCGCGCCGGCGTTGCCGTCATCATCCGCACCGCCTCGGGAATCGGGATTTCCGCCAGGCGCGCCATCGTCCGCACGGCCCGGTCGGCCGTCGCCACACTGCCGGCAAAGGCACTGCGGTCGGGCAGTTTGGCCACGCCATCCTCCACGACGACCGGCATCCCGGCATCCCGTGCCCCAAGGATGTAATTGCCCTCGGGCATGCCGGCGGCACGCATCGAATCGGTGATAAGTACCGTTCGGTCGGCACCTTTGAGTTTGTAGACCAGCTGCAGCAGGCTCTTCGGCAGGTGGACGCCGTCGGCGATGATCTCAACCGTCATGTCGTCAAGCCAATAGGCCGCCTCGACGATCCCGGCATAGCGGAAGGCATTGCGGCGCACGACTGACGACGTGCATGAATAAAAATGCGTCACATGGGTATATCCGTTGCGGAACGCCTCGACGGCCTCCTCGAACAGCGCATCGGAGTGGGCGATTGACGCCAGGATTCCCCGATCACGCAATACCCGCCCCAACTCAAGCGCCCCGTCGAGCTCCGGGGCAAGCGACATGCGCCGGATATCGTCGCTGGCCGCCAGAATGGCCAGGTACTCCTCGGGGCGAGGATCGCGCAGGTAGCGCGGGTCCTGTGCCCCGCGCTGGTTGTAGGCGAAATAGGGGCCTTCGAGGTGCAGGCCGGGCATGTCGGCACCCCGTTCGTTGAGCAGTTTGGCCTGCCGGAAGGTATCGAATGCCTCGAACAGGTTTTCGTTCGTACTGGCGAGCGTCGTGGGGAAGATCGTCGTGGCGCCGTGGCGGGCGGCCATCTCCGCCGCCCCCAAGAAGGCTTCGACCGTGCAATCCATGAAATCGTATCCGCCGGCACCGTGCAAGTGGATGTCGATAAACCCGGGCGATACCCACTCGCCGCCGGCATCCACCACCGACTTCGCCTCGCCGCGGTACGCGCCGAAGCCGACATCGGTGATGACACCGCCGTCCCATTCTACATATCCGCAACCGGTTTTCCCGGGGGCGATGATTCGCCCGTTCACAATAGCCTGTTTCATCGTTGCAACCATTTACCGACCCCGACGGGTCCAATATTCCACCTTATACCCCCGGAACGCATAATAGAGAATGAATACGAAACAGGGGATCATGAACCAATAGGCCGACTGGACGCTTCCCAGGCGGGAGACCTCCCCGGCATAGATCAGCGGGAAGAGGCCGCTCGACGCCAAGGCCATGACCAACCACGCCGACCCGAGCCCCGTATGGCGGCCCAGGTCGTGAATCGCCAATGGCCAAATGCCCGAATAGAGGAAGGCATTGGGAATGCCCATGAAAATCAGCACCCACATCGCAGCGTGGGTCTCGACCCCAAAGAGGGAGAGGTTGCCGCCGACACAGAGCACCAGTACCGACGCCGCAAGATTCAACGCCGCGGCAATTTTCAACGCCGTACGCTGCGACAGCACGCGGGGGATGAGCAGGGCGCCGAGGGCGAACCCCACGAACGTCGAGAAGAGGATCAGCGAGGGCAGCAATTTGGCCTGCGCGATCTCGGTGCCGAGCGACACGGACGACGTCACCAGCGTATTGATGCAAAGCGCCTGCGTCCCCAGGTGGCAAACCATAGCCACGACACCCAGAATCAGATAGGGATAACTCAGGATGCTCTTGCGGCCATCCTCCCCGGAAGTCGTTTTTGCCTTCCCGACGATGTCGGGCAGCGGAGAGCGCCTTACATAGAATCCGAAGGCGATCAGCACGAGTGCCAGCACCGAATAGGGCAGGATGACGCGCCGGGCCATCTCGTCGAGCACGACCTCCCGGGCCTGTCCGCCGATCAGTTGAACGCCGGCCTCGGCCTGCTCGAACAGCGCGGCATCGCCCGGCCGAATGATCAGGTAGCCAAGCGCCAGCGGGGCAATGATTCCAGCCAACTTGTTGCAGACGCCCATGACCGACATCCGTTTGGCCGCGGCATCGATGGGGCCGATGATCGTCACAAAGGGATTTCCGGCGGTCTGCAACACGGCCAGTCCGATGCCGAGCAGGAACAGCCCCGTCAGGAAGAGTGCATAGCAGCGAATCAATGCCGCCGGGACGAAGCAGAGGGCCCCAAGCGCCATGATGAACAGCCCGTAGCCGATACCTTTCTTATAGCCGACCGCATCGAGCATCATCGACGAAGGGATCGCCATCACCAGGTAAGCGATATAGAATACGAAACCCACCAGATACGCCTGCGCGAGCGACAATTCGCACGTCACCTTAAAATAGGGAATCAACACGGAGTTGACCCAGGAGATCATGCCAAAGAAGAAGAACAGCGTCCCCATGATCGCCATGGAGACAAAATACTGCCTTTTGGAAAGGGACGGGTTCATATCGGTTTTTGTTTCAGTCAAAGGTTCTCGCGAAGCACAAATTCGGACAAAATTCCGTGCTCGATCACAGATTGTCCAGTCGCTAAGGTAGTAAAAAAATCATTTCGCGCAACAGATATGGACAAAAAAATAACAGACAAAAGAATTCGCCATAAGACATTAAAACTGTAAAATACTGATTTACTTTATATTAAAAAATAGTTTCGATTTTCTTTTGAAAAAAGAACCAAAATCCATATTTTTGTGCTCGAACACGGAAATAGACATTACCGACCCGTTTAGAACTATGGATGGACTGATCAAGGATTTCTACGTCGACAAATTGCACGTACTGATTTACGAAACCAGACAACAGATGGGGCAAGCCGCTTCATCCTACTATCTGCAACGGCTGAAGACCATACTCGACCGACAACCCACCGCACGCGCCGTGTTCGCCGCGGCTCATTCGCAGGATGAGTTTCTGGAAGGTATCCGCAACGCCGGGAAAGAGATATTCGGCCGCGTGGAGGCGTTCCACATGGACGAATACATCGGGCTGCCGGCCGACGCCCCCCAGCGATTCGGCAACTTCCTGTCGAATGCCATTTTCAACCGTGCACCTTTCAAGGCGGTGCACCTGATGGACTCGGGCGGCCAGGAGGGACGGCAGGAGTGCCTCCGCTACGGGAAACTGATCGAGTCCGCCCCGCTGGACATCGTCTCGCTGGGCATCGGCGAAAACGGCCATATCGCCTTCAACGATCCCCATGAGGCACGGTTCGACGACCCCGAGATCGTGAAGATCACGACCCTCGACGAACAGTGCCGCCAGCAGCAGGTCAACGACGGGGAATTTGCCGACATCTCGCTCGTGCCCCGACAGGCAATGACGCTGACCATCCCGACGCTGATGTCCTGCCGTTGCGTAGTGGGGATCGTGCCTCTTGCGCGCAAGGCCAAAGCGGTACACGACACGCTCTATGGCCCCATCACGGAACAATGCCCGGCATCGATTCTCCGCACACACAACGACGCCACCCTTTTTCTCGACCTGGGAGCCGCTTCGGCGCTGAGAATTTGATAAAACATACGCCGCGAATCGGAAATATTTAGTATTTTCGCCGTATGGATCGCAAAAGCTATAAGATCAAGGACATCGCCGCCATGGCCGGGGTGTCGGTCGGCACGGTCGACCGCGTCCTGCACAACCGCGGCGACGTCTCGGAAAAGAGCCGGCAGAAGGTCGAGCAGGTGCTCGAAAAAATCCTCTACCGGCCCAATCTGCTGGTTTCGTCCATCGGCGTAAAACGCAAAATCACCCTTGCGATCGTGCTCCCGAGCTATCAGCCGGGAGAGTATTGGGAACAGATCGAGAAGGGAATCCGCCAGGCGCTCTACGACTTCTCGAAAATCCAAACCGAGACCAAAATCTTCTACTACGACCAGTTCGACCTCTACTCCTGCCGGAAGGCTTACAGCGAAGCGCTGGAATACCCGTGCGATGCGATGATCATCGGCCCGACGTTCCGCGAGGAGACCGTGCAGTTCTCACGCCGGCTCGACGAGCAGGGCACGCCCTACGTCTTTATCGACACGCTGATTCCGACGTGCAACCAGCGGGCGTTTTTCGGCCCCGACTCCCGGAAACTCGGATACATCGAGGCCAAGCTCCTGTCGGACGTCATCGGCGAGGAGAAGGACATCGCCATCCTCCACGCCGTGCGCTCGGGCAACGAGAGCTCGCTGCAGACGGTCGTGCGCAAGGAGGGTTTCTTCGAATACTTCGACACTATTTCGAGCAAGAACCGCTTCCTTTACGCCAACTACTACACGCAGGACATCGAGCGAAGCTGGCGGGAGTTCGACCGGCTTTTCGCGGAAGAGAACGAGATCGGCGGCGCCGTAGTGTTTAACTCCCGGTCATACATCTTCGCCAGCTACCTCGAACACCACGGCATTACGGGCGTCAAGGTGATCGGTTGCGGCGTCACACAAAAGAACATCGAATACCTCAAGAAAGGCTACCTTTCGTTCCTGCTCTCCGAGCGCCCCGACCTCCAGGGATACCAGAGCATCAAGTATGTGCTGGAATACATCCTCTACGGACAACACGACCAGATCATCAAACACACGCCGATCGAGATTCTGATCCGCGAAAACATCGAATAGTTGTTCCGAGCCCCCTCCTGCATGGGAATACGCCGCCTCACAGAACGTCTCGACCGCATGCCGATGCTCAAGCTCCTGGCACCGTTTGCCGCCGGGATCGCACTGAGCGTCTGGTACACGCTGCCGCTGTGGTTCCTCGCAGCGGCATTTGTCACGACAGGGCTCGCCGCACTGCTGATGCGTTCGTCGTCCGCCACGATCGGCATGCTGTTCGTGGCCGGATTCGCCGCAGCACAACTCCGCACACCCGCCCCATCGGTACCCCGAGGGATCGTCACCGCCTATGAAATCGCCCTCGAAGGATTCCCTTCCGACCGGGGAGGCTACACCACGGCCGACGCCCTGGTAACGGCATGGCGCGACCCTTCGGACGGCACGTGGAGAGCCTCCGACGCCCGGGTACGACTCTATACCGACTCCCTCACGAAACTGCACCCCGGAGATCGGCTCCGCTGCCGCGGCACGGTGCGTCCGTTCCGGGGAGGCGCGGAGAGCTACCGCCGCCTGATGCAACGGCGCGGATACGCCGGGACATTGTGGGTCGATGAACGGGCGATTCTCGAGCGGCTGGCTCCTGCGGCGTCGGACCTGCACCGGAGGGCTGTTGAACGGCTCGAGCGTCTCGAAATGGGTCCTGAAGCGGCCGCCGTGGTCGAGAGCATGGCCGCCGGGGAGCGCCGCGCACTCTCCTCCGAATTGCGTGACGCCTATTCGCGCAGCGGGCTGGCCCATCTGCTGGCCGTCTCCGGACTGCACACGGGCATCGTCTTCGTACTGATCAACGCGCTGTTGTGGTGGTTGCCGCTACTCCGCCGCGGGCACCTCGTCAAGAACCTCCTGGCCATCGGGGCCGTATGGCTGTTCGTCGCGGCTGCAGGTTATCCACCCAGCGCCGTGCGGGCCGCCATCATGTGCACGGTGCTCCAGACCGCACTGGCGTCGGGATCGGAGTACGTCGGGATGAACGCCCTCGCCACGGCTGCCTTCCTCATGCTGCTGTGGAATCCCAACTGGCTCGGCGACATCAGCTTTCAACTCTCGTTCGTCGCCGTGGCCGGAATCCTTGCCTGGGGCGTGCCGCTCTGCCGCCGCTGCCGTACCCGGTGGAGACTCGTCAATGCCGTTATCGACGCCTACCTGATCGGGTTGGTCGCCAGCCTCGCAACCGTCCCGCTCATCGCCCACACCTTCGGAAGCATCCCGCTCGCCGGACTGCTGATCAACCCGCTGGCCATTCTGTTGGGCGGAGTCGTGGTCTTTGCAGGTACGTTGTGGATGCTGCTTCCGATCGAGCCGCTGGCACCCCTCTTCGCCTTCGTGGCGGGACACGCCGCCGAAGGGATCAACTTCCTGGCCCGCGCGACCGCCGCACTGCCCGGCGGCGCCGTCGACTACGCCCTTTCGGCTCCGCATACGGTCGTCATTTATGCGCTTTACCTGTTCGCAACCCTCGCGGCGTGGAGCCGCGAAGCGAAAAAAAGCGTACCTTTGCCGACGTGATCACTGCCGAAGAATACGAGCTGCTGTGCCTTCCCGAGGTACGGGAGGCGATCCACGCCTGCCGCGGGCGCGATCCGCTCTCCGTGGCAATGGACCGCCATGTGCCGCACGCACGCCTCGTGGCCACGCAAGTCAAATACCTCGCGCGCGCTGCGGAGAAGCTCCCGACCTACGCGGCGGCGGAATGCATCCTCCCGCCGCGGGCCTTCGAGCAGGCGTCAAGCGAGGCATGCGCCGCACACAAGCGCATCGGGGGCGACACGGTACTGGACCTCACCTGCGGACTGGGGGTCGACGCCCTGGCGCTGAGCCGCCGCTTCCGCCGCGTGATAGCCCTCGAGCGCGACCCGATGCTGGCCCGCATCACCGCAGAGAACTTTTCCAGAATGGGGATTACGAATATCGAGGTGGTGAACATCGCGGCCGAGGAGTACCTCCGCCGCGAGGGGCTGCGTTTCGACTGGATCTACGCCGACCCCGATCGCCGGTCCGAAAAGGGGCTCAAGCAACTGCGGCTCGAAGCCTGCTCGCCCGACATCCTTGCCCTGCGACCGCTCATACGGCGTGCCTCGGCGCGACTGTGCGTGAAAAACTCCCCGCTGTTCGATGTCGACGAGGCACTGCGGCTCTTTCCCCGCAGCAGCGTGGAGGTCGTCTCGCTCGGCGACGAGTGCAAGGAAGTGATGGTCTACGACGACGGCTCGGGCCCCCGGATCATTGCCACGGCAATCGGACGCGGCTCGTTCGAGGCGACGGGCGAGGGCGCGGGGAAGGCGTCGGCCGATGTCGCGCCCGAAGTCGCCCCGAGTGCAGAGCTTCCGGCACCCCCGGCCTTCGACCCCACACGCTACCGCTGGCTCGTGGTGCCCGATGTCGCACTGCGCAAAGCGCGTCTCACGCGGCTCCACCTCCGCGGCGTGGCCGACTGCTGGAGCGACAACGGCTTCGGATTCGCCTCCGAGGAGCCACAGCAGGTCATCGGGCGCGTATTGCCCGTCGAGGCGATCGAGCCCTACGACCCGAAGCGCCTCAGGCGCGAACTGCGCGGATGCGGGATCGAACTATTGAAACGCGATTTCCCGCTCGCAGCCGAGGAGCTGATGCGACGCCTGGGGGCCCATGCAGGAGCCGAACAGCGGCTGGCTTTCACGAAAATCGGGGGCAATTTTTGGGTGATCCGCATAAAATGACTACATTTGTCTGAATACCCGCCCCGCACCCATGAAATTCAGCGAAATTCTCACGTACTTCACCGACACGATTTTCCAGCGCGACACCCACGAATGGCGCAATCCCGTTGTGCGGTGGCTTGTGCAGCAATACAAACTGCTCTTCTACACGGCCCGCGGGCTGCTCGAACACGGCACCATCGTGCGCTCGGCGGCCCTGACCTTCTACACGCTCATGTCGCTGGTGCCCATCGCAGCGGTGGTCTTCGCCGTGGTCAAGGGATTCGGGCTGGCCGACGGACTGATCCAGAATCTCCACGACCTCTTTCCCCAGGCACCTCAGGTGATCGATTACCTGGTCGATTTTGCAGAAAATGCCTTGGCCCGTACACGTGGGGGCGTCGTTGCCACCGTTGCGCTGCTGATGCTCTTCTGGGCCGTGATCCGCGTCTTCGGGTCGATCGAGAGCGCCTTCAACAACATCTGGGAAGTCAAGGTCGAACGCAGCATCACCCGGCAATGGACCGACTATATCGCCGTGGTGATGATCGTCCCGATCCTCTGGATCGCCGCCAGTTCCGTAGGCAATTACATCGAATCCCAGTTGGGATTCGACGGAAGCTGGTACTTCAACCTCCTCTCGGGGCTGGCCTCGATGGTCATCATCTGGGTCATGTTCACACTCCTTTACCTGATTATCCCCAACGCCAAGGTACGGTTCGGAAGCGCCCTGATGGCCGGGATCGTTGCAGGCACGATTTTCATCCTCTTCCAGTGGGGCTACGTCTACGTGCAGCGGTGGATGACCTCCTACAACGCCATCTACGGCAGCTTTGCCGCCCTGCCGCTCTTCCTCATCTGGATGCAGACCTCCTGGGAGATCCTCCTCTTCGGAGGGGAGCTCTCGTTCGCCTATCAGAACATCTCGCGTTTCGACGAGGAGCGCGAATCGCTGCGCATCAGCTACGACCAGCGCCGCAAGGTGCTGCTCACAGCCATGCTCATCGTCGTGCGATGGTTCCGCGAACGCGGCGGCGCCATGCCCTCCGAGGCCATCCGCCAACAGCTGGACCTCCCCACACGCATCGTCAACGACATTCTCTTCCAACTGGTCACCGCCCGGCAACTCATCGCCGTACGCAACGGCGACGGGGAGCGCGAAGTGGCCTTCGCCCCGGCCCACGACACCTCGACGATCACTATCTACGGCATTCTGGAGGCCGTCGAGCAAACCGGGCAGACGACCATCGACCTGCAGGCCACGCCCGATCTGGCACGTATCGACCAGGAACTGGAGCAGCTGAAAGAGGCCGTCCGCCAGTCGCCCGACAACGTCCCGCTGGCCGACCTGCTGGGGACAGCTCCGACAGAAAAGAAAAACGGCGGTACTCCCACACACGGCCGTCGCAAAACGGAAGATACGTCAAAAGCATGAAAGCACTGAAAAGCGCCGTCATCATCGGAAGCGGGAACCTGGCCGAAGCCCTGGCCCGCGCCATCGCCGCCAGCGACCTGGAACTGCGGCAACTTTACGCCCGCAACGAAGCCCGCGGCCGCGCCATCGCCGCACTGACCGGCACCGAAACCGCCTCCCGGCCCGAGGAACTTTGCACGACGGCCGACCTCTACCTGATCGCCGTCAGCGACTCGGCCGTCGGCGAAGTGGCCCGCACGCTGCCGATTCCCTCCGGGGCCGTTGTCGCCCACACCGCCGGAAGCGTGTCCCTCGAAGCCCTGCCGGAGCAATACTCCCGCCGCGCGGTCTTCTACCCCATGCAAACCTTCACCAAGGGCCGCGCGGTGGATTTCCGCGCGATCCCGATCTTCGTCGAGGCCGCGGATGCCGCCCTGCAGGCCGACGTGGAGGCCTTTGCCCGGCACCTCTCGCAAACAGTCTTGCAGGCCGACTCGGCCCGCCGCGCCAAGGTGCACCTGGCGGCCGTCTTCGCCTGCAACTTCGCCAACCGCATGTACGCCCTCGGCGAGCGGATCGTACGCTCGGCAGGGTTGGATTTCGACATTCTGAAACCTCTCGTGGCCGAAACCGCCGCCAAAGCATGCGACGCCACATCGCCCGCCGACGTACAGACGGGCCCGGCCGCACGGCACGACGCCACGACGATAGAACGCCATGCGGCACTGCTGGCCGACGATCCCGAATTACTGGAACTCTACCAACAAATCAGCAAAAACATATGGGAAACTTCAAGGAAGATATAGCACGCTGCCGGGCCTTCATATTCGATGTCGACGGCGTGATGACCGACGGGGGCATCATCCCGACGGTCGACGGAGACTTTATTCGCCGCTACAATGCCAAGGACGGATATGCCTTGGCCTATGCGATCAAGACGGGGTACAAGGTGTGCATCATCTCGGGAGGCCGGGGCCGCACGCTGGAACACCGGCTCCAGATGCTCGGAGTGAAGGATTACTACCTGGACTGCATGGACAAGATTGCGGCGATGCGGGAGTATTTTGCCCGGGAAGGGATCGATCCACAGGATACGATTTACATGGGGGACGACATCCCCGACCTGGAATGCATGCGCGAAGTAGGGATTCCGGTATGCCCGGCGGACGCGGCGATGGAGGTAATCGAAGCGTCACGGTACGTCTCGGAATTCCGGGGCGGAGAAGGAGCCGTGCGGGACATCATCGAACAGGTGCTTCGCGCCCACGGCGACTGGGCCCGCAATTGCATGGGTGTCACCCCCTCGTCGCTCGTCGCGTCGAGGTAACGGTCCGTACAGGATGCGGTTGAGAATGGGGATGTATAAAAATGTATAAATTTCGGATATGCTTTTAAGACTTTGGCTGAACTCATGTCGGAGGCTTGCCGTTCCGGGGGTGTTGGCCGTTCTTTGGATGGTTGCTCCGACGGGGTGCAGTCGTTCGGCCCGACCCTCGATGGCGTGCGATCCGAAGGCGATGTATGCGACGATCGAAACCCTTTGTTCCGACTCCCTGGCAGGCCGCCGTGCCGGCAGCGGCAACGATCTGCGTGCGGCGCGTTTTCTTGCGTCGGAGTTGAATACGGTCGGGTGTGTGCCCCTGTGGCGTAAGGCGCTGGTGCCATTCAGTATAGATGGCGCAGTCGTGCGTCGCGGCATGGAGCGGGTGCTGGCCGGTGAGTGGCGCGACAGTTCGTACAATGTGGTGATGACAATACGGAGCCGCTATCCCGATGCGGAGAAGGTGCTGCTCGGAGCGCATTACGACCATCTGGGACGCTTCAAGGCCGACAAGGGCGGGAGATATTCGGCAGGAGACCAGTTGCTCGGAGCCAATGACAACGCCTCGGGTACGGCCGCCGTGGTCGAGATCGCCCGCCGCCTGCAACCCTATGCCGACGATTTCAGGCGGGATCTGGTAGTTGCACTCTTCGGCGCCGAGGAGATGGGATTGGCCGGGTCGCGGCATCTGGAGCGTATGTTGCGCGACAGCTCGGTGACGATAGGCCATATGGTCAACCTGGAGATGTTTGGGCGTATGCGTGGCGATACACTCTGCCTGCAAGGGGAGATACTATCGCCCGTGAGCCGTGTGGTGGAGTGTGTCGGTAATCCGGACTCGCTCCGTATAGAGTTATCGGCCAGGGGGTCGGCAGGTTCCTCGGATCATGTCGCCTTCGCCTCGCAGATGATTCCCGTCTCGTTCTTCATCACGACGGATATTTCTACGCTGCACACCGTGGATGATACGCCCGAGAGCCTCGATATGGAGGGCATGGAGCGAGCCGTGAATTATATTATGCGCTATGTCTATACGCTGCTGACCTCGGATCAACTTCCCAAATTGCAGGAGAATAGTTAATCGACGAAACCGACCCCAAGGCGTTCTTGGGGTCGGCTTCGTTTGGCTCAAGGTCGAATGTATTCGGTTGCAATTTTGCAAGGTTGCACCCGTCTCTTTTTTATC
>DXGO01000010.1 GCA_019113885.1 Candidatus Alistipes intestinipullorum | reverse complement strand
CGCAGCATGGTCTTCAACTGCCGCATCAGTTTCATCGTCGAGTTGTTGGTCAACTGATAGGTGATGCGCAGCCAGCGGTCGAATTCCGCGGCAAAACGGGGCTGAATCTCCTTGACCGGAATGTCCGGAATGCGGTAGCGGTTGCGCAAAAACTCTTCGAGACGGTTGCGCGTAAGCAGATAGCGCAGGTAGGTCTCGCGACAACACTGTTTGGTGCGCAGCAGGTCGGTATAATCCTCGATGAATCGGTCGCAGACGCCCAGAAGTGTAGAGGCGCTCTGGTCGAGTCCGGTAATGGCGTTTTTGAGCATCGCGGCCGTGATGGTCTCCTCTCCGCGCAGCATCTGGTCATAGCGGCATCGTATCAGCACGCGCAGTTCATCGAGCGCATCGTTGATCTGTTTCTCCTCGCGGCTCTTGCCCGCGGTGCGGTAATCCTTCGGCAGCCAGCGGTCGGGGTGGATGTACATCCGCGTGGCAAAGTGCACCATTTCGTGATTGACCGTGATGCGAGCCACGATGGGTGCCGTGCCATCCTCACGGGCCTTGCCCTTCTGGAGCACGAAGATGATGGCGAAGGTGCTCTTGCGTGTAGCGGCTGCCTCTTTTTTCGGTCGTGCGGCGACGCTCTTCGGCCGCACCTTTTTCGTTGTCTTTTCCATGACGATACCTTAACTTTATCCGTTGTACAAAAATAGTCATGCGCAACTGTTTGACTGACAAACAGGTAAAGTCAATAAAGGACATGGTAGGGACAAGCGTGTGCAAGGTTACACGTACGTCGGAGCGTGGTTACGCGCAGGTTACGTTTCGGTGTCCCGGAATGTCTCCGGGAACGGAACCAGAACCCGGCTCCGAGCGACGCATGCAGCCATCCGTAACCCGTGCAACGTTTTGATTTTCCGCTTGATAGTGGATAAATAAAAGAAAACGAGACGGTTGCTGTAACCATCTCGTTTTCTCGTTCTGCGGTGCGTAGGGGACTCGAACCCCTGACCCCGTGCGTGACAGGCACGTATTCTAACCAGCTGAACTAACGCACCGTTTTTGTATTGCGAGTGCAAAGATACACGTTTTTTTCAAATCGCCAAAGCCTTTCAGCCCTTTTTGAAAAAAGAAAATTGCACGCTCCCGTAACTCCTTAATTGCCAGAATTCCGGGTAGGAGGAAAAATCCATCTTCCGGGAGTGTTCGAAGATCAGAATCCCCTCCGGCTGCAACAAATCCCGTTCGAGAACCAGTCGGATCACCTCCTCGCTCCCCTCCAAATCGTACGGAGCATCGGAGAAAATCACGTCAAACCGCTTCGTGCAACTCTTTAGATACAGGAAAACATTGGCCTTGACGGGGTAGAAGTGCTCGAATCCCAGCTGCTGAGCCGTATGACGGATGAAGTTGTAGTGCACGGGGTTGATCTCCACCGACGTGACGCTGCGTGCGCCCCGCGAGGCAAATTCGTAACTGATCGACCCGGTGCCCGAAAAGAGGTCCAACACGTCGCACTCCTCGAAATCCACCAGGTTCCCCAACACGTTGAAGAGGTTCTCCTTGGCGAAATCGGTCGTGGGACGCGCCTTCAGGTTCCGCTGCGGCACAATCGTCCGCCCCCGGTATTTTCCGCTTATGATTCGCATATCACCCGTTTGAACCGTTTCCCGATCAGGCGCCGCATCGCTTTCGCATCGGCACCGGACAGCCGCAACACATAGTCGCGCAACGCGAAACTCCCGCCCAGCCGCTCGAAGAGGTAGAGCAGGTCGGTATCGTCGGCCGACGGCAGCACCTCGGCAAACCGCATCTCCGGGCCGTCGAAAATCTTGACATAGGTCAGCCCTCCCGCCCGCAGGGCCCACACGCATTTTGCCGTATCGGCGGGCACATGGAGCAGCGGGGTAGTGAAGCGTATTCCATCGCCCCATTTCTCGCGGAGCTGCGCCACAAGGGTGCGCGGCAGGGCGATCAGGGCGACGCATCCGGAGCGGGCCTCCGTGGCGACGACAATCTCGTCGGGAGCGAGAGACATGCCGTTCATGGCAAACCACGCTGCGGCACGCTGTTCGTCGTGCAACGCCTCGGGAACGAGCATCGTCCGGGCAAACAGCAGTTCGACCTCCACACGGCCGTCGCCCGCGGAGGCCGCCGGAGCCTCAGGAATCGAAAAAGAGTGTCCATCCAACGGCTGCTGAATGGACACTTTTCGATCGGAAGTCGGACGGTTATTCCCAGTTTCCGGCCTCATTGTTACCTGCCTCCATCGATCCGAACTTGACTCCGGCGTAACGGTTGAAGTTGTTCGTCTCGTCATCGATCAGGTTGATGACCTCCTGGCGGAAAGCAACCGTATCGAGGAACATCTTGTAGGGAGCGCGGCACTCGACCACGGGGATCACCACCTTAGACTCGGTCGTGATGATACCGGCCTCGAGGATGTACTGGGCCTTCTTGTCGGTGCCCGGGATATAGCGGAAGTTCTCCACATCCTCACGCGTCACCTTCTTGGGAGCGAAGATCGTGTCGATCACGGCGATCTTGAACTTCTCGATATTCTTTTTGCCGGACTTCTTCAGCTGAGCCATGGCTGCGGAGTCGTCTTCGTCGACGATCTTACGCTCCAGTTCGAGGGTATCATTGAGGACAAACGAGATCAGCGAATCGAAGCTGCCCGTGAAACGCTGATATTTCGACTTGTAGGAACGCTCGGCCGTGCGGATATCCTTGATACGCTCGATGACCTGAGCCTTTTTGACCTTCAATTCCTGTTCGAACTGGATAGGAGTCGAAATCTGGACGTAGATAACATAAACCAAGCCTATGATGACTACGGCAAGAATGATTTGAGCAATTTTTTTCATTTTACTATTATTTGTTGTTAATTTTGTACAATTTCAAATAGTGAATCTTTGTATGTTCAGCACACATATTGCGACCCAAATTTACGCTAAAATTTGTTTCGAAACAACTCCCGGACAAAAAAAAATCATAGAAAAATTGTCCGAATACCTTGCAGACGACGACTTTTCGAAAATTTTTGTGCTGAACGGATATGCCGGAACGGGCAAAACAACGCTCATCGCGGCGCTCGTGGGGGCCCTCAAGGAGGTGGAAATCAAACCCATACTTCTGGCCCCGACGGGACGGGCCGCCAAAGTCCTCGCCCGATACGCCCATGAAAAGGCACACACCATCCACAAACGCATTTACCGCCAGCGCACGAACGCCGACTACGAATCGAAATTCTCGCTCAACATCAATCCCGAACGCGGAGCCGTATTCATCGTCGACGAGGCCTCGATGCTTGCCGACCGCACGGATTCCGGGACACTGTTCGGCAGCGGTTCACTGCTGCACGACCTGATTGACTACGTCCGCAGCGGCCGCGGCTGCCGGCTGATCCTGGTCGGAGACAGCGCCCAGCTGCCTCCCGTGGGGGCGGATTTCTGCCCGGCGCTCGACCCGGCGACCATGAGCTCCTACGGCGAGATCGTCTACGGCACGATGGACGAGGTCGTACGCCAGGAGGCGCAATCGGGCATCCTGTTCAACGCGACGCTCGTGCGCTGCATGCTCGAGAACGGCATCTGCGAAATCCCGCGCCTGAGGATGGATTTTCCCGACGTCGAGGCGGTCGGAGGCGGTGATTTTCTCGAAAAGCTCCAGGACTGCTACGCCCAGTACGGACGGGACGAGACGATCGTCATCACCCGATCGAACAAGCGCGCCAACCGCTACAACGAGGGAATCCGCCGCCACGTACTGTGCGCCGAGGAGGAGATCGAGAGCGGCGACATGCTGATGGTCGTTAAAAACAACTATTATTATCCCGAGCACACCGAACAGTGCCCGATGAACTTCATCGCCAACGGCGACATCGCGCGCCTGAAGCGGTTGCGGAGGTTCGAGGAGTTCTACGGGTTCCGCTTTGCCAATGCCGTGCTCCAGTTCCCCGACTACGACGACGCCGAGCTCGAGTGCAAAATCCTGCTCGATACCATTGCTTCGGAGTCGCCGTCGCTCACGCGCGAGGAGTCGACGCGTCTCTTCTACGAAGTCGAGAAGGACTACCTCGACATCGGCAGCAAGCTAAAGCGGTTCAAGGAGATTCGCGAGAACCCCCACTTCAACGCCGTGCAGGTAAAGTTCTCCTACGCCGTGACATGCCACAAGGCACAGGGCGGACAATGGCGGGCGGTATTCGTCGACCGCTGCCTGTTCGGCGACGAACCCATGACGCGCGACATGCTCCGTTGGCTCTACACGGCTCTGACTCGCGCGACCGACAAACTCTACCTGGTAAACTTCGATGATACCTTCTATGAATCCTGAACGACACCCCCTGGAGCCCTTCCTGCCCGAAGGGGCACGCCTGCTGATGCTCGGGAGTTTCCCGCCACAACGCAAACGCTGGTCGATGGAGTTCTACTACCCGAACTTTCAGAACGACATGTGGCGGATTTTCGGGCTGATCTTCCACAACGACCGCAACCGGTTCGTCACGCCGGGCGGCAAGGCGTTCGACCGCGAAGCGATCGAGGCTTTCTGTCGGGAAAAGGGGATTGCGCTGTACGATACGTCGGAGGAGGTCATCCGACTGAAGGACAATGCTTCGGACAATTTTCTTCAAGTGGTGCGCGAAGTCGATCTCGCGGCCCTGCTTCGCCATATTCCCGCCTGCCACGACATCGTTGCCACAGGACAGAAGGCCGCCGAAACGCTGCAGCGTATCGTCGGATGCGACCTCCCGGCCATAGGCAGCCATGTAAAGGCGTCGTATGCCGGACGCGCGCTCCGCATCTGGCGCATGCCCTCCTCGTCCCGGGCCTATCCGCTGCCGCTCGAACGCAAGGCCGAAGCCTATCGCCGGCTTTTCGACATGCTGCCGGACGCCGGAGCCGAATAACGCCATCCATGCGTGTGCAGGCCATGATGAGTCCCCGTCCGAACCCGACACGTAATGGGGAGCCTCCCGGTTCAGGAAACTCCCCATTGTCGTTTGTCTAAGGATTTTGTCAAGCGAGCAGCGTGCCGTCCTCCGTAATGCGGAGCTTCACTTCACGCTCGGGGCGCTCCTGCTCCATCTCGATCTCGTACCATGCGCCGTCGGGCGTCTCGACGTAATCCGCATCGTCGAACTTCCACGAGGCATACTCCGAAGCGGCCACAGCAGCCGTCACGGCAGCCGGCAATGCATTGTAACGTACCTCCCACGAGGTCTTTACCCATGCGCCGGCACCGTTGAAGAGCACCGACTTTTCATGGCCTTCATGGCGAATCTCCACTTCGAGGTAACCGTCTTCGGAATCACGCTCCAGGATCATGGCTCCAGGGTAAGTCTCCGCGATGAAGGTATCCACGGCACCCGAACCACCCGTACCCAGATCGAACGAAGGTTCGTAGAGCGACAGTTCGCCTGCGGGGGTGATCTTCAGTTTCACGTCGCCGTTGCGCGACTCCAGCTCCAGACGGTAAAAAGTCCCGTCGGACGCAGTTTCGAAATAGTCCGCATCGTCGAGCCGGTAACCGTTCGCCTCGGCATACTGCGAGGAGGCCCATGCCCCGGTTACTGCGGCAGGCAGTTCCGAACGCCGCACCTCGGTCTTGGTGTATTGCCAGGCGCCGTTGCGGTCGAAGAGAAGTTCGCGCTTCACCCCGTTGTCGATGATCTCGACTTCGGTACCTTCGGACTCCACATCGACATCGATCACACGGGCCCCGGGATAGTTCGCCGCGAGATACTCGTCAACACCTGCCACGGGCCGCGCCGGGATAAAGTCTCCGTAGTCGTAATCCGGACCGGCATCGGCCAACGTCTTGACCAACACGCCGTCGGGCGAATAATAGAGGTCCATCTCACGTTCGGCCTGTTCGACCTCGATGACATAGATTTCGGGTTCGACCTCTCCGCTTCGCGTGAGGACATCCACATCGTTGTCACGCTGCCATGTGGCATACTCGCTTGCCTCGAAGGCCGACTTCACTGCCTGCGGAAGCATCGAATAGGGAACTTCGGTCTTGGTCATCGACCACGATCCGCCGATGTTGTCGAACCACGCCGAACAGTTGGCCGCCGCAGCCCGGGTGCTCCAGTAGAACGTCGCCACGGCATAGTCGCCCTTGACGCTCCACGAGACGTTCTGTGCATCGGGGAAGCGCTCGGCAAAAGCCTCCAGGACCTTGGGCGATACCGTGTCGGCGGCACCTCCGCCTGTATTCGACTCGCAACCCACGGCCAAAAGAGCCGTCGTCGCAACCATCAGGAGATTTTTCACGAACTTCATCATAACTTACTATTTTTTAACTGTTTACACCCGTATTCCCTCTCATGGGGAGTTATTTTCAGGAGCAAAGATGCGGGATGATTCTGAAAAGAACCTGAAACGACACTTATCCCATCATTTTTATGCTCCCGGCAGGTAAAAAATCGCCCGACGGCTTTGCAAGGCTTCCGAAAATCTCGTATCTTTGTTTTCCGAAACAAAATGCAATAAACTATTTTGACACCCCAAGAAGCCAAAATCGAGAAAAAATATGTCGACACCCCCTTGATGAAGCAATACTATTCCATCAAGGCGGTACACCCCGATGCCATCCTGCTGTTCCGCGTCGGCGACTTCTACGAAACCTTCGGCGACGATGCGATCAAGGCGAGCGGTATTCTGGGCATTACGCTGACGCGACGCGCCAACGGCGCCGCCTCGTATGTCGAGTTGGCGGGATTTCCCTACCACGCCGTCGACACCTACCTTCCGAAACTCGTCCGTGCGGGCGAGCGCGTAGCCATCTGTGAACAGCTCGAGGACCCCAAACTGGTGAAGGGGCTCGTAAAACGGGGTGTCATCGAGTTGGTTACGCCGGGAATCGTCCTCGGCGACAACATCCTTACGAACAAGGAGAACAACTTCATCGCTTCGGTCTATTTCGGCCGGCGCACCACAGGCGTCGCTTTCCTCGACCTCTCGACCGGGGAGTTCTACGTCTCCGAAGGTTCGGACGCCTACGTCGACAAGCTGCTCTCGAACCTCCAGCCCAAGGAGGTGATCTACCAGCGCGGGTTCGAGGACCGCTTCACCGGGTCGTTCGGGTCGAAACTCTACACCTACCGCCTCGACGAATGGGTCTTTTCCGAGGAGGTCAACCGCGAGAAGCTCTGCAAACAGTTCGGGACCACATCGCTCAAGGGATTCGGCGTGGAGCACTTCACAAGCGGCATCTCGGCCGCCGGGGCGATCTTCTACTACCTCGAGTTCACCGAGCACCGCAACACGGAGCACATCACCTCCATCTCGCGCATCGACCAGGACGAGTATGTCTGGGTCGACAAGTTCACGATCCGCAACCTCGAGCTCTTCTCGTCAAACGGACAGCGCGAAAAGAGCAGTTTTGCCGACGTGATCGACCGGACGATGACCCCCATGGGCGGGCGGTTGCTGAAACGCTGGATCGCCATGCCGATCAAGGACCCCGGGAAGATCAACGAACGCCTGGATGTCGTGGAGTACTTCACGAAAAACGCCGACTTTGCCGAAGCCGTGCGGGAGCAGATTGCGCTGGTCGGCGACCTGGAGCGCATTGCCGGGCGCATCTCGGCCCAGCGCGTCACGCCGCGCGAACTGGTGCAGCTGCGCAACTCGCTCGCGGCCATCGAGACGCTGAAGGCTGCCCTGGAGTCGACCGACCAGAAACGCCTGCATGCGCTGGCCGAGGCGATCGACCCGCTGGCGGAGATCCGCGACCGCATCGGGCGCGAAATCTATCCCGACCCCTTGAACAACCAAATCCAAAAGGGCGGGGTTATCGCCGACGGGGTAGACCCCGAGCTCGACGACCTGCGCCGCATCGCCCTGCACGGCAAGGATTACCTGGCGCACATCCAGCAGCGCGAAAGCGAGGCTACGGGCATCCCGTCGCTGAAAATCAGTTACAACAACGTCTTCGGATACTACATCGAAGTGCGCAACGCCCACCGGGAGAAGGTTCCCTCGACGTGGATACGCAAACAGACGCTGACCAACGCCGAACGCTACATCACCGAGGAACTCAAGGAGTACGAGGAGAAGATTCTCGGCGCCGAGGAGAAGATGCTCGTCCTCGAGCAGCGCATCTATGCCCGGCTGCTGGGCGACATCTGCGCCTCGCTGGCCCCGATGCTGCGCGATGCCGCGCTCGTCGCACACCTCGACTGCCTGCAATCGTTCGCGCTGCTGGCCGTCGAGCGCCATTATGTACGTCCGGTGCTCCACGAGGGCAAGCGCATCGAGATCAAGCAGGGGCGTCACCCGGTGATCGAGACGCTGATGCCCGTCGGCGAGGAGTACATCCCGAACGACGTCATGCTCGACGACCAGAAGCAGCAGATCATGATGATCACCGGCCCCAACATGTCGGGTAAATCGGCGCTGCTGCGCCAGACGGCGCTCATCATCCTCATGGCGCAGATGGGGTCGTTCGTCCCGGCGAAATCGGCCCACATCGGAATCGTCGACAAAATTTTCACGCGCGTCGGCGCCTCGGACAACATCTCGCAGGGTGAATCGACCTTCATGGTCGAGATGCTCGAATCGGCGAGCATCCTGAACAAAATCTCCGACCGCAGCATCGTGCTCCTGGACGAGATCGGCCGCGGCACGAGCACCTACGACGGCATCTCGATCGCCTGGGCGATGGTCGAGTACCTCCACAACCATCCCACGGCGCATGCCAAGACGCTCTTCGCCACGCACTACCACGAACTGAACGAGATGGAGCGCATGTGCCCGCGGGTAAAGAACTTCCACATCGCGGTCAAGGAGGTAGGCAACCAAGTCGTCTTCCTGCGCAAGCTCGAGCCCGGCGGCACGGAACACTCATTCGGTATCCACGTGGCGCGCCTGGCAGGCATGCCGGCATCGGTCGTCGCACGGGCCGACGAGATTCTGCGCAACCTCGAGCTGGTCTACGGCAACAACGAGATCGTCCCGAGCCGGAGCCTCAAGGACCGTGGCAAGAAGTCGATGGCCCAGGCGGTGAAGGAGGCGGCCGAGAACCCCGTACCGCAGAGCATGCAGTTGTCGATGTTCCAACTCGACGACCCGGTGCTGGTGCAGATCCGCGACCAGATCAGGGGCATCGACATCAACTCGCTCACGCCATTGGAGGCGCTGAACAAGCTGAACGAGATCAAGAAGATCACGGGAATCTGATTGGTCACACAGTTCCATTTCGAGGAAACACTGTATACGGATTAAAAAGCCCGTCTCCTTTCGAAGACGGGCTTTTGCCTGCTTTGAAAATGCTGGCACGAAACATTTTTCAAAGCGAATCAGGGTATTTCAATTTGCTTATAGACGTGAGAGAGGTCCATTTGCCGGGTCAATAATTAAAATGGCAAATAGGGGGACTCAAAGGGATTAATTGTAATCTGACCGACATTTTCAGTGCCGATTCGTCGGTAAGTCATTCCGTTTTCACCTGCCTTGTATTCTGCGTAGGTCAAGATCGGCAGGCTCAAATGATGATTTATTATGGATCGCGACTTTCTCATCACTTGGCCTTTATTGTCTAATGCACTCCAGGTATTCCCTTTTTTTACCAGGTAATAGTGGTCATGTCCCTTTATCTCAATAATTCCATCATAAATGCATGGGATTAACTGGGAGCGATCGGACTCCAGCACTGCACCCCATTTTCCGTTTTTTTTGTAGATTAATGAAGAATAGCTTTCAAACAAGTATTCCGCTGGCCCGAACTCAAATAATGTCTTGCCCTTATAAAAGAATCTATATCCTTCGGAAACTTTTGCCTCATTGAATAGGGGGCCATAAATCGAAGCACTGTGTCTGGGGCCTTGATGGACGCTGATCAGAGAAGTAAATCCTTCGCCATCGAATAACTTTTTCGCCCAACTGGTTATGCCATAGTATTTACCATCCTTAATTCCTATGAACAACTGTTTGATTCGATATGGTTCCGCTTCGGCTGAAAAAATACTGTCATACTCAAATTCGGTATAAAGTTGATGGTTTCCCTGTGTATTTTCGGCTAGCGCCCATTTACGTTTGCCTTCAATCTTCTTGATGACAAATTGGCAATTGTTATCGGTTGGACGATACTCGGTCGG
Source organism: Candidatus Alistipes intestinipullorum (assembly GCA_019113885.1). GTDB lineage: Bacteria > Bacteroidota > Bacteroidia > Bacteroidales > Rikenellaceae > Alistipes > Alistipes intestinipullorum. The sequence goes on along the minus strand of DXGO01000010.1, from coordinate 2,646 downwards.
CGAACACGATGAGGCAAGCATTGCTATTGCATACCAAAAAAGCGTGTAAAAATAACATTTTTTCATGGTCAAGTGTCGTATTTCAATCAGTTGAATAGGATGTGTCAACCGTTTCGCTCGATCAGCGAGCGGATGTTCTGAATCAGCATCGCCACGGCCACCGAGTTGAAGCCGCCCTCGGGAATGATCACGTCGGCATACTTCTTCGACGGCTCGACGAACTCCTCGTGCATGGGCTTCACCGTCGTGGTGTACTGCGTGATGACCGACTGCATCGTACGGCCGCGCTCGCATACGTCGCGCAGGATACGCCGCGCCAGGCGGATATCGGCGTCCGTATCGACAAAGACCTTGATGTCCATCAGGTCGCGCAACTCCTTGTTCTCGAAGATCAGGATGCCGTCGACGATAATCACCTTCGAGGGTTTCACGCTCACGGTCTCCGGCAGGCGGTCGTGGTCGACGAACGAATAGACCGGATGTTCGATCGGCACGTTGTCCTTCAGTGCCTTGATGTGCTCCACGAGCATCTGCGTGTCGAAAGCCTTAGGATGGTCATAGTTCAACTTCGTGCGCTCCTCGTAGGTGAGTTCCGGATGGGCCTTGTAGTAGTAGTCGTGGCACAGCGTCACCACGTCGTCGCCCTCGAACGCTTCGCGCAGCCGTTTGACAAGCGTCGATTTTCCCGAGCCGGTACCTCCGGCCACTCCGATTACGGTCACTTTCATCCTGTCAGCAGTTTTATAGGTTTCCCTGCATGCGGCCGGACAACGACAAGCGCCTCCGGCGAACTTGCATCACAAAAACAAAAAAGGGACGGCCTCCCGTCGGAGAGCCATCCCCATGTCGCATCCGTCAGGCGTCGATATTGGCGTAGTGGGCGTTCTTCTCGATGAACTCGCGGCGCGGCGGGACCTCGTCGCCCATCAGCATCGAGAAGATGCGGTCGGCCTCTGCGGCGTTCTCGATGTTCACCTGGCGCAGGATGCGCGTGTCGGGGTTCATCGTCGTCTCCCACAGCTGGTGGGCGTTCATCTCGCCAAGACCTTTGTAACGCTGCACGTGCGCGCCCTTGCCGAATTCGGCCGTGATCTCGTCACGTTCCTTCTCCGTCCAGCAGTAGCGCTCCTTCTGGCCCTTCTTCACGAGGAAGAGTGGCGGGGTGGCGATGTAGACGTGGCCATTCTCGATCAGTTCCTTCATCTTGCGGAAGAAGAAGGTCAGCATCAGCGTGGCGATGTGGCTTCCGTCGACATCGGCATCGGTCATAATGATGATCTTGTCGTAACGCAGCTTTTCGAGGTTCAACGCCTTGGAATCCTCCTCGGTGCCGATCGTCACGCCCAGGGCCGTGAACATGTTCTTGATCTCCTCGTTCTCCCACATGCGGTGCTCCTGGGCCTTTTCGATGTTCAGAATCTTACCGCGCAACGGCATGATGGCCTGAAAGTTACGGTCACGACCCGATTTGGCCGTACCGCCTGCGGAGTCTCCCTCGACGAAGAAGATTTCGGCAATCGAGCGGTCGCGGCTCGTGCAGTCGGCCAACTTGCCCGGCAGCCCGGAGCCCGAAAGCACCGTCTTGCGCTGCACCAGCTCACGGGCATGGCGTGCGGCGTGGCGCGCCGTAGCCGCCAGGATCACCTTCTGCACGATGGCCTTGGCATCCTTCGGGTTCTCCTCGAGGTAGTTGCCCAACGCGGCGGCCATGGCCTGGTCGACGGCTGCCGAGACCTCGTCGTTGCCCAACTTGGTCTTCGTCTGACCTTCGAACTGCGGCTCGGCGACCTTCACCGAGACAACAGCTGTCAGGCCCTCGCGGAAGTCGTCGCCGTTGATGTCGAACTTCAGCTTCGCGAGCATGCCCGAATCATCGGCGTATTTCTTGAGCGTGCGCGTCAAGGCACGGCGGAAACCCGTCAGGTGCGTACCGCCCTCGATCGTATTGATATTGTTCACATAGGAGTGGACGTTCTCCGAGAAAGAGTCATTGTACTGCATGGCCACCTCCACCGGAACACCGTTCTTCTCGGTATCGAGGTAGATGATCTGGTCGATGATCGGGGTGCCGCGCGTGGCGTCGAGATACTTCACGAACTCCTTGAGGCCCTCCTCCGAATAGAAGTGATCCTCACGGAGTTTGCCCTCTTCATCGGGACGCTTGTCATAGAGGTTCAGGTGGAGTCCCTTGTTCAGGAACGCCAGTTCCCGCAAACGGTTGGCCAGGATATCGTACTTGTATTCGGTGGTGTGGGTGAAGATCTCGCCGTCGGGCTTGAAGGTGATGATCGTTCCACGGTCCGAACACTCGCCGACGATCTCGACCTGCGACGTCGGGGTACCCTTGCTGTAGGTTTGGCGGAAAATCTTGCCGTCACGCCGGATTTCGGCGATGAGCAGCGTCGAAAGGGCATTCACGCACGAGACGCCGACGCCGTGCAGACCGCCCGAGACCTTGTAGCTGCCCTTGTCGAACTTGCCGCCGGCATGCAGCACCGTCAACACCACCTCGAGGGCCGATTTGCCCTCCTTTTCGTGAAAGTCGGTCGGAATACCGCGACCGTTGTCCTTGACCGTAATGGAGTTATCCTCGTTGATCGTCACGTCGATATCGGTACAGTAGCCAGCCAGGGCCTCGTCGATCGA
>DXGO01000120.1 GCA_019113885.1 Candidatus Alistipes intestinipullorum | reverse complement strand
AACGTTTCCCCTTGAACCAAAGTTGCCTTTGGCAAGTTTCAAAACTTTCTTCCGACGTGCGCGAGATGCGACAGCGTTTACTGAACGTGGCATAATGTAAAAGTTTTTGTAGGATTGCCAGCGATGCGGTTCTCCCGCATTCTTCGGGGCTGGTTCATCCCGGTTTGCGAGTTCGACGCGGATAGTTTGTTTGGACTGCGGAGGCGTTCGTCATCGGGGGTTGTCGAACTCACGGGCGGCGTGTTCACGCCGCACCCCGGATGGGGAGGTCTCCGGACGCTCCGCGTGGGGCGGAACGATGCTTTCTGCTGCCCGGATTATTTTACGAGCAGGTTCTTGATTTTGGCCTCGTCGGCCGCAGAAACGGTACCCGAATAGCAGAGGTTGCGCTTCTGTTTCGTCGTCTTTTTGGTCAGGATGTGACTGTGATAAGCGTGTTTGCGCTTGATCTTTCCTGTGCCGGTGAAGGTAAAGCGTTTCTTCGCCGCGGCATTGGTTTTCATTTTCGGCATTTTCGTAAACAGTTAATTAGTTAAACATAGCCTGCAAAAGTACGAAAAATTTCGCTTCGCGCAATCTTTTGCAGCAAAAACTTTGAAAAGTCCGGGATTTTACGTAATTTGTACTAACCTAAATCAGCTTGTTATGATGAAGAGGATCTGTATGCTGGCATTGCTCGCCGCGCTCGGTCCGGTATCGGGTGCAGTGGCCCAGGAGCCCTCGATGCACACCCTGGGTATTGAAATCAAAGGTGATACGATGATTTATCGCAATATCGACGTACCCCGGCGGCATCTCCGCGGGCCCCATGCTCGGGCGTGGGCCGACTATTCGCATGCCCCCTGGACCTCGGAACAGAAGCTTTTCGCCTTGTCGAAATTCTGGATGGAGACCCGGCGCAACTTCGCCTATATGGACCGTTTCGGCGCCGAGCGGTGGGATTCGCTCTATATGTCGCTGATCGGCCCGGCGCAGCAGACCCGTGACGACGCGGCCTTTTACCGCCTCCTGCAGCGTTTCTGTGCCCAGTTGCGCAACGAGCAGACCTTCGTGCGCCAGAGCCGGGACTTTCCCCAGAGCGCCGTCTTTTTCGATGACGGGTGGGTGCTCCGCCTCATGGATGTCGGCGGTCGTGTCACGGTTTCGGAGGTGAGCCGCGAGAAGGCCGACCTCGTACCTCCGGGCTCCGAGGTGCTGGAGGTCGACGGACAGCAGGTCGAAGCCCGGCTCGAAGAGGTGATGTCGCGTGTCGCGGCCTCGACCGACCGCGTGCGGCGCCGCATCGCCGTTGATGAACTGCTACTCGACCTGGTCGGAACGCCCCACGAGGTGCGTTTCCGCCGTCCCGACGGCTCGGATGCTACCGTGCGGCTCGTCAACCGGCGTCCCGACTCGTTGCGCATGCCCGAATGCGCGTCGCTTCCGGGCCGCAGCTGGGAAGAGTTGCGCGAGGATTTCCGCCTGACGTGGTATCCCGACGACGTCGCCTACCTGAAGATCGGGTCGTTCCGTCCCGGACGTGTCTTCAAGGCGTTCCACGACGCCTTCCCCGAGGTGCATGCCCGGGCCAAAAAACTCATTATTGACCTGCGCTTCAACGAGCGCGGCAGCAGCTTCATGGCCGCCGAGTTCCTTTCTCACCTCACACGCGACACGATGTTGTGCGGCGGAGTGTGGCGCACGCGCGTCTACGATGCTTCGCTTTCGTCGTGGGGGGCGGCCGCCACGCCGCGCGATACGGTCGGCAACGCCCGGGTGCGCGATGCTTACCGGTACTACAACGATGAGGCTTTTTCCGAGTTCGAACGCAGCGAATACCGCTTCCCGCGGACCCGGGAGGTGTTGGTCGTGCCGACGGTTATCCTGGTGAACGATGCGACCTCCTCGGCCGCCGAGGTCTTCCTGGCCATCGCCGCGTCGCAGCCCCACATGAAGGTCGTGGGAACCACGACGTCGGGATGTGCCGGTGCCGTGGCGTTCTATGAACTGCTCCCGGGACTCGACTGCGGCATCTGCACCCGCGAGGTGCGTCTGCCTGATGGCAAGGAGTTTGTGGGACGGGGCATAGCCCCCGATGTCGTAGTGGAGGATACGCTCGAGGATCTGATGGCGGGCCGTGATGCCGTGCTCGACAAGGCGTTGGAGATACTTCGCTACGAATAGGCGGTGATCGAAAGTTGCGGATATATGGAGTGGAACTTTATCGTGCGTTTGTGTGTTGCCGGACTGTGTGGCACGGTCATCGGCCTCGATCGGGAGTACCGGGTGAAGGATGCCGGTTTCCGGACCCATTTCCTCGTGGCGCTCGGCAGTGCCCTGATGATGATCGTCTCGCAGTACGGTTTCGAGGACTTCCTGGCCTCGCACGACGGACTGCGGCTCGATCCCAGCCGGATTGCGGCTCAGGTGGTCAGCGGCATCGGCTTCATCGGCGCCGGGACGATCATCATCCATCGGCAACTTGTCCGCGGCCTGACCACGGCCGCGAGCCTTTGGGCCACGGCCGGCATCGGCCTGGCAGCCGGGGCGCACATGTATGTCGTGGCGGCGGCCGCCACCGTGCTAACGCTTTTCGGGCTGGAGGTGCTGACGCTCTTCTTCGGCGACCTGGGGCGCCGCCGGACGATGATCGTCTTCTCGGCCCCGAGCCGCGGGCCGATCGACGCGATGTTCTCGCGCCTCGAAAGCCGCGAGTATTCGGTCATCTCCTACGAAGTCGAGGCGGCCCGCACGCCCGAAGGGGTGGTGCATCGGGCTACGCTGGTGATCCGGGCCAAAGGGTCGGGTGGTGAGGAGCAGTTTATCGAATTGCTGCGGGCCGATCCCGACATCACTGTTGAGAAGATTGTCTGAGGGAAAGTGTGTACCGGAAGCCTGCGGCATGCCGAGGAACGGGCAAACACGCTCCACCCTGCAAACCATCTCCACCTGGCAGCGATTCTACGGGTCGCTGTTTTTTTGTCTGTCAGAAATATCGGTCAACCTCTTCCAGCGCCGCATCGCGTGCCATGTCGTTGGGGTTCGTGCCCGGAACACCCTCGGGAATCGATTCGCCCAGTGAGTCGAACAACTCCACCCAGAAGTCAGGCATCGTGCCGTCCGGTGCCCGGAAATTCATCGGTCGGGCGGTGAAGATGCGCTGGCCGTCGGCACGGCGGTAACTCTCCCAGACCAGTTCGCTGCAATACATCTTCCCGTTGTCGGGTCGGTACGAGTAGTCGTACGGCTGTCCGAGGTGCATTCGGGCCTTTTGGATCGAGACGGCAACTCCTGTCGTGTCGCGCAGCCGCATAACCGTGACCAGCGGATGCCCGTCGCGCCGAGCCGACCCTTCGAGAAATTCGGCCAACGGCGTGATCCGGACCCCTCCATCGTTGGTTGCCTCCAGCACCGAGTCGGCACCGGGGACAGACAGGGCAATCCCTACGTGCGTGTAGTTCAGGGAGTCATTCTTTCCCGTGGCGGAGCTGATCGCTCCGGACATTTCCGATTTGGCCCCGACCTGAAATAGCAGGTCCCCCGGTCGGAGTGAGGGAGTGTTTCGGCTGCAGGAGGCGAACCCGAATAGGATACCTATATATAATAAACAACGAATCATAAACGTCGCAGAGTGGCTTGTCGGGACAAAGATAAAAAAGTTTTTCGAGTAACTCGTTGCATGATAGCGAGGTGGCCTTCCCGGTCGCGGGAGATCGAAAAAAAAGTCCCGGAATTATTTGGAAAAGTCCCGA
>DXGO01000119.1 GCA_019113885.1 Candidatus Alistipes intestinipullorum | reverse complement strand
ACGGCCCGCTGGACAACCACTACATCAACTGGTACGAGTCGAAGAACCAGGAGGTACGCTTCGTGCGTGTCGACAGCGACGTGATCGACAAGCTGATCCAGAAGGAGGAGAACCTGAAGATGTCGCTTTCGGAGGCGCAGCAGGAGTTGCTGACGCCGGTCTTCGAGAGCCAGATGCCTAAGGACGAGAAGATTCACTACTCGATTTCGTTTGAGGCGATGTCGCCCGACGAGGCGCCGGTGGTCATCACGCAGAACGAGTTCATGCGCCGCATGAAGGAGATGGCGCAGGTCGGTGGCGGGGGCATGAGCCAGTTCTACGGCCAGATGCCCGACCAATTCACCATTGCGGTGAACGGTAACCACCCCATCGTGATCGACATCCTTTCGGATGTGGAGAAGGCCTACGGCGACAAACTGAAGACGATGACCAAGAAGATCGACGCGGCGGTGGCCGAGGAGAAGCGCTTCGACGAGGTGACGAAGGGCAAGAAGGAGGAGGAGCTCACGGCCGAGGAGAAGTCGACGCGCGAGGAGCTGTCGAAGAAGATCGTGACGCTGCGTGACGAGCGCAACGAGCGGCTGCGGACGATCGGCAGCGAGAACAAGCTCGTGAAGCAGATCATCGACCTGGCGCTCCTGACGAACGGCATGCTGAAAGGCAAGAACCTGACGGACTTCATCCAGCGGTCGATTTCGCTCATCGAGAAATAGGAACCGTCCGCGATTGTCCGGATGCGGATCGGCGCCTGCACCGTATGTGCGGGCGCCGTTTTTTTGCCCGGACGTATAACCCTTTGCCCCGGCGGCGTCTAACAGGCAGCAACGGTCAGACAGCGGCACTTTTCTGCGTCAGCGCGGCGTCCGGATGGCGGTGCTCCCCTGCTCTATCCCGCGCGAGATGGCAGAGAAATACGGGTAAACTGAAAAAATAGTTAATATTCGGTCTGCCGTGAGGTAATGAGCCGAAAAAAAAGGTACCTTTATCTGGAAAAACAACCGAACTTCAAACCAATAACCATGAAAAAACTTCTGCTCCTGCTGCCTGTGGCAGCCTTCGGCCTGCTTGTCGCGTCGTGTGGGCCGCGCGAGCGGGTTGTCGAAGACCCGCTCATCGAGGCGTCGAACAGCACAACGCTCGACATCGTGAAGGTCTCGCTCTGCGACACGGCTACCGTGCTCGACATCGAGGCGTGGTATACGCCCCACTTCTGGATTCGCATCGACCACGGCACCTACCTGCAGGCCGGGAAAAGGAAATACGCACTGACCGGCGCCGAGGGCATTACGCCCGATTCGCTCTTCTGGATGCCCGATTCGGGAAGGGCGTCGTTCCGCCTGACTTTTGAGCCTCTGCCGCGGCGCACGTGCTCGTTCGACTTCATCGAGTCGGACTGTGACGACTGCTTCAAGCTCTACGGCATCGACCTGACCGGAAAGGCCACCTACGAAACGCCGCGCGACCTTCCGTCGGACGTGCTGGTGGAGCCCACCGACAACGCCTTCTGCGAGCCGCTGTTCGAGATCGGCGAGACGACCGTGCGCATGCACTTCATCGGCTACCGCGAAGGGCTTGGCAAGCGGGCCGAACTCTATGTCAACACGATGTTCGGAACGCAGAAATCCTATACGGCCGAGGTGGACCCGGCCACCTCCATGGCCACCTTCCGCTTCGACCAGTACGGTACGGCCTTCGCTTTCGGCGGGCTGGGCCGGTTTCCTGCCGCACACTTTTGGACGGCTCCCGGCGAGACGATCGAAGTCTATGCCGATCTGCGGTGTAGTGGCGAGAGCTTGGTTTCGCGTCGCCGCGATGCGGCTATTGCGCTGCGCACCTGCTATACGAACGGCACCTATGCCGAAATCAATGCCAGTCCGGCGTATGGAGGTTTCGTGTCGATGAATCTGCGCTCGGGTGAGTTTGCCGATTACCGGATGACGGCCGACGAATATGTGACGATGGTCTGCGACAAATACCGCACGCTGGCCGACAGCATTGCGCGCAGCAGCGCTCCGGCAGCCGCGCAGCGGTTGCAATTGACCGCCCTGCGGCAGGAGACCCTGGCGGCCTTTGCCGAAGCCCCGTCACTGCTGGAACACAATTACCGTCACGTCCATAACCAATGGGATTATAGAAGCCCGATCGACTACCGCGTTGCGACGCTGGAGCCGCGCCACTATGCCGAGGTCTGCAAGCTCTTCGACATCAACGATCCGACGCTGCTTGTCGGCGACCGTACGATGGATTACGTCTGCGCGGTCTGCGCCCCGACGGTCGACTGGCCGGCGATCGCCGGACTGACGGAGGGGATCGTCCCCGACCTGCGAACCATATCGGGATCGGAAATGCTCCTGAAGGTTGAAAACAATGCATTGACCGACGAGGACTTCGCCACGCTCCACGCGATGAAGAATCCCTTCTACGCCGAGGCCTTCGAGGCGATGCAGGCACGGGTACGTGAGACGTTGGCCGAGGCCGAGGGCAAGGCCGTGATCGAGCCGACGCCCGACGTGCCGCTTGCGGAGCTCTTCGACGCCATCGTCGCGCCCTACCGGGGCAAGGTCATCCTGGTGGATTTCTGGAATACCTGGTGCGGCCCCTGCCGGGCGGCGATCGAGTCGATCGAGCCGGTGAAGGGCGGCGAGTTGAAGTCCGACGACTTGGTATGGCTCTACATCGCCAACGAGACCTCGCCGATCGTGACCTACAAGACGATGATTCCGAAGATTGCGGGCAAGCACTTCCGGCTCAACAAGGAGCAGTGGAGCTACCTTTGCGAGAAGTTCGGAATCGACGGCATTCCGTCGTACGTGGTGGTCGACCGCGACGGTTCGTACCGCCTGCGCAACGACCTGCGCGACCATGCGTCGCTGGTTTCGACCCTGCGCTCGAAGCTCGAATAACCCGAACGACACCTTCGGAAGGTGCCTGCTGCTGTTCTTCCGAACCGAAAAACAGCCCCGGAAACGCAACGGTTTCCGGGGCTGTTTCATTCATCGGGGCCATGGTCGGCCCGCTTGGTTCGTTTGGCTTCAAGCCATTGGCGCGGAGCCGCTTACGCCTTCGGCGCCTCCTCCTCGACCCAGCGGCTGCGCAGCAGGTCGAGGAACCACTCCGGGCAACGGCACGGACGCCGCGTGTCGCTGTGGATGAATCCCAGCTGCGTGCGCCCCGTGTTGATGAGCTCGTCCTTTTCGTTGTAGATTTCGTAGAAGAAGTTGATCCGTGCGGCGGGCATCTCGCGGAGGATGATCCGCACGGTCAGCAACTCGTCGAAATAGGCCGGCTTGCGGTATTTCGACTCCACCTCGAGGATCGGCATCATGATGCCGCGGCGTTCGACCTCGGCGAACGACATGCCCAGCTCGCGCAGCAATTCGCTGCGGGCCGCTTCGTAATAACAGATGTAGTTCGAGTGGTGGCAGATGGCCATCTGGTCGGTGTGCTTGTACCAGACCCTGATTTTACAGTCGTGGCTTACCATGTTTTTCCTGTTTTTTGTGTTCTTGATCTTTGATTTGTGAAGCCTGCCCGGCATCTCTCCGGATTACGGCAGCGGATGGCCTGCCAGGCGTTCGGCCGCGGCATGATCGCCCGCGTCGAGCAGCTGCCGGATGGCCGTCGAACTGACCCGCACGCCGTCTACCGTACAGGGCCCTACCCTGACGACCCGTATCCATTCAGCCAGCCGGGGGTCGTCGCTTGCAATGCGGTCGTGTCCGAAGCGGTGGTTGAATCCCGCGACAAGTATCTCGGCCCCGAGCCGTCCGATGAGGTATCCCTCGATAAAATCCCGCCCCGACAGGGTGCTGAACTCCCTGTCGAACGGAATAACGATGAGGTTGTCGACCTCAGCCTGCTCGAGCAGGCCGCACTTCTCGTCAAAGGTCGTCAGCAGGCGCAACCCCTCGGCGCGCCCGAGCGTCACGCGCGGGTGGGGTTCGAAGGTCAGCACGATGCTCTCTCCGCCGTTGTTGCGTGACTCTGTCAAAAGCTGCTTGAGGAGTGCCTGGTGACCGCGGTGTACGCCGTCGAACGACCCGACGGTCACGACCGGGCTCACAAAGGAAGGAAGGTTCTCGAATCCGTGGAATATCCGCATAATCCGGTAATAACGATTGTCGTCCGACAGGTCAGGTGTTGCTGTTCTCCTCGCTTTCTTTGACGAAGTAGGCAACCTTCTCGAGCAGCGTCGTGATGTCGTAATTCTCGACGATGATACCCTGCGGGAAGTTCAGTGGCGTGGAGGTGAAGTTCAGCACCCCCTTGATGCCGGCGTTGATGATCGGCAGTACGAGCGTCGGGGCGACCTTCGTGGGCGACGAGACGATGACGATCGAAATCTCCTTGTCCTCGACGATCTGCTCGAAATTGTCCATGTGGTAACACGGGATGCCGTCGATCTGTTTGCCCACCTTCTCGGGATCGACGTCGAATGCCGCGGTGATCTTCAGTTTGAGCCCCTTGCCGTTGAAGTATTTGGTGATTGCCTGTCCGAGGTGTCCCATGCCGATCACGGCGATATTCATAGAGGAGGGGCTGTCGAGGATGCGGCTGATGTAGTCGATCAGCACCTGCACGTCGTAGCCTTTCTTCGTGTCGCTCGAAAAGCCGATCAGCATCAGGTCGCGGCGCACCTGCACGGCTGTGATGCCGTGGATACCTGCCAGGACGTGGGAGAAGATGTGCGTGATTCCCTGCTTGTGGCTTGCCAGCAGCGTCCTGCGGTATTCGCTCAGCCGCTCGATAGTCTTCTCGGGGATCGAATTGGGCAGTGTCGCCATAATGGTTTATTCGATGGTTATCGTAAAGTCGTTCTGGTAGTTCACCCGCATCCAGTTGCGGTTGACGTGGTTCCCGCTGGCCGGATCCCGCTCGAAACGGTAGGAGCTTTGCAGCGGGGTGTAGCGTTTTTGCTCGAGGTCGTATTCGATGTCGCCGAACATGGCAGGGACGAAAATCATCGCCGTGTCGTATCCCCGGTAGGAATAGAGGGTCGGAAGGCCTCCGAAGGAGCGGATGTAGGCGCTGTCGAAGGATTTGATGATTTCGGCATCACGCTTGGCGTGGTAGGTTGAGATGAACGTCACGCGGTCCTTGAAGAACATCTCCCGGTCTAGGTTGTAACGGTTCCAGCGGGCGTTTCCCAGCACGCGGAACTGCGGAGCCTTGCGTCCGCGGCTTGTCAGGCCGTTGTCGGCCGAGGCCAGTGCCGCCAATACGCGGTCGATCTCCACTTCGTCGTTCGAAAGGATGATGAAGAGGTTGTCGTCCTCGTTTTCAAGCAACGGCGTCAGGTCGCTGCTGCTGTTCTGAGCCGAAGTGGCCGATGGATGCACGTATTTGTAGTTGAAACGCCGATAGTCGACCCCTTGAAGCAGGGTGAGCATCTCCTGTTCGAACTCCTTGTCGGTCGTCCCGGTGTAGATCAGGGTGATGCGTTTCCCGCTGCCGAACATCTCCCGGACCTTTTCGTATTTGCACGACGGATCGGGCGCGAGCTGGAACAGGGCGTCGCTGTTCATCCGCTCGATGTTGGCCAGCGGCGAGACGACGGGAACCTCCTTCTCCTCGGCAAATACCAGGACCGGATAAAGTTCCTCCTCGTAAACAGGCCCGACGATCAGGTCGGCCTGCCGGAACGCCTCGTCGCGGACGATCTCTGCGACACGCGCCGTGTCGCGCGCCGTGTTGAAAAGGTCGACGTGCACCGAATGTCCGTAGCGGGTCTTTACGCTGTCGAGCCCGAGGAGGAAGCCCTGGTAGAACTCCAGGTAGTTGGCATTGGGTTCTTTACCGTTCGAGAGCGGAAGCAGCAGGGCGACATTGAGCGTTTGGTTGCTGCGCAGGGCGCGGAACTCGATCGGTTTGGTCGTGGCTTTCTCATACAGGGGTTCCTGCGGCAACGAATCCACAACGGTCGGCTGTTCCGGAGCCTCGTTCCCCGGTACCTTGATCATGGCTCCGGCTTTGAGGTCGGCGGGTTTCAGCCCGTTGTTCATTGCACCGAGCTCCTCCTCCGTGATGCCGAAGCGGCGCGAGAGCGAGTAGAACGTTTCGCCCGGATGGACGATGTGGTAGGCCGTACCCTGCTCGGCGACGCTGTTCAGCGATTGCCGGTACTGTTCCCACTGTTCGTTCGAGCCCTTCTCGTCTTCCGACCCTATCTGTTTGCGACGGACCAGGATACGTTGTCCGAGACGCATGTGCAGCGGGTCGAGGTCGGGATTGTCCTCTAAGAGCGTGTTGACCGGAATTTCATACCGGCGCGAGATGGCGTAAAGCGTCTCGCCTTTCGTGACATAGTGGAAGTCGTAGGTCTTGCGCAGTTTGCGCTCCTTTTCGGGTTTGCCCCCTGCGACGTTGGTCACATAGGGGATTTTGATGTTCTGATCGGCTTTCAGTCCGGTCGTGAGGGCCGGGTTACAGTCGAGCAGCACCTTTTCGTCCACGCCGTAAGTTTTCGACAACCCGTAGAGCGTCTCTCCGGCCCGTACCGTATGGATGTAGTATTTTGCCCCGTCGATGTAGACGATCGTTTCGGATTTCCCGTCGGCCAGGGCGCTGAGCCCCCACAGGAGCAGGATGAGAGTGGCACAGAGTCGTTTCATGGTCGTCATTTCTGAAGTTTGTCACGCATGCGGATCTCGGTGATGACCTTTTTGGTGTAGAGCGGGAAATCGCCGTTCATCATCCAGGCGTAGTAGCTCGGTTCGATGCGGAAGACCTCGGCGACCGAGCGTCCCTTGTACTTGCCGAATCCGAAGACCTCCTCCCCCTTTTCGTTGTAGAGAATGCGCCCGGCGTAGTCGGCTGCCTCGCCGCGCGACGAGAATTCGGCCAGTTTGTCGATGTCGTTCTCCAGGTCGTCGTAACGGTCCAGCTGGGCCTTGAGCACCTCGTAGGTGGCCATCGTGTCGGCCTGGGCCGAGTGGGCGTCGTCGAGGTCCTTGTCGCAGTAGAACTTGTAGGCGGCGACCAGCGTGCGTTGCTCCTTCTTGTGGAAGATGTTCTGCACGTCGACGAAACGGCGGCGCTTGAAATCCACGTCGACGCCCGCCCGCAGGAACTCCTCGACCAGTACCGGAAGGTCGAAGCGGTTGGAGTTGAAGCCTCCGAAGTCGCAGCCGCGGACAAACTGTTCCAACGACTTGGCGATCTGAGCGAAGGTCGGTTCGTCCTTCACGTCCTCGTCTGTGATGCCGTGAATGGCCGTTGCCTCTTCGGGGATGTGCATCCCGGGGTTGATGCGCCGCGTCTTGACGATCTCCTCGCCGTCGGGCATGACCTTGATCATCGAGATTTCGACGATACGGTCGCGGGCGGTATCCACTCCGGTGGTTTCGAGGTCGAAGAAGACGATCGGGCGTTTGAGGTTGAGCTTCATTCCGCGCGAGTCGTTATGCGTTGATCATCATGGGCATCAGGAGCATGAGCGTCGAGCTGGCCTGCTTGTCGTCATAGACGGGCTTGAAGACTCCGGCACGAGTCGAATCGGCGAGTTCCACGATGACCGTGGGCGTCTCGATGTTCGAAAGGATCTCGACGAGGAACGTCGACTTGAATCCGATCGAGATGGGCTGTCCGTCGTAGCTGCACGAGATGGTCTCGTTGGCCGAAACGGAGAAGTCGATGTCCTGGGCCGTGAGGTTGATTTGGTTGTCGGCGATGTCCATGCGGATGAGGTTCGTCGTGGGGTTCGAGCAGACTGCCACGCGCTTGATGCCGTTTACCAGTTCGATGCGGTCGACAAGCACCTTGTTGGGGTTGTTGGCCGGGATCACGGCGTTGTAGTTCGGGTAGCTGCCCTCGATCAGCCGGCAGACGAGCGTATGGTTTTTGAGCCGGAACATGGCGTTTTTCGAGTCGAAGGCCACCTCGATGGCATCCTCCTCCTTCAGGAGCACCGACTTGAGCAGGTTGGCGGGCTTCTTCGGCAGGATGAACGACGCCTGGATGTCGTTGCCGGTTTCGGTCTCGTACTTCACCAGCTTGTGGGCGTCGGTCCCGACGAAGGTCAGCGAATTGGGTACCAGGTTGATATATACGCCGTTCATCACGGGGCGGAGTTCGTCGTCGGCCGTGGCGAAAATCGTTTTGTTGATGCCGTTGACGAGCAGGTCGACATCGAGCTGGAGTTCCTTCTTCTCGGGGCTCAGCTGCGGGACGACGGGGTAGCTTACGGCGCTGGCGCCGGGGATCGAGAGCGATCCGCTCTTCCAGTTGATCTTGATCTCCCAGTTCTTGTCGTTGACGCTGATCGTCAGGGGCAGTTCGGGAAACTCCTTGAGCGAGTCGAGCATCAGTTTGGCGGGGGCCGCGATGGTTCCTTCGGCCTCGACGCTGTCGACCTCGATCTGTCCGATGAGGGTGGTTTCGAGGTCGGAGGTGGTGACCTTCAGGGTATTTCCGTTGAGCTCCATGAGGAAGTAGTCCAGAATGGGGAGCGTGTTCTTGTTGCTGATAACCTTGCCGGTGGTGGCCAGGAGCGAAAGCAGGGCGGAACTTGATACGGAGAATTTCATGATGTGGATGCTTTTATGCCTAAATGGGTTATTGTTTTTGTCTCATTTTATGCTGTGAGCCTGTGTCAAGCGAGTGTTGCGAGCTTGTCGAGCGCCATGGCGACCATCTTCCGCACGAAAGGCTTGTAGTCGGTGCAGGCGTCGAGGGCGATGCGTTGTGCGATGATCGTGCAGATTGTGGCGGCGCGGTGTCCCATCAGGGCGGCGAGCCCGGCGAGTGCCGATCCCTCCATCTCGAAGTTGGTGATGCGGCGCCCTTCGTACTCGAAGGATTCGATCTTCTCGTTCAGCTGCGGGTCGTGCGGTTCGAGGCGCACCCAGCGGCCCTGCGGGGCGTAGAAGCCCGGTGCGGCGATGGTGATACCCTCGCGCGTGGTGTCGCGGAAATGTTCGAAAAGGGTCTTGTCGGCATCGATGAAGTAGGGACGCGGCATCTTTTCGTACCACGCCGTATGGCTTACGAAAGCCTCTTCCAGCTTTAGGTCGCAGACTTCGTCGCGGCCCTTGTAGAAACTCAGCAGTCCGTCGAACCCGCAGGTCGTGCGCGAGAAGACGAACTCCCCGACCTTGATGTCGGGCTGGATGGCCCCCGAGGTGCCGAGGCGCAGGAGGGTAAGCTGCCGTTTTTGGGGCTTCACCTGCCGGGAGGCGAAATCCACGTTGGCCAGGGCGTCGAGTTCCGTGACGCAGATGTCGATGTTGCCGATTCCGATTCCGGTCGAGAGGACGCTCATGCGGCGTCCCTTGTAGGTTCCGGTGACGGTATGGAATTCACGGTTGGAGACTTCGCACTCCTTCGAGTCGAAAAATTCGGATACGAGGGCCACGCGCCCGGGGTCCCCGACCAGGATGACGGTGTCGGCAAGCTGCTCGGGACGCAGGTGGAGGTGGAAAATCGATCCGTCGTCGTTGATAATCAATTCCGAAGCGGGAATAATTCTCGTTTTTGTCATGTTTAAATTTCCAGAATTGGCATAAAAGTAATATATTTACCTCGAATATCAAAACTTTG
>DXGO01000118.1 GCA_019113885.1 Candidatus Alistipes intestinipullorum | reverse complement strand
GAAGTTGCCCCAATTTAAAAAGTGTTCAGTTTCGCAAAGCTTATAAGGAATCTATGCGGGTAGATTCTTGTATGTTAAAGAACATGGCAACCTTATGTTGCTTCTGATGTTTCCGTTTTTGTCGGACTCTTTTGTCGGGCCCCTGTTTCTTTTAGTCCTTTCCTTCCTTGGTCCCTTTTCGTTGGCCTCTTCCTTTATCGGCCTTCTTCGATCCGGTCGTCGTCTTCCCGCTTGCCTTCCAGACTTCCTCGCACCTTCACCTTCCTCTCTTCCTTCCTTGTCCTTCTCTTCCTCTTCCTCTTCCTCTTCACTGTCTTCTCTGTGGCCTCTCTTCCCGGTCCCTCTTTTGTCCACCCGGGGCTGTTGCCGAGGGGTTATTGGCGGGGGTTGTTCAGACAGGCGTCGATGGCGGCTCCCATCTGTTCCAACCGTCGGAGGTCGTCGTCATCGGCTTCGCGGCTTTGTCGTGCCGTAACGTTGGCAATGGCGAACTGCAACGCGGTGATCGACAAGTAATCCCGATCGGTCCAGTTTTCGAAGTTCTTCTTCTTTATTGCGGCGAGGAAGTTGTTCACCTCCCGCTCGGCCAGGCGATAAGCCTCTTCTTTACCGCTTTCGATATTGAACTGGTAGCTTTTGCCTGCCACCTTGAGCGTTATCGCCTGCTGCTTGGCCATGTTGTGTTTCTATTTTTCGGGGCGCTGTCCCGGCCGCATCTCATTCAACATCTGCGGCCACGTCCCGGGATTCATTCTTTTTCGCAAGGGTCTCCGTCTGACGTTCCAACAACGCGATACACTTGTCTACCTCCCGCATAAGACGGTTGACTCGTGACCGCGCTTTCTCCGAGTTCCGGGTTCCACCTGCCAGTCCTTCGGTCAGCTGCATCCGGGCCAGTTCTGCGTCCAAAGCCTTCACGCGCTCTTCAAGGGTACGCTTTTCGATGCGCAGGGCATCGCATTGGGCCGAAAGTTCCGAACAGAGTTCCGACAGTCTGCGATGGTCGTCAATAAGCTGTCCGACCCGGGTTTCGAGGTTCGTTATGACGCTTTTGTCGACCATTTCCTGCAGTGAAATCCGGTTTACATTTCAAAGGTACGAAAAAAATACCAAAAAGCAAAAAAGGAGAAATTTATTTTGCTTTGTCCAGAACCTCGGCATAGAGGTCGTAATCGGCGGCGGCCGTGATCCTGACATCGTAGAAACGGCCCCGGAGCAGCCTTCGGGATGCTGCCGGGATCAGGATCTCCTGGTCCACTTCGGGTGAGTCGTATTGCGATCGTCCGATGTAATAGTCGCCCTGCCGGGAGTCGACGATGATGCGCTCGGTGCGTCCGACGCGGCGGCGGTTGTTGTCGAGCGAGATTTCGTTCTGCAACGCCATGACGCGCTCCACGCGCTGCTGCTTGACCTCTTCGGGAACATTGTCGTGCAACTTCTCGGCCGAATAGGTCCCCTCTTCCTCGGAGTAGGCGAAGACGCCGAGCCGGTCGAAGCGTACGTCGCGCACGAAATCGAGCAGTTCGGCAAAATCGGATTCCGTCTCTCCGGGATACCCCACCAGGAGCGTCGTGCGCAGTGCCAGGTCGGGAATCGCACGGCGCAGTTTCCCGATCAGCGCCAGTGCCTCGGCCTTCGTATGGCGGCGGTGCATGGCCGCGAGTTGTGCGTCGGAGATGTGCTGGAAGGGAATGTCGAGGTATTTGCAGATCTTCGGCTCCGAGGCCATCGCCTCGATCACCTCATCGGGGAATCCCGTGGGGTAGGCGTAGTGGAGGCGTATCCACTCGATGCCGTCGATGCGGCACAGCCGGTGCAGCAGTTCGGCCAGGCACCGCCGGCCGTAGAGGTCCAGTCCGTAGTAGGTCGTATCCTGGGCGATGACCATCAATTCGCGAACCCCCTGCGCCGCCAATTTATGGGCTTCCTCCTCCAATACCTCCATGGGCACCGAGACGTGCGGGCCGCGGATGAGCGGAATGGCGCAATAGCCGCACTTCCAGTTGCACCCCTCTGAAATCTTCAGGTAGGCGTAGTGTTTCGGGGTGGTCAGGCGGCGGTCGGTGGCCAATGCCGGGTCTTCCGAGGCGCCGAGGGCGCGGATGATGCCGTCCCACGAGCGGGCTCCGAAGTATTCGTCGACCTCGGGGATCTCCGTGCGCAACTCGTCGGCATAGCGCTCCGAGAGGCAACCGATGACGAACAGCCGCTCGATTTTTCCCGCCTGCTTGGCCGCTGCGGCCCGGAGGATCATGTCGATGGATTCCTGCTTGGCGTCGCCGATGAATCCGCAAGTATTGATCACCACGACCTTGGCATCGGTGCGGTCGCTGTCGAAGAGCACCTCGTAACCGGCGGCCGCGAGACGCGCCATGAGGTGCTCCGAGTCGACGGTGTTCTTCGAACAGCCGAGCGTGATGACGTTAATCTTTTTCATCTCCGAACAGTGCGTTGACAAACTCCCGGCGGTCGAAAATCCGCAGCTGGTCGATGCCCTCGCCGATGCCGATGTAACGCACCGGAATGCGGAATTGGTCGCTGATGCCGATCACCACACCGCCCTTGGCCGTGCCGTCGAGTTTCGTGATGGCGAGCGAAGTGACCTGCGTGGCCTGCGTGAACTGCCGGGCCTGTTCGAAGGCGTTCTGTCCCGTCGAGCCGTCCAGTACGAGCATTACCTCGTGCGGCGCCCCGGGAATCACCTTGGCCATGACGTTGCGGATCTTCGTCAGCTCGTTCATCAGGTTGACCTTGTTATGCAGGCGTCCGGCGGTGTCGATCAGCACCACATCGGCGCCGTTGGCCTTGGCCGAGGCCAGGGTGTCGTAGGCCACCGATGCCGGGTCGGAGCCCATCTGCTGGTGGATCATCGTGGCTCCTGCGCGGTCGGCCCAGACCTGCAACTGGTCGATGGCCGCGGCCCGGAACGTGTCGGCCGCCCCGATCCAGACCTTGCGGCCCGCCTTGGTGAGTTGTGCGGCCAGTTTGCCGATCGTTGTGGTCTTCCCGGCGCCGTTGACCCCTACGACCATCACCACGTAGGGCTCGCCCTCACGGGCGTCGAGTCCGAAATGCTCGGCCGAACCGTGCGCATCCTCCATCAATGCGGCGACCTCCTCGCGCAGGATCGACTGCAGCCCCGAGGCGTTCATGTATTTGTCACGCGCCACGCGCTCCTCGATGCGGCGGATAATCTTCACGGTCGTCTCCACACCGACGTCCGAGGTGATGAGCACCTCTTCGAGGTCGTCGAGCACGTCGGCGTCGACGGTCGAGCGGCCGGCCACGGCGCGCGCTATCTTGGAAAAGAGTCCCGATTTGGTCTTTTCGAGTCCCGCGTTGAGCTCTTCCTGTTCCTTGCGTGTCTGCTCTTCGCTCTGTGGCGTTTGTCTCTTCTTGAAAATATCGAAAAATGCCATGTCGATAAGGTTTTCTTCGTGCAAAGATACGAAGAATGTTTGGAAAAAAACGTTATCTTTGCCAAACAGCCCGAGAATCCGGGGCCGGAAAGATGGGAGCAAGCCTGCGAAATGCGGCTTTCCGGAGATTGGGCAATTTGTTTTTAGTGAGAATCCAGAGAACGAGAAGAGATGAGAAAGATTGTTTTTCTGCTTTTTGCCCTGTGGGGTGGTCTCCTGACGGCCGCGGCCCAGGATTTGATCGTGAAGACTGATGCCTCGCAGGTCGAGGCCAAAGTGGTGGAGGTGTCGCCCGACGAGGTTCGCTACAAACGTTTCTCGAATCCCGACGGCCCGACGTATGTGCTTCCGGTGGCCGAGATTAGCTACATCCAGTATGCCAACGGTGAACGGGAGACCTACAATAAGGTTTCCGAAGCTGCGGCGCCTGCCGCCGGGACTGCGGAATCCGCCGCACCTTCTGCCGCCCCGTCGGACCGGTATGTTCTCAAGCAATACGAGATCGGCGAGTTGTACGACGAGAACGGTCTCAGAGGGGTTGTCTGCGCCCTGTCGGAGGACCGGCAGCACGGATTGATCCTCTCGCTCGAGGAGCTTTACCTCCATTGGAGCGAGTTCCGTAAACCCGACCTGCGTGTCATCGGGACGGTCGATCGAGCCGACGGTATGGCCAACATGGAGATCGTGGAGCGCTATATTGCCGAGAACGGCCTGTCATGGGATGATTTCCCGGCATTCAAGTGGTGCCGCGAGCAGGGCGACGGGTGGTATCTCCCGGCCATCGACGAGGTGCTGACCATCGGCCACAACTACAACGGTGGATTGCGTAAGAACGACCGCCAGGCCCGCAACAAGTTCAACAATACATTGAAGAATGCCGGAGGCAAGCGCATGGACCGGATGGTCTACTATTTCTCGTCGACCGAGAAGGATGAGAAGATGGCCTATACCTCCCACATGAGCATCGACCCTCCCTATGTGGTGGAGATTCCGAAGTACAACAAGTTCCTCGTGCGCGCCGTACACAAGTTCTGATCCGGGCGGCGGGCCGAGCACCCCTCTTCCCTGACCGATACGAAACACAAAGGGCATCCCGCAAGGAATGCCCTTTGTATTTAAGAGACGTGCTCTTAAAATACTATTTCTTCTCTTCTGCGAAGAAATCCTTTACCTGGTCGTTGGGAATGATACCCTCCTTGAACATGTAGGCGCCGGTTTTGTCCGACTTGACCATCTTGATGCACTTGGTGAACTGCTTGCCGGTACCGGTTTTCAGCGTTGCGACTACTTTCTTTGCCATAGGTCTGCTCTAACTATTTGATTTCACGGTGTACGGTGACACGTTTCAGGAACGGGTTGTACTTCTTGCGTTCGAGCCGTTCGGGCGTGTTCTTCTTGTTTTTCGTGGTGATGTAACGGGACATTCCCGCAACTCCGCTCTCTTTCTGTTCGGTGCACTCGAGGATGACCTGAACTCTGTTGCCTTTCTTTGCCATGGATTACTCGTTGATTTTAGTACACGCTTTTGGGAGCGGCAGCTTCGCGCAGGGCGACTGCGAGTCCCTTCTTGTTGATGGTTTTCATTCCGGCGGCCGATACCTTGATGGTGATCCAGCGGCCCTCCTGCTCGGACCAGAAACGCTTGGTTTTCAGATTGGGGCTGAATTTGCGTTTGGTCTTCAGGTGCGAGTGCGAGACGTTGTTGCCCACGACAGCCACCTTGCCTGTGATTTCGCAAACTTTCATTTTGTACTTTGTTTTTTGTTTAAGCCCGTTTGGGGCCTGCAAATATACAACCTTTTCGTCAAAACGCAAAGTGCCCCGGCTTTTTTTGCACGCCGGCGGGGACTATTTTGCGTTGAGCTCGTCTTTGAGCATGCCGATGGCGAAGGCGCTGGCCCGGGAGATGATCTGCCCGCGGTCGGCGCCGCACTGCCGGCATTCGGCGATGGTGCGGTCGGGGGTCGCCACGGCGATCCAGACGGTTCCGACGGGTTTTTCGGGGCTTCCGCCCGTGGGACCGGCGATTCCCGTGGTGGCGACGGCGAAGTCGGCGTGTGCGATGCGTCGGGCACCTTCGGCCATCTGGCGGGCGACCTGTTCGCTGACGGCGCCGTAACGGGCGATGTCGGCGGCATGGACGCCCAGCACGTCGGCCTTGGCTTCGTTGCTGTATGCGACCACGCCGCAGCGGAAGTAGGCCGAAGCCCCGGGCAGGGCGGTGAAACGCGAGGCGATGACGCCGCCGGTGCAGCTTTCGGCCGTGGCGAGGCTCTGCCCGCGCCGGACGAGGGTCTCGTGGACGAGCTCCTCGACGGAGGCGGTTTCGAACCCGACGATGTACTCGGGGATGAGCTCCCGCAGCGCCTCGAACTGCCGGTCGATCTCGCGGGCGACGCTTTCGCCCTCGACCTCGTAGGCCGACAGCCGCAGCCGCACGGCTCCCGGATTGGGCAGGTAGGCGAGTTTGAGGTAGGGCGGGAGTGCGTTTTCCCAGCTCTCGATGCGCTTGGCAAGCATCGACTCGGCGAGTCCGGCGGTGATCATCGTGCGGTGTACGATCTGCCGCAGGGCGAAATGGGCTTTGAGCCGGGGGATGACCTCGTCCTGCATGAGGTGCTCCATCTCGTAGGGAACCCCGGGCAGCGAGACGACGACATGCCCGTCGCGTTCGAACCACATGCCGGGAGCGGTGCCGTAGGCGTTGAAGAGCACGGTGCAGCATGCCGGGACGAGGGCCTGCGAGCGGTTCAGGTCGTTGAATTCGATGCCGCGTGCCGTGAGCATCTTCTCGACGTGTGCGGCGACCGTCTCGTCGTAGCGCATCTCGCTGTGGAAGAGTTCCGCGAGGGTCTTTTTGGTGATGTCGTCCTTCGTGGGGCCGAGTCCGCCGGTAATGACCGTCACCTGGGCGTTCTCCATGGACCGCGTGACGGTTTCGACGATCTGCGAACGGTCGTCGCCGATGGAGATCTTCTCG
>DXGO01000117.1 GCA_019113885.1 Candidatus Alistipes intestinipullorum | reverse complement strand
TTTCCCAAAAAAGGTCATGATTTGGAAACTGGAATTTGTCGGAAATTGGCTTCTCGGTGTCCGAAAATGGCTGAATCCAGAAAAGAAAAAACCTCGCAAAATCAGTATTTTGCGAGGTTTGGCGGATTTTTGTCCAGATTTGGAGTGAACCCGCTGGGGCTCGAACCCAGGACCCCAACATTAAAAGTGTTGTGCTCTACCTGCTGAGCTACGGATTCTCCGTGCCAAAGGGATGTGTTCCCGTTTTGGTGGTGCAAATGTACGTATTTATTTTTAATTTGCAACACTTCGATGCCGATTTTTTCGGGAGAGCGGCACCGCCGAATCTTTTTTTTAGTATCTTTGCTCCAACCAACACAAGAGGGGTGCCCGTGCAGGACCGTCCGGTCGGGCTGAGATCATACCCTATGAACTTGATGCGGGTCATGCCGCCGAAAGGACTTGTTCATAGACCGTATCGGTTTGCGCCGTGTGCGCTCCTCCTGTCAAATACGGTGTCCCATGAGAGTTTATGTCAACCGCATGCCGGTCGAGATCGCAGCCTCTGCGACGCTCGCCGAGCTGCTCGAAGTGCAGAAAATCCCCGTCGACGGTACGGCTATCGCGGTGAACAACCGCGTTGTGCCACGGGCCGAATGGCCTACCACCCGGCTCGACGAAGAGGCAAAAGTTACGGTCATAAGAGCCGTCTGCGGCGGATGACGATGCGCCTGATCGTCATCACGACCCCGGACTTCCGGCCCGACGAGGCAAAGGTTATCCCCCGCCTGCTGGATGAGGGTATCGACCGCGTGCACCTGCGCAAGCCGGGCGCGGCGGATACCGACCTGCGGAGGCTTATCGAGGCGCTGCCGGCGGAGCTCTACCCTCGCCTGACGTTGCACGATGACCTGCCGCTGGCCACAGAGTACGGCCTCGGAGGCGTACATCTGAACGGCCGGAACCCCGAGCCGCCGGATGGATTCCGGGGGTTGGTGAGCCGCTCGTGCCATACGTTCGACGAGACGGCGTCCTGTCCCCGCGAAGACTACCTGTTCCTCAGCCCCATATTCGACAGCATCTCGAAGCACGGCTACCGCGCGGCTTTCAGCGAAGCGGCGCTCCGTGAGGCTGCGGCCCGCGGGGTTCTCGGCGAACGGGTATATGCCCTCGGGGGTGTGGAGCCCGGGCTGCTGCCCCGCGTGAAGGAGTATGGCTTCGGCGGTGCGGCGCTGCTGGGCGCTGTCTGGCGCGACACTTCGCCCGAAGGCCTGCGTACGACCCTCGCGGCACTTCGCAAATATATGAATGAATAACGACAACGACATGCTTCAGTTTATAACACATACGAACGAACGGTTCGACGAGATTTCGGGCTCGCAGTCCGTGCTGGAAGGCGGCTGCCGCTGGGTGCAGCTGCGCATGAAGGGAGCCTCGGACGAGGAGTTCCTGCGCGTGGGGCGTGAGGTGGGCCGTCTGTGCCGTGCCTTCGGGGCGACGTTCCTGCTCGACGACCGTGTGCACCTGGTCGAGGAACTCGGGGCCGACGGCGTGCACGTAGGCAAGCGCGACATGCCGGTGGCCGAGGTTCGGCGACGGCTGGGCCCGGATCGCATCGTGGGCGCCACGGCCAATACCTTCGAAGACATCCGCCTCGCCGCAGAGGCCGGGGCCGACTACATCGGGCTGGGGCCTTTCCGCTTTACCGAGACCAAACAGGGCCTGAGCCCCATCCTCGGGCTGGAGGGCTACCGGGCGATCTTCGCATGGTGCCGCACGGCGGGCATAAAACTCCCCGTAGTGGCCATCGGCGGCATTACGGCCGCGGACGTTGCGTCGATCCTCGACGCCGGAGCTACGGGCATTGCCCTGTCGGGCGCCCTGCTGGGGGCTGCCGACCCGGCGGCCGAAACCCGCAAGATCATCGAAATTATCAAAAACTCCAAATCATAGAAGACATGAGCGAATTGATTATCGGCGGACGGACGTTCCGTTCGCGACTGTTCGTCGGCACGGGAAAATTCAGTTCCAACGAACTGATGGCCCGTGCCATCGAAGCCTCGGAGAGCGAAATGGTCACCGTGGCGATGAAACGCGTCGACATGCAGAACCCCCAGGACGACATGCTGGCGCATGTGCGCCGCCCGGGGATCCAGCTATTGCCCAACACCTCGGGCGTGCGCGATGCCGAGGAGGCGGTGCTGGCGGCGCAACTGGCCCGGGAGGCCTTCGGCACGAACTTCATCAAGCTGGAGATCCATCCGGACCCGAAATACCTGCTGCCCGACCCCGTGGAGACGCTCCGGGCCACGGAGCAACTGGCGAAGATGGGCTTCGTGGTGCTGCCCTACATCCAGGCCGACCCGGTGCTGTGCAAGCGCCTCGAGGAGGCCGGTGCCGCCACCGTCATGCCGCTTGCGGCACCGATCGGCACCAACAAGGGGCTCGTAACGCGCGAGATGCTGGAGATTATCATCGAGCAGAGCAACGTTCCGGTGGTGGTCGATGCCGGGCTCGGGGCGCCGTCGCACGCTGCGGCCGCCATGGAGCTGGGCGCCGACGCCGTGCTGGTCAATACGGCCATCGCCGTAGCGGGCGATCCCGTGCGCATGGCACAGGCCTTCGCCCGGGCCGTCGAAGCGGGGCGTGAAGCCTATGAATCGGGGCTCGGGGCCCAGGCGCAGTGCGCCGAGGCGAGCAGCCCGCTGACGTCGTTCCTCGATTAAATCCGCTGCCATATGTTCGATGAAGAATTGGCCCGCTACGACTGGGAGGAGACCTCGCAGCGGATACTCTCGAAGACGGCTGCCGATGTCGAGCGGGCGCTTGCGAAGGAGCACCTCGCGCTCGACGACTTCATGGCCCTCGTCTCGCCGGCGGCGGCGGCCTACCTGGAGCCCATGGCGCGCCTGAGCCGCCGCTACACGCAGGAACGCTTCGGCAAGACCATCTCGATGTACATCCCGATGTATATCACCAACTCGTGTGTCTATTGCGGATTCAACCGTCATAACGCCATTCCGCGGGTGATCCTCACGCAGGAGCAGATCGCCGAGGAGTGCCGTGCGATCCGCGAGCTGGGACCCTTCGAGAACCTGCTGCTCGTCACGGGCGAGAACCCGCGGGCTGCGGGCGTCGACTACATCGAAGAGGCGCTGCACACGTGCCGTCCGTGGTTCAACAACCTCACGATCGAGGTGATGCCGCTCGCGGCCGAGGATTACGAACGCCTGACCCACGCAGGGCTGAACGGTGTGGTCTGCTTCCAGGAGACCTACAACCGCAAGAATTACAACCTCTACCACCCGGCGGGCATGAAGTCGAAATTCGAGTGGCGTGTCAACGGCTTCGACCGCATGGGCCAGGCCGGGGTGCACAAGATCGGCATGGGTGTGCTGATCGGGCTCGAAGAGTGGCGCACCGACGTCACGATGATGGCCCTGCACCTGCAGTACCTGCGCAAACATTACTGGAAGACGCGTTACAGCGTCAACTTCCCGCGCATGCGGCCCTCGGAGGGGCATTTCCAGCCCAATGTGGTGATGAGCGACCGCGAACTGGCGCAGCTGACCTTCGCTTTCCGGATCTTCGACCACGACGTCGACATCTCGTTCTCGACGCGCGAGCGGGCGGAGTTCCGCAACCACATCGCCACGCTGGGGGCCACGTCGTTGAGCGCCGGGTCGAAGACCGATCCGGGCGGCTACCGCACCTACCCCACATCGCTCGAACAGTTCGCCGTGAGCGACGAGCGCACGCCGGCGGAGGTCGAGGCGGCGATCCGCCGTGAGGGCTATGAGGTCGTATGGAAGGACTGGGACAAAATCTTCGACTGATGGCCGCTCTCGATCCGGAACGATACGCCCGCCAGACGATGCTCGAGGAGATCGGTACCGAGGGGCAGCAGCGTTTGTCGGAAGCCTCCGTGCTGATCGTCGGACTGGGGGGCCTGGGCTCGGCCGTGGCACCCTATCTGGCCGGTGCGGGCGTCGGACGCCTCGGGCTGGCCGACCCCGACACGGTCTCGGCGAGCAACCTCCCGCGGCAGACGCTCTACACCGAGGCGCAGCTCGGGCAGCCCAAAACTGCCGCGGCCCGCGAACGCCTCGCGGCTCTCTCGTCGGCCACGCACTTCGACCTCTACCCCGAAGGGCTGACGGCGGAAAACGCCTGCGAACTGGCCGCTGCCTACGACCTGGTGATCGACTGCTGCGACAACTACCCTACGCGCTACCTTGTCGACGACGCCTGCGGAGCAGCCGGGCGGCCGTGGGTCTACGGCTCGATCGGGGCGTTCCACGGGCAGGTGGGCCTGATGAACGGACGTCGCGGACGCCGTTACGCGGATCTTTACCCCGACCGGGAGGCGCTGTGCCGCCGTCCACGGACGACAACGGGCGTCCTGGGGCCTGTCCCGGGCGTCATCGGGGCCCTCGAAGCCTCGGAGGCGATCAAATGGATCGTCGGGTTCGGCGAGCCGCTCGACGGGCGGTTGCTGACCATCGACCTTATGACATTACAAACCGAAATTATCGAATTCTGACAATACTATAATGGGAAAAAGTTTCGACCAGTACGCATCGGCCTACGATGCGTGGTTCCTCGACAACCGCAACGTGCTCTATTCGGAGGTCAATCTCGTGGCCTCGACGCTCCGCGATGCCGGACGGGTACTCTCGGTGGGTTGCGGCAGCGGCCTCTTCGAGAAAATTCTCCGCGACGAATACGGCATTACCGTCACCGACGGCATCGAACCCTCGACGGGTATGGCCGAGATCGCTCGCAAGCGGGGCATGAACGTAACCATCGCCACGGCTGAGGAGGCCGATTTCGGATGCGGTACCTACGACACGCTGCTTTTCAACGGCACGCCGAGCTATATCGGCGACCTGGCGGGGGTCGTACGCAAGGCCTATGCGGCACTGCCCGCCGGAGGTCGTATCATCCTGATCGACGTACCGAAGGAGAGCTCCTACGGCATTCTGTATAATCTGGCCAAGGCCCTCGGCACATGGGACCACCCGCTGCTCGAAGGGTGCTATCCGCCCGATCCCTACCCGATCGAACTGGTCAAAACCGCTGCCTGGCGCACGACGGCCGAGAAGGTGGCGCTGCTCGAGGCAGCGGGATTCCGCGACCTAACGTTCGCGCAGACGCTGACGGCACATCCGCTCACCTCGAATGACGAGGAGGAGCAGCCGCAGCCGGGTTATGGCAAGGGCGACTACGTGGCGGTCACGGCCTGGAAACGTTAAAAGAATACGGAAAAACGATGAAAAAATGGAGCGAAGAAGCCTGGGAGGCGGCCCTCCCGGTCTACGAAAGGATTCTCGGGCACCCGTTCGTCGGGGCGCTCGCTGCCGGCACGCTCTCCGAGGCACGGTTTCGGTACTATATCCACCAGGATGCCCTCTATCTGGAGGGATACGCCCGGCGTCTGGCCCACATTGCCTCGCGGCTGACACGCCGTGAACATACCGAAGCCTTCCTGCACTTCGCACTCGACGGCATCGAGGTCGAACGCGCGCTGCACGCGACCTTTTTGCAGGGCGAACGGCCCGATCCCGGGGAGATGGGCCCCGCATGCCTGCTCTACACCTCGCTGCTCGACGCCCAGGCCACGGCTCCGGTCGAGGTCGAGGCGGCGGCCGTGCTGCCCTGTTTCGTGGTCTACCAGCGCGTCGGCGAGTCGATCCTTGCACGGCAGCGCAGCTGCACGGCGGCCGACGGCACGGGAAATGGCGCCGCCATCGAAAATCCCTACCGAAGCTGGATCGAAACCTATGCCGACCCGGGGTTTGCGGCGGCTTCCGACCGTGCGACCCAGATCTGCGATGCACTGGCTGCTGAAGCGGGTGCGGAGATCCGACGCCGCATGACCGATATATTCGTGCGCTGCACCCGAATGGAATGGATGTTCTGGGACAGCGCCTGGAATCTGGAAAACTGGAAGATATGAGCAATAACCTCAAGAAACACTACAAGCGCGCGCTGACCATTGCGGGCAGTGATCCGAGCGGCGGCGCCGGCATTCAGGCCGACCTGAAGACCTTCTCGGCCTGCGGATGCTTCGGAACGTCGGCCATCGTGGCGGTCGTCGACGAGAACACCGTGGGTGTCACGGGCGTGCACCCCGTTCCGGTGGAGTTTGTCACCGGACAGATCCGCTCGGTGCTGGACGACATCGGGGCCGACGCCATCAAGATCGGCATGCTCCATTCGTCGGAGCTGATCCGCGCCGTACGCGACACACTGGCCGCCTACCCCATCCGCAACATCGTCCTCGACCCGGTGATGGTTGCCACGTCGGGCGATGCGCTGCTGCAGGAGGAGGCCGTGGCGACGCTGCGCGACGAACTGATCCCTGCCGCACGCATCATCACGCCGAACATCCCCGAGGCGGAGCTGCTGCTGGGACACGGGATCGACGGCCAGGAGGCCCTGCCCGAGGCCGCGCGCGAGCTCGCACGCATCGGCAAAGGGGTTTCGGTCTTCCTGAAGGCCGGGCACCTCGAGGACGAGGAGCTGGTCGACATCTTCTACAACGCCGAGACCGACGAGATCGTGCCCCTGCGGTCGCGGCGCCTTGCGACACGCAACACCCACGGGACAGGCTGCACGCTCTCGTCGGCGCTGGCAGCCTTCCTGGCGCACGGCTGCTCGCTCAATGAAGCCGCCGCAAAGGCCAAGGAGTACATTGCCGCAGCGATCGAGGCCGGCGCGACGTACGAAATCGGACACGGACACGGACCCGTGCACCACTTTTTCCGATTCTGGGAGTAGATTCCGGTTTATTTACACCCGCAAACACAGGTACCGTCAGGCCTTGCGGCTGATGTCGGCGACCGTGGCGCGGACGTAGGCGATCAGATCGGCAGGGGCGATGCGCAGCTGAAGCCCCCGCACACCGGCGCTGATGTAGATGTGGGACTGCCCGGTCACCGACTCGTGGATGTAGGTCGGGAAGGCCTTCTTCATGCCGATGGGCGAACACCCGCCGCGGATGTATCCCGTGACGGGCAGCAGTTCCTTCATGGGGATCAGGTCGACCTTTTTGTTGCCCGAGACGCGGGCTGCGGCCTTGAGGTCGACTTCGTGGTCGCCCGGCACCACGCAGACGAAATAACCCGTGCGGTCACCTTTCAGGACGAGGGTCTTGAAGACGCTCTCGATCGCCTCGCCCAGCTGTTCGGCGACATGCGTGGCCGCCAGATGCTCCTCGTCGACCTGGTACGGTACGAGTTCGTAGGCGATTTTTGCGCGGTCGAGCAACCGTGCTGCATTCGTTTTTTCGATTTTTGCGTGAGCCATGCTTATTCGTAATATTTCGTAACAGAAGCAGAGGGGCCGATGCCGGAGACGCATCGGCCCCTCCCCATGCGGATGCAAAGGTAGTTCAAATTCTTCGAAGAAGATGTTTTTTTCCACGCATCTTCCGTATGGTTCGTGGAAAATACCTATCTTTACACCCGCTGAAAATGACACGACGATGAAAAAAGCGCTTTTATTCGACATGGACGGAACCCTGGTGGACAATACGGCAGCCCATATCCGGGCCTTCGAGATTTTTTGCGGCCGTTACGGCGTGGAAGGCTGGAAGGAGCGTCTCAAGCAGGGAATCGGCATGGGCAATGACGATATCATGCGGCTGGTGATGCCCGAAGAGGTGATCCGTGAACGGGGATTTGCCGCTTTGGCCGACGAGAAGGAGGCCATCTACCGTGAAATATACGCTCCGGACATCCGGCCCGTCGACGGGCTGCGGGAACTGCTCGAACGGTTGCGGGCTGCCGGAGTCCGTTGTGCCGTGGGTTCGTCGGGATGCAAGGCGAATGTCGATTTCGTGCTCGATGGCTGCGACATCCGTCCCTACTTCGAGGCCCGGATTTCGGGCGACATGGTCACGCGCTGCAAGCCCGATCCGGAGATTTACCTTACGGCGGCCGCCGCGTTGGGGTTACCGCCCGAGGAGTGTGTTGTTGTCGAGGATGCCCCGGCGGGCATCGAATCGGCCCGGCGTGCCGGAGCGGGACGTATCGTGGCGCTCACAACTACCCTTCCGCGTGAAGAACTTCAGCAAACCGCAGCCGACATAATTGTCGATACGTTTGCCGACTTTGCCGATCCCGAACGCTATGCGGCTCTGCTGGCATAGGACCGACACGGAGGCCGACATGCGGCGGTTAAAGTAACCGCTGCACGGTCGGGTGGCGCAGGACGGCCCGGATGGCCCATGCGGGCAGCAGGCGGCAGCCGCAAATGCAAATTTTGGCAAACAGTCCCGGAATACAACGGCTCCGGCCCCGAAACAGGGCGCGGAGCCCTTTTTTTGCCACGACGCGGGGCGGGAGCATCACGCCCCACCGCAACAGCCGCTGCCGCCACATGGCGTCGAGCCGGTAGAGCGGCGTGTCTACCGCCCCGGGGAATACAGCCGTGACGTGCACGCCGACATCGTGCATCTCGTCGTGCAGGGCCCGGGCAAAACTCCGCAGGAAACTCTTCGTCGCGGCATAGAGCGCGACAGTGGGATATGGCATCCAGGCAGTTACCGACGACATGATGAGTATGTGCCCGCAGCCCCGCGCCCGCATCTCCGCACCGTAGCGTCGGCAGAGCAGAGCGGGCGTCGTGCAGTGAAGCGTCACGAGCCCGGCAACAGCTTCCGGCGCCTCGTTGGTCAGCAACCCGAAACGGAGCGCTCCGGCATTGCAGACCAGCACCTCGACCTTCCATCCGCGAGCCGTCGTCTCGGCATGAATCCGTTCCGCAGCATCGGGGCGCGCCAGGTCGGCATACAGGGGCCATACCGAGACTCCGTAACGTTCGGCTATCTCGCGGGCCACCTGCCGGTTCTCCTCCTCTCGGTTTCCGACCAGAATAAGATCGAAACCCCGCCCGGCCAACAGCAGTGCGTATTCGCGGCCGATTCCCGACGATGCGCCGGTAATCAACGCACAAGCTTCGTTTTTTTTACCTTCGTCCGGTATCATCGTTTCAAAAAATTACCTATTTTTGCAGCCGTTCAAACCCAAATATACCGAATTTCATGCTCCGCGGTTTTGCCACTATCGTACTGCTTGTCATTTCCAATGCGTTCATGACGCTGGCATGGTACGGCCACATCGCCTTCAAGTCGCGTCTCGAACGCTTCGGTCTCTATGCCATCGTACTTCTAAGTTGGCTCATCGCCCTGTTCGAGTATTGTTTCCAAGTTCCGGCCAACCGTCTCGGAAGCACCGAATTCGGAGGGCCCTTCTCGATCTGGGAGCTGAAGGTCATCCAGGAGGTCGTATCGCTTTCGGTATTCACGGTTTTCGCACTGGTCTTCATGCGTTCCGACTCGTTGCGGTGGAACCATCTGGCTGGATTCCTCTGCATGATCCTGGCCGTCTACTTCATCTTCCGCAAGTAAGAGTTGCGCCGGACACCTTCGGGAGGTTCCGTCGTTCCCGCCCCGGCTGCGGATAACGTGACAGCAGACTCCGCATGCGCTCCTCCTTATTCCGTCACCGGATTTATCTTTTACCGATATGGCCTACCATCTCTTTTCGCGGCTCCGCATTGTTCCGGCGCTGCTACTGCTCGTCCTGTTGCCCGGATGTCGCAGCACGCAAAGAAACACAACCGCTGCGGCTCCGGCCGCCGATACCTTCTACCTGCTGGTGGGAAGCTACGCCTCGCCCCAAAGCGAAGGTGTCAAGGTTTACGCCTTCGACCAGGAGAACGGCTCAAGCCGCTATGTCTGCGGACTGAAAGGGCTCTCAAATCCCTCCTACCTGACCGTTTCGCACGACGGGAAAAAGGTATATGCCGTCGGAGAGGAGGAGGATACCGCCTCGTGCGCCCATGTCCTCTCTTTTGACGCCACAACGGGCGCCCTGACGCTCCTCGGCACCCAACCTACGCACGGCGCCGCACCCTGCTACATCACCCTCAGTCCTCAGGAGGATTACCTCCTTACGGCCAACTACCTGGGGGCCAACATCACGCTCTTTCCACTCGATTCGGCCGGTCTGGTACGGCCCGGGAGAACCCTTGATTTCCGGGGCCATGGTGCCGATGCGGAACGGCAATCGCAACCGCACCTTCACTGTGTGGCTTTCACCCCCGATCAGCGATACCTGCTGGCCAACGATCTGGGGACGGACCGTATCCACTGTTTCCCGCTCAACAAGCGGGAAAAGTTCTCCGCCACCCCGCTGCTTTCCGAAGCGGAGGTCTTCGACATTACGCTGCCGGCGGGTTCCGGGCCCCGGCACATCGACTTCGCGCCAGACGGGCGCCATGCCTATCTGATTACCGAACTTTCGGGCGAGGTCCTCGTATTCGACTACGGGGAGAAGGGGCTGCAGCCGATCCAGACCGTGCGGGCTGACACGCTGTATGCGCAGGGAAGCGCCGACATTCATGTCTCGCCCGACGGCCGCCATCTCTATGCCTCCAACCGACTGAAAGGCGACGGCGTGGCGATTTTCGCGATCGATTCCCGTGACGGCACCCTGACAAAGGTTGGCTACCGGCAGACGGGCGCCCATCCGCGCAACTTCATCATCACTCCCAACGGAAAATACTTGCTGGTGGCATGCCGGGATACCAATGAGATCGAACTCTACGCCCGGGATTCAGTATCGGGCCTGCTCTCCGACACGGGCGAACGCATCGAGACGGAAAGACCCGTTTGCCTGAAGTTCGTGCCGCAGCGCTGAGCGAAAACAAGCGACCGATAAGCGGCGCATGTTCCGGAATCATTCGGGATGTGCGCCGTTTTTATAGCGATGTCAGTCGATGAACTTCACCTTGCTCTCGTCGCGCGGCTTGGCCTCGGGCGCCTCGTCGGGATACCCTACTCCGATGGCATAGAGCAACCCGTAGCCTTCAGGCAGATCGAGTTGCTCGAGGTAGGGCGCCGCTCCGGGATCGCTTGTCATGAAGCGGGTCGGGCCGCCCAGGCAGCAGGTACCCAGTCCCAGCGATTGCGCCGCCAGGACGATGTTCCCGCCCAGCAGACCACAGTCGACCTGCCCGGAGCCATCTGTCGGTGCGGCGATGAAGATGACGGCCGGGGCGTTGCGGAACATGTTCCTGAACGCCGGGTCTTCAGCCGCTTCGGGCTGCGCGGCCTTGTATACCTCGGTAATGCCGTCGATGAAGGCGGCGTTGTCCACCACGCGCACGGCCCACGGTTGGCGGTTCAAGCCATTCGGGGCGTTGATCCCGCACCGGACAAGCAGTTCGAGTTTCTCCCGTTCGACGGGTGTCTTCTTGTATTTGCGGATGCTTCGTCGGGCCATGATCGTCTCGATCACGGCATTCTCGGCGGTTGCCGTCTCTTGCGGCTGTTGCGGGGCGCAACTGCACAGTACCGCCAGAGCGGCACAGGCGCCAATCAGTTTCATCTGTTTCATGGATCGGTTCGGATTTAGGGGTTTGAAATCGGAAACTATTGCTGTTTCGCAAACTTCTCCCGGTCTTTTTTATAGATCTGGTAGGAGTTCACGAAGTTCTGCCAGACGATGTAGGCCGTCGGGGCGATCGACGAGATCGGGTCGAGGAATGCCTGCGACATCCATACG
>DXGO01000116.1 GCA_019113885.1 Candidatus Alistipes intestinipullorum | reverse complement strand
CAGGGTCTGTTCGTCGAGAAGGTTCCGTTCCTGCGACTTGCCCGAGGGGTCGCCGATCATGCCCGTAGCGCCTCCTACGAGGGCCAGCGGACGGTGTCCGCACATTTGGAAGTGCTTGAGGATCATTACACCTACAAGGTGTCCGATGTGGAGCGAGTCGGCCGTGGGGTCGATGCCCAGGTAGGCCGTCGTCATCTCCTTTTCGAGTTGTTCCTTCGCTCCGGGCATGATCGTGTGGATCATGCCGCGCCATTCGAGTTCTTCGATGAAATTTTTCATGGTGCTATTTCTTTTATTTAATTTATTTTCATGTTTTGAAAGCCGTGACGCCTTGCACCCGGCCCTTTACCCTTTCCCTCCGGGATTACTCCAACTCGAGGTCCAGCGCCTTGCGGAACTCCGTGACGAGCGGATTCTTCTCCGAAATGTACCGCACGCGGTCCTCGAGTTTGATGGGGCGAGCCTTCCGTACCTCGTCGTCGACGGCGACATCCAGGTCGATCCGTCCCGTGATACCGGCCAGCGTTTGGATCTGCATCAACAGTTCCGTTTTGCTGCGCAGCATCTCGTCGTGCAATTCCGAGGTGGGCACGCGCACCGCAATCGTGTTGTTGCGAATCTCCATCTGCTCGAAGGAGGCGACGAAGCGCGGGCGCCGTTCCCGGATCATCCGGATGATCTCCTCGCGGGCGTGCAGCAATTTCTGCTCGACGTTGGGGTCGGATGCCTCGGCAACGGTCGGTCCGGTATCTATGTCCGGGGATTCCGTGTTTCGGAGTTCGCCTCCCGAAGCCAGCAACTCCGAAAGCGACGTCCCGGAGATCAACGGCTTGCGGTGCGGCCGTGCCGTTGCCGCCGTGCGGGCTGCCGCAGGTTGTGTTCCAGTCTGCCCTGCCGGTGCGGTTTGCCCGTTCCCGGTCGGAGACGTTGCGACGGGAGTCGGCGCCGTTGTCGTGGGTGCCGGGCGTGTGGAGTCGGTCGGGGCCTCCCGGGTGGCGGCAGCTTCCGCTGCCGGAGCATTCGTCGTGGAAGATACCGGGACTCCCGGAGTTGCCGGGGCCGTTGCGGTTGCCCGGGGTGCCGGGGTCGTCGAACCGGTCCGGGTGACATCGGTCGTCTGAGGTGCCGGGGTTGCCGGGGTTGCCTGGACTGCCGGGGTCGCCTGAACTGGTGTGGACGCCGTGGTTGCCGTCGGAGCAGATAATTCGGGAAGCGGATACTCCCCGGAGGATGTCAGGGTGCTATTTTTTTTTTGGCCGAGCCCTGCGATCTTCAGCAGGCCCAGCTCGACGAGCAGCCGTTGGTTCGACGACTGTCGTATTTTCCCGTCGAGATCGGTCAGCAGGGCGATGGCCCCGAAGAGGAACTCGACACTGCAGGCCTCCGCCTGCACGCGGTATCGTTCGAGCAGCGTGCCGGTCATTTCGATCAGACGGAGGGTTTCGGGCCGCTTGGCCATCAACAGGTCGCGCATGTGGCGGTTCAGCCCGGCCATGAAGGTCTGGCCCGAGAAGCCTTTGGAGAGCACCTCGTCGAATGTGACCAGCGCCCCGACGTAGTTTCCGGCGAGAAGCTGTTCGGTGACGCTGAAATAGGTGTCGTAATCCAGGACATTGAGCGTGCGTGCGACGTTGCGGTAGTCGAGTGTCGTGCCGCAGAACGACACGGCCTTGTCGAACATTGACAGCGCGTCACGCATGCCGCCGTCGGCCTTCTGCGCAATGAGGTTCAGCGACTCCTCGTCGGCCGTGATGCCCTCTTCGGAGGCGATGTATCGGAGGTACCCGACCGAGTCCTCGACGCGGATGCGGTTGAAATCGTAGATCTGGCAGCGCGAGAGGATTGTCGGAATGATCTTGTGCTTCTCGGTGGTGGCGAGGATGAAGATGGCATGGGCAGGCGGCTCCTCGAGCGTCTTGAGGAAGGCGTTGAAGGCGGCAGCCGAGAGCATGTGGACCTCGTCGATGATGAAGACCGAGTAGCGGCCTACCTGGGGAATGATGCGCACCTGTTCGATGAGTGTGCGGATATCCTCCACGGAGTTGTTCGACGCGGCGTCGAGTTCGTGGATGTTGAGCGAGCGACCCTCGTTGAACGAACGGCACGACTCGCACTCGTTGCACGCCTCGGCGCCGTGGGGTGCCAGGCAGTTGATGGCCTTGGCGAAGATGCGGGCACAAGTGGTCTTTCCGACGCCCCGGGGGCCGCAGAAGAGGTAGGCGTGGGCCAACTGTCCGCGTTCGATGGCATTCTGGAGCGTGGAGGTGATATGCTGCTGCCCGACGACCGAACGGAAGGTCGCGGGTCGGTATTTGCGTGCGCTTACGATGAAATCACTCATAATAGCGCAAAGATACCGAAATCAAAATTAAAAATTAAAAATAGCAGGTTAAAAATTGACAACGGGGAGGGCTTTTTGTGTTTCGGTACCGTCTGGCACTCGGGCAACGGCAGGCAGTCGCCCAGAATCCGCTGGAATTCGTCGTTGAAGTTCAGGCTGGTACCGGCTGCGGGAGTAAAGGTCATCTCTCCGAAAACGGGGCGTCCGTTTACTTCGTAGAAATCCACACGGACCATTCGGAATCCCTGTGCGAGGCGTTCGGCCAGGACGAGCATCTCGTCGAGCGATTCGGGGCGCGGGATGAATTGTTTGGCGGGCCGGTTGTCTTTGGTTCGTACGTAGCGTCCGAGGTCTTCCCAGGTATGAGCGTCGAAAAGCTCCTTTTTCGCGTGGCTCGGCGAGGTGCGGTCGTAGCAAACCTGGCAGTAACGGGGTTTCCCGTCGAAACAATAAAATTTGTAGTCCACGAGTGTGCTGCCGAATGCGGGATTTGCGGGAAGCAGCCGCTCGGCAATGATGCAGGGGCGAATGCCCAGATAGTGCCACTCGCCGCTTTTGCGCCCGAAGCGGTGACGGACCGACTTATCCAATTTGCGGCGAACGGCCTTGCGGTCGATCTTTTTCCGATCGCGTACCAGTATGACGTCTCCGTATCCGTTGTTGGCCTTTAGCACGAAACTGTCCGGCAGGCGGGGGTCGTCGAAATCGATTTCGTCGGCCGAGTCCCAAACGGCATAGAGGTCGTTGAGGATATATCCCAACCCGCATTGCTTGACGTATTTGCGCACGCGGTATTTGTCGGCCAGTTCCGTCCAGCGCGTGTCGTCGCTGTGGAGCATGAGCCACATGACTTTTTCATTGAGGGTCCGGGGATTTTTCAGGTCGGGCTCCTTACCGAACTTCTCCTTATAGCGCAACCGGAGGAGTCTTTCCCGATTGGTATGCCTGAAATAGGCCTTCTGCAGGACGAGCCATTCGTGGGCCAGGAAAGAGCGAAGAGCAGGTAAGAAATTCATGTGAACGTGCGTTCGTTGGTCTTGTATCCGTTTTTCCCATTCTCTCCCGATGCAGGTCGGCCATTCTGTCAGACGACACGAAGGCTGCGGGAGTATGCTCCGCGAGGTGGTGGCATCCGGAAGCCTGTTGGCAATCTTTCTGCATTAGCGGTGGAACCTTTCGGAGGCTGCAAAGATACCGAAATTGTCATTAAAAACGAAAAATGCAGTTAAATTTTTTGAATGTAAATCAGATGGTTGTTCCTGGTTCGGACGTGTGTGCGCGTTTGGATGGTCGCAGGGACGCCTCGTCGCTACCTCCTCTTCCGCATGTGCCTCGCTGGATGAATCGGTGTCGGTCGAGACTCGTATTTGTGTCGTAATGGCGGAATCTGTCAGTTTGGAAGTGTCAATTTGTGACATTTTTGAAAAAACAAATGCCGAAATGTCCGGTGTTCATGGCTGGCAGGCCTTTTGCTGTTTGAAGCGTCGAAACACGAAACAATAAAAACAATAACGCATATGAACATCAACACATTGACCATCAAAGCACAGGAGGCGCTGCAGGCGGCGCTCACCCTGGCGCGGGAGCGCGGACAGCAGGCTGTCGAGCCGCTCCACCTGCTCGCGGTGTTGATCCGCGAGGACGATTCGTTGGCCACTTTCCTGCTCGGGCGCGTGGGCGTCAACGTCCGCGGGCTGCGCGATGAAGTGAACCGGGCCGTGGGGCAGCTCCCGCGTGTCGAGGGTGGCAACGGCGAGCAATACTTCTCGCAGGATACCTCGCGGGTAATCCAGCGGGCCATCGACTTCACGAAGAATTTCGGTGACAAGTACGCTTCGGTCGAGCACCTGCTGTTGGGGCTCTTGTCCGAGCGCGGCCAGACGTCCGACCTGCTCAAGCGCAGCGGTGCGACCGAAAAGGAGCTCATCGAGGCGATCCGCACCTTCCGCAAGGGGGCGACGGTCGATTCGCAGACCTCCGAGCAACAGTTCGACGCTCTGGGCAAGTACGCCATCAACCTCAACGAACAGGCCCGCAGCGGCAAACTCGATCCGGTGATCGGGCGAGACGAGGAGATTCGGCGGGTGCTGCAGATTCTTTCGCGGCGTACGAAGAACAACCCGATTCTC
>DXGO01000115.1 GCA_019113885.1 Candidatus Alistipes intestinipullorum | reverse complement strand
GTTCGGCTCGACCGACCGGCTGAAGAAGAACATCATCACCGAAATCGCCGCCGTGCTGGCCTTCTCGGCTTCGCAGAACAACGACAAGGTGGGCTGCATCTTCTTCTCGGACCACGTCGAGAAGTTCATCCCCCCGAAGAAGGGGCGCAGCCACATCCTGATGATCATCCGCGAACTGATCGGATTCCGTCCCGAATCCACCTCCACGAAGCTCTCCGAGCCGGTGCGCTTCCTGACGAACGTCAACAAGAAGCGCTGCACGACCTTCATCCTCTCGGACTTCATGGACGCCCCCGCCGACCAGGCGGCGCTCGAGGATGCGCTGAAGATCGCCGGGAGCAAGCACGACCTGGTGGGTATCCGCGTCTACGACCCGCGCGAGACGGAGCTCCCCGACGTGGGAATCGTCGAACTGCGCGACGCCGAAAGCGGGCGCAAGGTATGGATCGACACCTCGTCGCGCGCCGTGCGGGACCACTATGCCGCCTCATGGAGCGAACGGAGCGAACGCATCGACGCCACGCTCAAACACTACCGTATCGACACGGCCAACGTGTCAACCGACGGCGATTATGTCGCCGAACTCATGAAACTCTTCAAACAACGATGAAACGACTTCTTGTTTTCGCCCTTCTTTTCGGCCCCCTCGTCCTCGCGGCGCAGGAGCGGCCCGTCGTGCGGGCGCACATCGAACCCGACAGCGTCTTCATCGGCGACCGCTTCGACTACATCATCGACGTGGAGAAGGACTTGGTGCAGGTCGTGGAGTTCCCCGAATTCGACATCCGCAGCGGAGAGATAGAACTGGTCGAGAGTTGCCCGGTCGATACGCTTTCGCGCGACGGGCGCCAGCTCAAGCTGCGCAAGCGCTACCGCCTGGCCGCCTTCGAGGAGGGGAAGTTCAACCTCGGAGTGCCGAAGGTGCTCTATGCCGACAAGAACATCATCGACTCGATCTACAACGCCGACTCGATCTACCTGACGGTTGGCACCTTCCAGATCGACTCCACCTCGCAGTCGATCTATGACCTCAAGGCGCAGAAAACCCTGCCGTTCCGGTTCCGTGAAATCGCCGGATACGTCAAGTGGGGCCTGCTGATCGTTCTCCTGCTCCTTGCGGCCGGCTATGCCTTCCACAAGTGGCTCGAAAGCCGCGGGAAACACCTCGGGGACCTCTTCAAGGCCACCCCGCCGCTCCCGCCCCACCTGGCCGCCATCCAGGCCCTCGAGACGCTGCACAACCAGAAACTCTGGCAGAACAACCGCCACAAACAGTATTACTCGGGCATCTCGGACATCGTGCGCACCTACATCGCCGCACGCTGGGGCATCGGCGCCATGGAGATGACCTCCGACGAGATCATCGAGGCGATGCGCGGCGAGGAGCTTCCGGACAAGGCTCGGATGGACCTCACGGCAATCCTGCGCGATGCCGACCTGGTGAAGTTCGCCAAGGCGACGCCCGAGGCAGAGCAAAACGAGAACGACTACCTGAAAGCCTACTATTTCGTCGAGGAGACGAAACTCGTCGAAGAACCGGCACCGGTCGACGAGGAGGCTCCGCTGCAAAATTAACCGCCAAGACCATGTACAGGACTCTGCATATCACCCTTCTGATGCTTCTGATGGCTGCCGGGGTTTCGGCCCAGCAGCTGCCCGAACGTTCGCTCGTGCGCAAGGGGACCCGGCAATACCACAAGGGAAACTACGAGCAGGCCATCGAGCGCTATGAACAGGCGCTGAAGGCGGCTCCGGGACAATTCGAGGCGACCTACGACCTCGGGAACGCTCTCTACAAGGCCGAGCGCTACGACCACGCTGAACAGACGATGCAGCAGGCCGCAGCCGATTCGCTGCGCAGCGATACGGAGCGTGCCGAAGCCTTCTACAACCTCGGGAACGCGCAGTTCAAGCAGCAGAAATACAAGGAGGCGCTCGAAAGTTACAAGCAGTCGCTGCGGCTGAACCCCTCCGACATGGAGGCCAAATACAACTACGCCTATACGAAACGGCTGCTGGATAACGACCAGAACGGCGGTGGTGGCGGTGGCGACAACAACCAGCAGGATCAGAACAAGGATCAAAATCAGGACCAGAACCAGAACCAGAATCAGAACAACGATCCGAACCAGAACCCGGGAAAAGACCAGAACGGAGAGCAGGATCCGTCGAAGTCCGATCAGGACCCGCAACCCGGTCAGGGACAGCCGACCCCTTCGGGCATCTCGCCGCAGGAACAGGAGCAGATGCTCGATGCCATCCAGGCCCAGGAGGACAAGACCCAGGAGAAGCTCAAGGAGAAGAACAAGGGTGTGGTTGTCCGCGGAAAGAAGAACTGGTAAAAACATTCGCAAGCCATGCATTTCGCATCCCCCTATTACCTTTGGCTGCTCGCGCTGCTCGTGCCGATGATCGCCTATTACGTATGGCGGACCCTGCAGGGCGGTGCAGCCATCCAGATTTCCACCATCGAGGGTGTCAGGAAAGCCCCGCGCACGGTGCGCTATTACCTGCGGCACCTTCCGTTCGTATTGCGTGCCGCGGCGTTCGCACTGCTCGTCGTAGCGCTGGCCCGCCCGCAGGACATCGAACAGAATGTCTCGACCTCGACCGAGGGAATCGACATCATGCTTTCGATCGACGTCTCGGGATCGATGCTTGCCCGGGACTTCAAACCCGACCGCATCACAGCCGCCAAGGAGGTGGCCGGGTCGTTCATCGCCGACCGTTACGGTGACCGCATCGGACTGGTGGCCTTTGCCGGCGAAGCCTTCACGCAGAGCCCGCTAACCACCGACCAAAGCACGTTGCAGACCCTGCTGGCCCGCATCCGCAGCGGATTGATCGAAGACGGCACGGCCATCGGCAACGGGCTGGCCACGGCCATCAACCGCCTCAGGGAGAGCGACGCGAAGTCGAAGGTCATCATCCTGCTGACCGACGGCGTGAACAATCGCGGCGAGATTACCCCGATGACAGCCGCCGAAATCGCCAAGGCCCAGGGCATCCGCGTCTATACGATCGGCGTGGGCACCGAGGGCATGGCACCCTATCCGGCCATCGACATGTTCGGCAACCTCACGTTCGTCAACCAGAAGGTCGAGATCGACGAGAAGACCCTCACGACGATGGCCGAGATGACCGGCGGCCGATACTTCCGGGCTACCGACAAGGCCAAGCTGCAGGCCATCTACGACGAGATCAACCAGTTGGAAAAGAGCAAGGTCGAGGTCACGGAGCACATCTCCTACCACGAACTCTTCCTCGAATGGGTGCTTGCCGCCCTGGGGCTTCTGCTGCTGGAGTTCCTGCTGTCGAACCTCGTACTGAAACGTATTCCGTAAAAGCCTTTCGCCATGTTCCGATTTGCCAATCCGCAATATCTCTGGTTGCTGCTGGCCCTGCCGGTGCTGCTCGTGCTCTTTGCGCTGGCGGCCCGCAGCCGCCGCAAACGTCTGGCACGCTTCGGCCGCCCGGGGCTGCTCGACGAGCTCATGCCCGAAGTCTCGACAGGACGCATCCTGCTCAAATTCATTCTCTTCTGCCTGGCTGTCCTGCTGATCGTGCTGGCGGCCGCCCGCCCGCAGTTCGGCTCGAAACTCCGCGAGGAAAAGGCTCAGGGAATCGAGATGATGCTCACGGTCGACGTTTCGAACTCGATGCTCGCCGAGGATTTCCAACCCAACCGCCTCGAACGCACGAAATACGCCATCGGCAAGCTCTTCGAAGGGTTGAAGCAGGACCGCGTAGGGCTGGTGGTCTTCGCCGGAGAGCCCAAGGTGCAGCTCCCGATCACGTCGGACTACCGCATGGCGCAGGCCTTTGCACGGCGCATCGACCCCTCGCTGGTCGAGGTGCAGGGCACAGCCATCGGCAAGGCGCTGGAACAGGCGCTGCTGGCCTTCTCGAGCGACACCGAGCAGAGCCACGGCCGGGTGATTATCCTGATTACCGACGGCGAAAACCATGACGACGACGCTATTGCCGTCGCGGAGCGCGCCGCCGAGATGGGCGTGCGAATCTATACGATCGGTATCGGCACCCCCGAAGGAGCACCAATCCAGATCAACGGCGATTTTATCAAGGACGAAAACAGCGAGATGGTCGTCTCGAAACTCGACGAGGAGGCCCTGGCCCGAATCGCCGAGATCACCGGAGGCGCCTACGTACGTTCGACGACCCAGTCGATCGGCCTCGACGAGATCGTGAAGGCCATCAACGAGATGGAGCAGACCGAACTCTCGACCGTCCGCTTCGAGGAGTTCAACGAGCAATACCAATACCTGCTCATTGCGGCGCTGGTCCTGCTGCTGGCCGAATTCCTGCTGCTCGACCGCCGCAATCCGCTGCTTCGCCATTTGAACATCTTCCGCGAAAAGTAGTTCCGCCCGCGCCCCTGGGCCGCCGCGGAAAAAACCGAAGAATACATGACCCGAATCAAGGAGAAATGCGTCCTGATTACCGGTGCCGGCTCGGGCATCGGCCGTATCATGGGACGCCTGGCGCTCGAGAAAGGGGCGCGCAAGGTGGTCGTCTGGGACCTCAACGAAGAGAATATCGCCGCATCGCTGGCGGCCTACAATGCTCCGGGCCGCACGGCCGGATACCGCGTCGACGTCTCCGATGCACAACAGGTGGCCGACACCTTTGCCCGCACGGTCGAGGAGTGCGGGCCGGTCGACATCCTCATCAACTGTGCCGGCATCATCACCGGCAACAAGACGTTCGAACACCAAACGGTCGGGGAGATTCAGCGCACGATGGCCGTCAACGCCTCGGCCCCGATGCTCCTCACTCTGCAGGCCCTGCCCGGCATGATCGCCCGCAACGAAGGGCACATCTGCAACATTGCCTCGGCCGCCGGCATGATCTCGAACCCCCGCATGTCGGTCTACGCCGCGAGCAAATGGGCCGTCATCGGATGGTCCGACTCGCTGCGCATCGAGTTGCAGGAGGCCCGCAGCGGCGTGCACGTCACCACCGTGGCGCCCTATTATATCAATACGGGGATGTTCGACGGCGTACGCTCGCGCCTCGTGCCGATTCTCAACCCCGAAAAGACGGCCCGGAAGATCATCCGCGCCATCGAACGCAACTGCGATTTCCGCGGCATCCCATGGAGTTTCCACCTGATCCGCCTGGCGCAGGGGGTACTGCCGACCTCGTGGTTCGACTGTATCATCGGCCACTGGGCGGGCATCTACCACACGATGGACCACTTTACCGGACGAAAATAACCGCTTACACACATGGCAACTCTCGAAAATACCCCCTCCGAACGCATTACGGCACTCGCAGCGGCCCAGAAAGCCTACTTCCGACAGGGAGCGACGCTTCCCGAAGCATTCCGCCGCACGATGCTCCGGCGGTTCGACGCCGCGATGGTCAACTGGGAGAAGCGTCTCTGTGATGCCTTGTGGCAGGACTTGCACAAATCACCCGAGGAGGCTTACCTTACGGAAATCAGCATCGTGCGCGGCGAAATCCGCAACCACCTGCGCCACCTCAAGGCGTGGATGCGACCCGAACGGAGGCCGACGCCGATGAAACTCCTGCCGTCGAAGAGCCGTATCCTCTCGGAACCCCTCGGGCAGGCGCTGATCGTCGCACCGTGGAACTATCCCGTGCAGCTGTTGCTCAATCCCCTGGTCGGTGCCATCTCGGCCGGGTGTACCGCCCTGCTGAAGCCCTCGCCCTACACGCCGACCGTCGCCCGGACGATCGAGGCGATGATCCGGGAGATTTTCGACGAGGAGTATGTCGCCGTCGTGCAGGGCAACCGCGTGGTGAACCGCCAATTGTTCGACATGCGTTGGGATGTGATCTTCTTCACCGGAAGCCCTGACCTCGGACGGCAGGTCATGGAAGCCGCAGCGCGTACGTTGACGCCCGTCGTGCTGGAACTGGGCGGCAAGAGCCCCTGCATCGTCGACCGCGGAGCCGATATCACCGTCGCCGCCCGCCGCATCGC
Organism: Candidatus Alistipes intestinipullorum; assembly: GCA_019113885.1. Taxonomy (GTDB): domain Bacteria; phylum Bacteroidota; class Bacteroidia; order Bacteroidales; family Rikenellaceae; genus Alistipes; species Alistipes intestinipullorum. The sequence continues at coordinate 1,233 of DXGO01000115.1, read as the reverse complement.
CTGGGGCAAGACCCTCAACGCCGGACAAACCTGCATCGCCCCCGACTACCTGCTGCTCCACCGTTCGCTGCAGGAGCCTTTCCGCAAAGCCTATGCCCAGGCGCTGCGCGAACTCCACGGCGACGATGCCCGGGAAAGCCCCTATTTCGTACGCATTGTCAACGCCCGGGCCTTCGAACGAGTCTCGGGATACCTCTCACAAGGTCGTATCACGATCGGAGGAGACACCGACGCTGCAGAACGCTATATCGAACCGACGCTCCTCGAAGAGGTCGACCCCGCATCGCCGGTCATGCAGGAGGAGATTTTCGGTCCCGTGCTGCCCGAGCTGCTCTTCGACGAGACACAGGAGGCCATCGACTTTATTACTGCGCGCGAGAAACCGCTGGCGCTCTATTACTTCGGACCCGAAAAGCAGGGGGAGCGCGTGTTGCTCCACACCTCGTCGGGCGGTGCCTGCCTCAACGATACGATCATGCATATCGCCAACGAGGCCCTGCCCTTCGGCGGCGTGGGAAACTCCGGGATGGGCCGCTACCACGGACGTGAGAGTTTCGACGCCTTTTCCCACCGCCGGGCCCTCGTCTGCGCCCCGCAAAAGTTCGACCTCCCGTTCCGTTACCCGCCTTATAAGGGATTCCGGTGGGTAAAGAAGATTTTATAGCGAACGCGGGCTGCGAAGGCGTACCCATCCGTCGCCGCAGCTCTCCAACGACAGATTCCCAGAACGGGAAGCACAAACTTTTCCGAAAATTCCCTATCTTTGCCCCGCAGGCCCGCTCTGTCGCTGCCGGCCGCAGGCCGGGAGAGGAAAGTCCGGGCAACACAGAGCGCCACGCAAGCTAACGACTTGATGGCCGTGAGGTCATGGGAGCGTAACAGAAAACAACCGCCGGTAAAGGCGTCCGGAGCCATCGGCCTCCCGCACAGGGACAGGCACGGTGCGTCGCCCGGAATTTCCGACCGGTAAGGGTGAAAAGGCGGGGTAAGAGCCCACCGCGGAGGCAGTGATGTCATCCGGCCGTACGTCCCGTGGGTTGCAAGACCGTGTATACCGGCAATTAAGGGTTGCTCGCCCGATGCCGGGGGGTAGGTTGCTGGAGGCGGCAGGTGACTGCCGTCGTAGATAAATGACAGGGGCCCGAAATCCGCTTCGGGAACAGAACCCGGCTTACAGGGCCTGCACGTTACCAAGGGCGTCCTTCCGCATGGCAAGGGCGCCCTTTTTCAATC
>DXGO01000114.1 GCA_019113885.1 Candidatus Alistipes intestinipullorum | reverse complement strand
ACGTTGCGGCCTTTGGGGCCGAGGGTCACCTTCACGGCGTTCGACAGCGCATCGACACCCTCCTTGAGCAGTTCGCGCGCCTCAACATTGTATTTAATATCCTTTGCCATAGTGCTTCTTCGAAATTAGATGATTGCCAAAATATCGTTCTGTTTCATGATGAGGTAGGTCTCGCCGTCGATCTGGATCTCCTGCCCGGCATACTTGCCGTAGAGCACCTGATCACCGACCTTGACCTCCATCTTGACCTCCGAGGTGCCGGGGCCTACGGCAACGACCTTGCCTGCCAGGGGTTTCTCTTTGGCCGTGTCGGGGATGATGAGTCCGCCGGCCGTCTTCTCCTCCGCGGGATTCGGGAGAATCAACACGCGATCCGATAAGGGTTTTACGTTCATAGCTGTTTTGGTTTTATTGTTTGTAACTCTGAATTCGTCCGTACGCCCGGGGTTCGTCCGCAGGCGCACCTCCATCCCAACAATAGCTGTGCCAAGCGGATTTTGGCAGGCCGGGCGTGACAAACGAGCAGGATGGACTGCCATTTTGTCACCCGACGCTGGGAAGAAAATTTTTCTTGCGATTTTTTTGCACAGACCGAAAAAGTGTATTACATTTGCACTCCGATACGACGAATGCGTATCGACATGGTGGATGTAGCTCAGTTGGTTAGAGCGTCGGATTGTGGTTCCGAAGGTCGAGGGTTCGAGCCCCTTCTTCCACCCCAGGGCGCAGGAAAAGAAAGCGCTGCAAGCAGGCAAGAAGCCTTATATATCAATGATATATAGGGCTTTTTCATTTTTATCCGGTTCCTGAAAGAGTATTCTCTTAGGCAACAAGTCCGAGACCCAATCGTGACCTCTCCTGCTCCAGGTCGAAAATATGAAACAGCAAGGCAAGGCCAATCGCTATCTGCGACCGATTCATCAAAAAAGCCATTGAACTGTCCGGCGAATGTCTCGGAAATATATAATATTTCCGACTCGTTCCATGGGTGCAACAAACGGCAAATCCGGACCCGAAAATTTGTCATCCCGTCCAAAAAATGCTATCTTTACCTTGTTGGAGAGCGGACCAATTATGGAGGAGCAGCCGAAAACCGTCGCTTTGCCCCATGGCTTCGAGGAGATCTACGCGAAATACAAGACTTATTTCGTGCGGATCGCCCTCTCATACGTGCGTGACCGGATGGCGGCCGAGGACATTGTGACCGACAGCTTCGTGGTTTTCTGGGAAAACCGCCGCAACCTCGACAAGCAGAACATCCCCGCCTACATCTACACGGTAATTATCCACAAATGCCGCAACTGGCTTCGGGACCGGCAGCAGCACCTGCGGGCCCACGACAACCTTCAGCGGATGGAGTTGCGCATTCTTTCGGACTACGTGCTGCGGCAGACGGCTGACGATCCAAAAAAACTGCTGCTGGACGAGGCGTTGCATATCATCGAGCAGGAGTTGCTGCAGATGTCGCCGGTGCGGCGTCGGGTATTCATTGCCTACCGTTACGAGGAGATGTCCTACCGGGAGATTGCGGCGATCTGTTCGCTCTCGGAGAGCCAGGTGGACTACGAGATCCGGGCCGCAAAGAAGATGCTCCGGGTGGCCTTGAAGGACTACCTGCCCTTGGCCGCATGGCTGGTTCCCTTCCTGTAAATCCTTGATCCCAGATGCCGGCCCGGCCCGTCACCGGAACCATCTTCATGTCCTGCCGCGCCCCTTCCCGGAGCGCCGGTCATTCCCGCCTTATCTTATCTTGCGCCGCCCGGGGCTCTGCCACCCTCAAAAAAACGCTGATTCCCAACCGCTTTCAGTTATTGAAAAATCTGAAAAAATTTGTAAAGATATTTATTTGCATCGGGCGTCTGAAATTTTCACGATTTTGCCTCGCTCAAGTGATTATATAGTGAAACAAGCCGAAAAAAAATGACTGAAGAATTCTTATATCGCTACGTCTCCTGCCAAACCACCCCGGAAGAGGAACAGGAGATCCTTGCCTGGCTGAATGCCGATCCGGCCCACGAACGCCTGCTCGCAAAGGTCCACCGCCGTCACGACCTGGCCGCCCTGAGTGCCCCGCTCATCAACGAACTCTACGCACGTGACCGGAAAAACAACCTCCGCCACCGGATGCGTCGCTGGGCGGTGGCCGGGCTTTCGGCCGCCGCTGCGGTATCGCTCCTCTTCGGGGGCTACTACTTCCACCAAAGCCGGATGCTCGAACGCCTCGGCGCCCGGAATATCACCCTTGACGTCCCCGCAGGGCAGCATTTGCAGATTTCGCTCTCGGACGGTACCACCGTGTGGCTCAATGCCGGGACCCGGCTCGAATATCCGGCGCTTTTTGCCTCCGCCGAACGCCGTGTGAGGGTCGATGGCGAAGCCCGTTTCGACGTGACGCACAATGCCGACCATCCGTTTGTCGTGGAGACCCATGCGTGCGACGTGCGGGTGCTGGGGACGGAATTCGATGTGGCGGCCAGCCGTGAGCGAGGGAGTTTCTCGACAGCCCTGTTCGAAGGAAGCGTCGAGGTTCGCAACCGCCAAACCGACCAGACCGTCCGGCTCCATCCCAACGAGACGGTGCGCCTCGAAGGCTCCCGCCTGGCCGTCGGGAAAATCGAGAATTCGGACGACTACCTTTGGACCGAAGGCTATATCAACTTCCGGGGCCACACCTTCCGCGAAATCATCGACCGTTACCGGCAGGTCTACGGCGTGGATATCCGGCTGGAGGACGTGACGGTTCCCGAGACGAAGTTCCAGTGGGGTAAAATCCACATCCAAGACGGTGTGGACAACGCCATGAAGGTTCTGCAGACAATCTACCCCATCGCCTACGAATTCGACCCCGAACAGCGTACGATCGTCGTGCGCAACCGATAAACGAATCCCCCAACCCAGAAAACCGACTTGCCTATGAGATAACCCGAATCCTTTCTCTCCGTACGACCTGAAACGGTATTTTGAGCCCGTATTAACCCGTATAAAAAGAGGTCTGCGGCAGTGGTAGCGCACTCCGCAGACCCGGGTTCAAGCTATTTATCGAAGTAACCTAAACCTTAATTCACAAAAGTATGAATAAATATGCGCAAATCAAAGCGTTTATGGCGTTTGCACTCTTTGTTTTCGTGCTGCAGGCGCCCTTTGCAGGACATGCGCAGACGCGAAAAATCCGCCTCGACCTCGAAGCGGCACCGCTGAAAGAGGCCTTACAGGCCATCGAGCAACAGTCCGCGTATCGTTTTGTACCGAGTCCGGAGGTGAACCTCGAACACCGGGTGAGCCTGCACGCCGAATCCACCTCGATCCGGACGCT
>DXGO01000113.1 GCA_019113885.1 Candidatus Alistipes intestinipullorum | reverse complement strand
ACATCGTTGCATAAACCTTTAAAAACTGAATCATCATGGCACACAAGAAAGGTGTAGGTAGCTCGAAGAACGGCCGTGAGTCGGAAAGCAAGCGACTCGGCGTCAAACTGTTCGGAGGTCAGTTCGCAAAGGCGGGCAACATCATCGTCCGTCAGCGCGGTACGGTTCACAACCCCGGCGAGAATGTCGGCATGGGCAAAGACCACACGCTCTTCGCGCTGGTCGACGGAACCGTGGAGTTCTGCAAGAAAGGCGAAGGCAAATCCTACGTCAGCGTTACGCCGCTGAGCGAATAGGACATTCGTCTCCCGAGAAACGACAAGCGGGCTTTCCGATCGGAAAGCCCGCTTCTTTTGTATCTGCAAGGACCGGAGCCGCTACTTTCCGGCATCGGGTACCTCCACGGCATGGAAGGTCGCCAGGTGGCGGTCATCGCCGTAGAACTTCAGCTCCGAACCCTCGATCGCATAGCGGTCCACCTCATCAAGCATCTTCACGAAGGCATCTTCGTAGGTCATGTCGGGGCAGGCCATCCGCGTCATGCCCATCTGATCGAACGACAGCCGCGCATCCTTCACCGCATAGCGGCCGAAGAAGCGGTTGCAGTTCGTCCGGCCGTTGACCATCGTGTCGGCGGCGTTGAACTGCAGGGTGAAGAAATCGGATTCGGCCGTGATGGCCGTGGCGGGAATCCCCTTCATCTCGGAGAGTTTCCACAGGGTGCCCTCCAGCGGGGCCTTTTTCTGCGCGCCGCCGCAGGCGGTCATCGCAACGAGCAGCGCAACGGCTGCAACGATTCGTTTCATATTTTCCAGTCTTTTTTAATCGATCCGACATACCCGGGAAACCGCACCGCAACAAACCTTCGGTCCGGCCCGGAATGCCTTCTGTTCACACATTCAAAATCCGCGCCACGTCGCACAAGAATTCCGTGAATGGCAGAGGCTGCGGATCGACCCGCAGCCTCCGTCCATACATCTATCTTATCTCGCGAATCAATACTCCTGCTTCGACAGGCGTACGTATCCGTTGTAGCGCCATTTGGCATTCTCCTCGGCAGCCTGGAAGAGCTCCTCGGCCTCGGCCGGGAACGACTTCTGCAGCGAGGTGTAGCGCACCTCCTTCATCAGGAAGTCGCGGAACTTCGACCAGTCGGGCTCCTTCGAGTCGAGGACGAACGGGTTCTTGCCCTGCTCCTCCAACTGCGGGTTGTAGTGCCACAGGTGCCAGTAACCGCAAGCCACGGCCTCCTTGCCAACGGTCTGCGTGCGCGTCATGCCGCCCTTGATACCGTGGTTGATACACGGTGCATAGGCGATCACGAGCGACGGACCCGGATAGGCCTCTGCCTCTTTCAGCACGTTGAAGAGCTGCTGCTGCGAGCCGCCGATAGAAACCTGAGCCACATAGACATAACCATAGGTCATGGCCATGGCGCCGAGGTCCTTCTTGCGGATGCGCTTGCCGCTCGATGCGAACTTCGCAACGGCGCCCACGGGCGTCGACTTCGACGACTGTCCGCCGGTATTGGAATAAACCTCCGTGTCAACCACCAGGATGTTCACATCCTGACCCGAAGCCAGCACGTGGTCGACGCCGCCGTAGCCGATGTCGTAGCCCCAGCCGTCGCCGCCGATGATCCACTGCGACTTTTTGACGAGCCAATCCTTGTGTTCGAGAATCTTCTTGCAGTAGTCGCAGCCGCAGGCCTCCATCATCGGGATCAGGCGAGCCGAAACCTCGGCCGACTTCGACGACGAACCGCGATTGGCGATCCACTCCTTCATCGTCTCCTTCAGTTCATCCGAGCACTTCGTGCAGTTGGCAATGGCCTCCTCCATCGTGAGCTGGATGCGGTCACGAAGCTTCTCCACGCCGAGGTGCATACCCAAACCGAACTCGGCGTTGTCCTCGAAGAGCGAGTTCGCCCAGGCGGGTCCGCGCCCGTTGGCATCCATGCAGTAGGGAGTCGACGGGGCCGAACCCGAGTAGATCGACGTACAGCCCGTTGCGTTGGCCACCATCATCTTGTCGCCGAAGAGTTGCGTCAGCGCCTTGATGTAGGGGGTCTCGCCGCAGCCGGCGCAGGCTCCCGAGAACTCGAACAGCGGCTGTGCGAACTGCAGGTTCTTCACCGACTTGGTCTTGTCCACGACCTGCTTGTATCCGATATTCTTCGTAATGTAGTCCCAGTTCTTTCCCTGCGGAAGCTGCTCCTCCAGCGGTCGCATCACGAGGGCCTTCTCCTTGGCCGGGCAGATGTCGACGCAGTTGCCGCAGCCCGTACAGTCGAGCGGCGACACCTGGATGCGGAACTTGTACTCCTTGGTCTCGCCCAGGCCCTGCTTCCACTCCGTGCCCGAAGCGGCAGCCTCGGCCTCCGTAGCGAGGAACGGACGGATGGCTGCGTGGGGGCAGACATAGGCGCACTGGTTGCACTGGATACAGTTGGCGATCTTCCACTCCGGCACGTTCACGGCAATACCGCGCTTCTCATAAGCGGCCGTACCGTTGTCCCACGTACCGTCCTCGCGGCCGTTGAAGGCCGAGACGGGCAGGTCGTCGCCCTTCAGACCGTTGATCGGCTCCACGACCTTGCGGATGAACTCCGGATAGTCGGCATGCGACGGCGTCTCGAAACCGCGGTCCTCGATCTGGGCCCACTCGGCCGGAACGTCGATCTTGATGACCTCCTTGCCGCCGGCATCGACCGCCGCATAGTTCATGTTGACGATATCCTCGCCCTTCTTTCCATAGGACTTCAGGATGGCGTGCTTCATCTCCTCAACGGCCTTTTCGAACGGAATCACGTTGGCGATCTTGAAGAAGGCCGACTGCATGATGGTGTTCGTGCGCGACCCGAGGCCGAGTTCGGCGGCGATCTTCGTGGCGTTGATGA
>DXGO01000112.1 GCA_019113885.1 Candidatus Alistipes intestinipullorum | reverse complement strand
AATCGTATTTTGAAAATTCGCAGGAGGTTCCTGGATCTTCTGAAACTTGGATACAACGAGCCCCGGAGATATTTGCTCCGGGGCTCGTTGGCAGTCTTGTATGTCATTCCCAATACTGCATCATACGAGTCTGACATATACATACAGTTGAAAGATCATGTGTGCTGTTCAAACTCTTATATCGGTTCAAAGAGAATGGTTAAAATGAAACAATGTCGTAGAATGGCAAGTCATTTCATGCGCAACACGGTAGCGGACACCGGTTCCGCCTTGACGGATGCCAGATCTTTGCGAACCGTATAGCGTGCCGGCACTCCGCTGCCATAGACGATTTCTGCGACGGCGCCTTCTTCGGGGAATTGTGCCGTAGCACGTTGTGCCGAAGGATTGAGCACTACGATATATTTCTCCCCTGCAGATTCGCGGGCATAAACCATCGGATAGGGATGATTAGGGTCACTGACATAGCGCCAGTCGCCCGAAGTCCCCAAAGCCGGGGTCGCGGCGCGCAGGGCCAGCAGGCCGCGCGTGTAGGAGAGCAGCGAGTGCGGATCGTCGATCTGTGCCGCTACGGTCGGCCGCGCCGGATCGGGATCGACCGGCAGGAAGATATTCGCGGCGTCGGCCGTCGAAAATCCTGCGTTAGGCGTCGCATCCCACTGCATCGGCGTGCGACAGCTGCTACGATTGCGTCTCGCGAAACTTCCCTCCTTGATGGGAGCGTCCTCTATGTTGCGCATGCCGATTTCCTCGCCGTAATAGACGGTCGGCACCCACGGCATGAGCAGGAAGAAGGTCATCGTGACTTTCAGTTCTTCAGGTGTATTGCGCTGATTGCGGTTCAGGCGCCAGATGTCGTGGCTGCATGTGGGCATCGAGAGATAACCTTGTTCGCGTGTGGCATGCCACTCCTTCGTATAACGATCGACGAAACTGCGGATTTGTCCTTTGCCTGCGCGATCGAAATAACAAACGGTCGGTTGATTTTTGTCGTTGGTATTGCAAATCAGCGGACTGTACATGTCGGAACCTGCGCCGTTGTGGATAATCAGGTCGACATGGAAACCCGCAGGGATGGCTTCGCTGGGCTGGCTCCATTCCGATATGAGGATGCACTCGGGATAGCGGGCGTCGATCCATTCGCGCATTTCGTGCCACAGGCGGACGGTGGCCGTGTGGTTCCGGTCGTCATTTTTCACCAGGCTCATCGCCATGTCGCAGCGGAATCCATCCACGCCCTTGTCCATCCAGAAGGCCATGATGTTCTTGATCTCCTGCCGTACGGCTCTCGGCCCGGGATCGTCATATCCCTGCTGCCAGGGTTCGTCGGGATCGGGATGGGCGTAACCGTAGTTGAGAGCGGGTTGGACTTCAAAATAGTTTTTCAGGAAATTGCCGTTGCGGGGTGCATCGCTCTTCACGAACTTCTTGGTCGGAAAGCTCGATTTCGAATCGCTCCAGATGTAGTAATCGCTGTATTGCAGATTCGTGTCGGCGCTGCGTGACTGGCGGAACCACGGGTGTTTATCCGACGTATGTCCGGCCACGAGGTCGAGGCAGATGCGGATTCCCTTCGCATGTGCATCGCGAATCAACTCGACCAATTGCGTGTTGGTTCCGAAACGCGGGTCTACTTTGTAGTAGTCGGTGATATCGTAACCGCCGTCTTCAAACGGACTTTCGAAAACAGGACTCAGCCAGATGGTGTTGAACCCGCAGGCTTTCACGTAATCGAGCCGGCTGCGGATGCCTTCGAGGTCGCCGATGCCGTCGCCGTCGCTATCTTGAAAACTCGAGGGGTAGATGTGGTAGATCACGGCGTTTTTGAGCCATTCGGGCCCGCGCTGGGCGTATGCTGCCGTAGCACAGAGCAAGGTGATGACGAAAAATGGGAATAGTGATTTTTTCATGTCGGAGGAAATAGTTTGATTTACGATTTATGTGACGTATGCCGTGCCGTTTTCATTCAGCTTGGCTGCCGGTTGTTTTTCGACGCCTTGCGCCAGACGACCCCTACCAGCAGGAACGACAGAACCGATGCGGCGATCCAGAATACCGATGCGACGCTGTAATCGTGTGTCGTGATGCCGTCGACGACGGTTTTGTGTTTGTCGAGCAGGGCGCCGCTGATGATGTCCTGAATCCCCGCACCCACATAGCTGGCGATCCCGATGATCCCGAGCGCTGCGCCGCTGGCCCGGCGCGGGACCAGATCGACGGCCATCAAACCGCCCACGAAACAGATCAGGACCCCGATGGCGATGCCGAACAGGACCATAGAAAGGATGTTTATGAACATGCCTGAGCCGGAGTACAGGAACAGACCGAGCGACACGGAACAAAGCACGCCGAACGTCACGGCGATACTGTAACGGCTCCCGTTGAACCATTTGTCGGACATCCATCCCGAAAAGACCGTCCCTGCGATGCCGAGAAAGGCGTTGACGGAGATGACCTGGGTCGCCGTTGCCAGCGGGAAGCCTTTGACCTCCTGGAGGAAGATGACGCCCCAGCCATTTATGGCGTAGCGGCTGACATACATGCAGGCGCTGGCCAGGGCGAGTATCCAGATGTAAGGGTTTCCGAACGCGGCTTTCTGGGCCGCGCCGACCGATTCCCGTTCCACCTCCGTTTCGTCCCCGGCCTCGCCCGAGAGCACCTCCACCGGCGGCAGTCCCTTGCTTTCGGGCGTGTCGTGCAGGAAGAGCAGGATCACCGCCACGCCCATCGCTCCGGCAATGGCCGACCCGACGAATCCCCATTTCCATCCGGCGAACCCCACGACGAGTCCCACGAAGACGAACGATATGGCTTCGCCCAGATTGTGGCTGGCGCTGAAAAATCCATAATAGGTGCCGCGCTTTTTGAGCGGATACCACCTCGACAGCGCGATGATCGCCGGGGCGGCGCCCATCGACTGGCTCCAGCCGTTGATGCCCCACAGGACGGCGAAGACGACGAACAGGGTCGTCGTGGCGAGGGTCCCTCCGCCGGAGAACAGACCCAGCAGTCCCACGCAGAGGTTGGCGATGAATGAAACCGTCAGTCCGGTCGCCATGAAACGTTTGATGTTGCTGTGGTCGGCCAGCAGTCCGTTCACGAACTTTCCGACGGCATAGGCGAAGAGCAGCGCGGAGCTGATGATGCCCAACTGCTGCGCATCCAGCGCATGGCTGTCGATGATCGGTTTCTTCACCACGTTGAGCGTGGTGCGGCAGACGTAGTAAAGACTGTAACCGACCGTTCCGGCCAGAAAACTCTGGAAGCGGAGCCTGCGGTAGAGCCTGTCCCGTTCCTTCGGGCCGCACTGCAACGGCGGAACCGGTTTGCTGATTCCGTAAAAGGTTTTTATTTTGTCGAACATGGGATGTCGTGCGTTAATCGTTCCTTTTCACCAATACCACGTTGTTGACGGCGCGCTGGCCGTAGTGGTCGTAGCGTTTGTTGTCCGCGGGGAAGTTCACGACATGGGTGTCGTGTACGCCCCGGTTTCCGATCAGCATCGTGGTCGAGCCGCCTCCGTCGAGGTTCAATGCACAGCGGGGATTGAAATGCCGGACAAGCATCCGGGTCAGTTCCTGCGCGGTCATTCCCGATGACGTCCACCAGCGTCCGTCGACGGTGATGAGTAGCGCCCGGCCGTCTTCGGTCAGTGCGATCGCCACCCGCGGATGGCGCACACCCTGATGGCGGCGGTAATCTTCGTAGTCGAGCGTGCGCAGGTCGAGGCTGTCCGGATTTGCCGCAAACGTTTCGCCTACAGGTTCGTAATCGGCTATCAGCATCGGGGCGCCCGAGAGTACGGTGGGATAAGTGCTGGCGAGGTAGGAGGCGTTGTCGCCATAGTCTATGTCGGCCTTTCCCGTGGCAGGATCGAGGAAGAATGCCCCTTCGTGCTTCCAGTAACGGGTGTGGGTTTTGTCCACGGTCACTTCGCGCCGGACCTTCCCGTCCGTCTTCACGAACGATACGTCGGGTTCGAAATAGGAGCCGTTGATCCCGGCGAAGGCGTCCGCGCGGAGGGCGAATGCCGAAAGCGAATCGGCCTCTTCGCTGTGTACGACCGAGAGCGAATATCCGCCGTGCGAGAGGTCTATTTCGAGGACGTTGATAGTCTGGTTGGCTCCCGTCGGGAGGTAGAATCCCGTATAGTTGTACCACACGCAGCCGGGGGCTACGACGTCTATCGACCATCCAGCCATGTCGGACGTGCGTGACAACGGATCGTCCGCCGGCGTATTGCAGCATCCTGTGGTGAGCAGGGCGGCCTGTATGAGGATGTAAAATGTCTTTTTCATGGCTGCAATCCCAAGACCTCTTGCATCCTTCGACCTATTTCGTCATTCTCCAATACCCCTCCGAAACGGGTCGCGCAGGGCCCGTAGGCGAACAGCGGCACCATCGACGCGGTGTGGCTCACGCTGCCCCAGACATATCCGATGCCGCTTTCGGACAGATGGAAATCAGCATTTCCCGAGGGTATGGCGAGCCCGCCGGTTTCATGGTCGGCGAGGATGATTACCAGTGTCCCGGGATGTGCCTGGGCGTAATCCAGGGCCACACCCACGGCGTTGTCGAAATCCCGTATTTCGGCGAGCATACCCGCTGCGTCGTTGGCGTGGCACATCTTGTCGATGAGCGAACCCTCCACCATCAGGAAAAAGCCTTTTCCGCGGCTGTTGTTCGTCACTATTTCGAGGGCCTTGGCCGTGGCCTGCGGGAGGTATTCCGGCGAACGGCCTTCGGCGATGGTGGGGATGCCGTAGTTGTCGCCCGGATAGAGTGCCATGGCCCGGCCTTCGGAAACGTCGTCGAGTTCTTCGAGGCTTCGGACCACGAGGCAGCCCCTCTTTTCGAGCTTCCCGATGATGCTCGGATCACCCTCCTCCAAATACTGACGGCCGCTGCCGATCAGCACGTCGATGTCGGTGTCGAGCAGGCCGAGGGCCACCTGCTTGTATTTGCGGCGGTCCATCGAATGGCCGAAGAATGCCCCGGGGGTGGCGTGGACGACTCCGGAGGTAACCACTACACCCGTCGCCATACCGCGGGCATCGGCTTTTTCGAGGATGGTGTGCAGGCGGTTTCCCGCGCTGTCGAGCCCGAGCCGGGAGTTGTTGGTTTTCCGGCCTGTGGAGAACGCCGTTCCCGCGGCGGCCGAGTCGGTTACACGATTGTTGGCCGAATGGGTCTTCACGAATCCGGTCACCGGAGCCCGCTCCATTTGGATAGGGCGGTATTCGTTCTCGATCATCAGGGCCGTGACGTGGGCCAGCCCCATTCCGTCACCGATCATCAGGATTATGTTTTCGACCTTTTCGGCCTCCTGCTGTTTTTTCGCGGGTTTCGCAGCGAACGCCGTTGCGGACAGCAGGACCGGGACAACAGCGCATAACAAAAATAAGGATCGTTTCATTTTCATTTGAATTACTGATAATAAAGGCAATCTGTCGAAACGAGGCGGAATATCCCAGCTTCCTCTTGCTCCGGCAGATTGCCTGTTTCCAAATTCTGGGTATGTCCTATTCGTTGACCCAGGCACCAATCACGGCCTTTCCGTCACGACTTACTCCGCGTTGATCGAGAATGATTACATCTTTCGATATCCACTGTGAATATTCAATCTGCAATGCTCTCAACATTGGCACTCCCATGCCGTTGGTAAGAGCCGGATTATCCGGTCCCTTCAGTGCAACGGTTTGTGTCTTGCCTCCGTTATCGGAAAGCGGACCAAGCATCGTTTCCGCATCGAATGATATATCCTGCAAAAGAATGCTATTGACGTCATATATCTGACTTCCGTTGACATAAGACTGTCCTGCGGAAAGCACGGCTTGGCCGCCGTCATCGTCAAGTTGAAGATCCGAGTTTTTAGGATCGCTGTTGCCTGAGACGATCGTATTGTATATTCTCGTGATGCAATAGCTGTTGGAAATATTGATTCCCCCGCCGTATGACTTTGCCGTATTTCCTGTAATCGTACAGTTAACAATGTCTAACTTCGTCGTCTTGCCATTTGCGCCGTATACAGCGATGGCACCGCCTTTGCCGCCCGTATTACCCATAAACGTGGAGTTAACGATCACGGTTTCGGAGTTTTCGCGACCATAGATTGCACCTCCTTGACGAGTGTTGTGATCGGCCACATTCTTCGTAAAGGTCGAATTGTAGATATAATTGTACGACTTTGCATTGGTATTGACAGCATAGATTGCTGTGCCGAAATGGGAGGTACGGTTATTTTCAAACGTACAGTTATCGACAGTCAGCGTGGAAGTGTCGTTGTAAATACCGGCGCCGCCGTTATTGCCGGAGTGGATATTGTCCGAAATTACACAATTTTCGAATTTGACATCCGATCCATTGTGGAGTACGATATTGCCATTGTTCTGTGCTGTATTGCCTTTGATTTTACAATTTACGAAGTCGACGGCCGAAGCGACGATTACAATACCGCCTCCAGATCGGGCATCTACCGAAGTTCCGTTGATCGTAACTTTCCGGTTGGTCTGTGCCTTTCCGCCAGTGATCGTAATCCCCTGTATTTTCAATCGGAAATCGGGATCGGGAACTGCAGTTACGACGACCACATGAGATACTGTTCCGTTTTCCGTTTCACCGCTGAAAATCGTCTCATTGACTGCGGGGGCGGATATGGCTCCTTCCGTTGCATCGGAGGGATAGCCTCCGATGAGGGTAATGTTAGAGTTCAGTTCAAACGTTTTGTCGCTCGCATTGTCGAGGCTTCCGCCCGCTACAGGTGCGTAGGGAGTATATGTCCCGGCAGCCAAGTGTACCTTATCACCAAACGTCGCCATATTCAAGGCATTTTCGAGTGTGGTAGCATTTGCCCACGACAGTCCGTCGGCCGTACCGTCGCCGTCCGTCTTGACGTAATAGTCCATGGGATTTTCTCCGGCGACGGTCGGCGCCTGGGTGATGCGGAAGGTTTTGACCGCATCGTCCGTGATCCAGATCCGGACGGTCCCCGTCCGTTCGTCGCGCGAGGTGTTGAGTGCAACGGAGATGATGCAGTCTCCGTCACCTGTTCCGCGGGCCTTTTCGAACGAGATCCAACTGGCATCCGTGCCTGCACGCCACGGCAGGTTCGATTCAACGGGTATGGTGAGGGTCGTTTTTTCGCGCGGCACGTTCTCCACCTCGTTCGCCCGGATGGAGAGTTCGGGCGTTTCGGGGGTGAATCCGCTGTCGTCGGTCGGAAAGGCTTCGCATCCCGCTGACACGGCAAGGAGCAGAAGTGCACATGCCGTCCGGGTGAAATAGGTGCTTATGTTTTTCATTTTCATCGGATTTATTGGTTGGAAATAATCAGGAGCCCGTCGCCTACGGCCCGCTCCTGGCCGCCGTTGTCACAGGGCCAGTTGCAGACCTTGAAACGGTCGTCGGTGAATTCCGGCGTAGTGCGGACGAGGAATGTCGTGGAGCCTCCTCCATCGAGGTTGATTGCATCGTGCGCTCCGATGCTTTGGAAACAGAGCCCCAGTTCCTGATAGCGCATACCGTTGGAATAACTCCAATTCCGGCCGTCGACGACGAGGAACCAAACCGTTTTTCCGTCTTCCGACACGCCTACCGCCGTGCGCGGTTCGAGACCTTCCTCCTCTTGCGTCACGAGTTCACCCTCCGTCATGAGCATCACGCCGCCGCCCACGGCCTCCTGGATCACGCCGCTGGCATTGACCGCAGGATAGTCGTCGCGATGCGCCACGGCGGCTTTTTTGTCCCGGGTGATGTAGAACACGCTGCGTTCGCCGCTGTCGAAGGTGTTTTTCAGCATGACGCCGTTCCGGTGTACGGGACCGCGGGGTACGCCAGTCGTCATATTGAAGAAGTCAGCGTTGAAACCTGCCCAGACCTTGTTGCCGGCGGCATCGGCTGCAAGGGCCTGCCGTGTCATGGACTGCATCTTGAACGTCGTGCCGTTGTCGGGCAGCGACGCCGCGATGGAAATGGCGGGATTAGAGAGGTCCACCTCGACGACGAACATCTTCGTCGTGTAACCTTCGTACGAGACGTATGCAATTTCGGTGGCTTCCACACCGTCGGTAACGGTCCAGGTGCGGTCATCGATCATATGGCCGATCAGCCCCGTGCCCGCGACGAGTTTTTGGGCAACAGCCGTTGTGGCGGTTGTATTGTCGTACGCATCATTGTAATCAGGAGTATCGTTGCACGACCAAAGAGTTGTGGACAATGCAAAAAGGCAAAACAACAGTCGGATTTTCAAGAATATTTTATTGTTGGTTTTCATAACGGTCTTTTTTACAATAAGACTTGGTTTTTGGCTGCATAATCAGTCCCCGTATCCGGGATTTTGTCCCAGCAGCGGGTTGAGCAGGCGTTGCTGGCCAGGTATCGGGAATAGTACCTGATGAGACTGGATGCCCAGCTCCTCCACGGCGCGGCCGGTACGAACCAAATCGTAATAGCGGAAATTCTCGGTCACCAGTTCCCTGCGGCGCTCGTCCATCACGGCGTCCATGAACGCCTTGTCCGTGGTCGGGGCGGGGTTGATCGCCGTCAGTCCACGGGCTTCGCGCAGGTCGTTGAGTCGCGCCAGTCCGTTGGGGCGTCCCTGAGCTTCGGCGCTGATGAGGTACATCTCGGCGACACGCGAGACGATTACCGGGTCCTTGCCCGTCTGTCCGCTGGGATACTTGTTGAAGAGGGTCTGTCCGGCTACGCTGGTGAAGGTGATCTCCTTGCGCTTGTCCTCGT
This sequence comes from Candidatus Alistipes intestinipullorum, assembly GCA_019113885.1. Classification (GTDB taxonomy): domain Bacteria; phylum Bacteroidota; class Bacteroidia; order Bacteroidales; family Rikenellaceae; genus Alistipes; species Alistipes intestinipullorum. The sequence goes on along the minus strand of DXGO01000112.1, from coordinate 9,255 downwards.
CCGGGAAGATCGCCAGCAGGTCTTTGGTGGGATAGTAGACCCCCTGGCCTTTGTTCTCATGAGCATAGGTGTAGAACAGGTCGCTGATGTTGAGCCCCGACTCCTCCGAGAGATTCTCGAAGGCGAAGATGATCTCCGTGTTGGCCGCCTTGCGGAAGATCTTTTCGAAATCGTCGAGTTTATACTTGCCGATCAGGCTTTCGGCCAGTTCGGCGGCCTCTGTTTTTTTGCCTCGGCTCAGCTTCACGCGTGCCATGAGCGCGACGGCTGCGTCGTGTGACACGTAATAATAGCTTTTACTCGATCCGAGCAGGTCCAGTGCCAGCTCCAACTCTTCCTCGATGAAATTCCATACCTGCTCGGCAGGGTCGCGCGGCACGTTCTCCTGCGTATTCTCCCGGAGGATGGGCATGTCGCCCCAGCGGGTTACCATGCAGTAGTAGAGGTATGCCCTGAAATAGTGGGATTCGCCGAGTGCCAGCGTGGCTTCCGACGACCCAGGGTATTTTTCCGCGGCTTTGATGAGGTTGTTGACCTGGTACAGGATGTAGAAATAGCCTGCCCACGAAGTGTTCTGGTAGCTGTTGAGCGACGAGAGCATCGAATTTATCTGGTCTTTCGAAGTTCCCGAATTTCCACGGATGTTACCGCCGAGGATGTCGAACATGATATAGGAACGCACCCCGGGTCCGCCGCTCTGGAAACTGCTGTAAACGCCCATGCGCATGGCCGGGAGGTCGGCTTCGGTGACGGCTTCCGGCGGGATCGAATAGCGGGAAAATCTGTCGAGGTCGCCTGCGCAGGAAAAGCCTGCGGCTGCAAGGACGACGAGTGTGAAGTGAAATAGTATCTTTTTCATAGGTTTCGCTCTCCGTTTAGATGGTTATGTTGATACCGAAAGTGAACATACGCGGCTGGGGTACGGTAAGCCGGTCGACGCCGTAATACAACGGATTGAGATCCTTGCTGACATCCGGATCCCAGCCGGGATATTTCGAGATGAGGAACAGGTTGTCGCCCTGAAAGTAGATGCGGAGTCCTTTCATGCGGAGCTTCGACGTGATTGCCGCCGGGAATTCGTATCCCAGGACGAGGCTGCGGAGCCGAATGAAAGAGCCGTCGTGCAGGATACGCGATGAGTTGCGCACGTTGGGGGTCGCCCGGTTGAAGATGGCGCGCGGGTATTCGTTGGTGCTGCCCGGGCCCGTCCACCGGTTTTCGACCTGAGACGCCAGTACGTTCGACGTGTGACTGAGACGTGCGGCGTTGATCATCCATTCAGCCAGCACCTTGTTGCCGTATTGGTAAGTGAAAAAGACGTCAAGGCGCAGACCCTTCCACTTGAATGTATTGTTCCATCCGCCGAAGAACTTGGGGTTTGAAGAGCCCTGGATTACGCGGTCCTCGTCGGTGACTTGTCCGTCGTTGTTGACATCCCTCCATTTGACGTCGCCGGCCCGGATTCCGTCGGCATACTGCGGATCGGGAACCTCTCCGTCGTACTGGTAGATGCCGAGTTGCTCGAACACGTACCACGAACCCACTTCCTCGCCTGCGCGGAGGATGCGGTTGGAGCCGATGATGTCCTCGCCCGTGAGCGACTTGATGATGTTCTTGTTATGGGAGATGTTGAACTGCGAGAGCCAAGAGAAGTGCTTGCCGAAGTTGAAGTGGGTGTTGAGGGTGAATTCTACGCCCCGGTTGCGGATCGATCCGATATTCGAGAGGGTCGAAGTCGTTCCCGTATGGGCGGCCACCGGCTTGTTGTAAAGCAGGTCGAATGTGTTTTTCTGGTAGATGTCGAAGATCATGTTGACCTTGCCTTTCAGGAAGGCCAGGTCGAATCCGACGTCATACTGGTCGGCCTTTTCCCAGCGAAGATTCCGGTTCCCGAAGTCGGACACCGCGATACCGCTTTGTCCTCCGTAGTTCTTGCCGCCGGACATCTTGGCGTGATAGGCCCAGGGGCTGATGCCCTCCTGGTTGCCGGTGCGTCCGTAGCTGGCGCGGAATTTCAGGTCGATGCCCGAGTCCTCCATGAAGGGCTCGTTGCCGAGGTTCCATCCGAACGAAACGGAGGGGAACCAGCCCCAGCGGTTCTCGGGGGCGAATTTCGACGAACCGTCCGTGCGCAATGTCGCGGTGAGCATGTAGCGGTCTTTGTAGCCTGCGGTGATACGTCCGAAATAGGATTCCATCGCGTATTCGTTGAGCGTTCCTGTAACGTTGTAGAATTCCGCAGCGGCATTGACGATGTTGAACGACGGCGAGGGGAATCCGCGCACGTCGACGTAATTCTGCTTGCGGGTCACATCCTGATAGGAGTGGCCCAGCATGGCACTGAAATCGACGTCGCCGAACTTGTCGTTATAGTTGGCGTAGACCTCGAACGTGGTGTTGGGCACGTGGCGGTAAGCCTCCACCAGACGTCCCACGCCCGTACCGTAGGGATGGTTCTCGTTATAGTAGGTATAGTCGTAGGTGAAGCTCAGGTCGGCGTTGTAGTTGGCCTGAATTTGCAGTTTGTCGTCGAAAAAGTTGAACTTGGCGAAGAAATTGCCCAAGATGCGGTAATTCTCGATATAGGCGATCTGCTCGTCGAGGATCTGCACGGGGTTGTGGAACGTGAGTTGGGGAGTGCCGCCGGTGTAATATCCCCCCCCCGGTGTATAGACATGGTCGATAGGGCGCTGGTGGATCAGGCGTTCCAGGATCGACGAGCCGATGTTGGAGCCGGGAATCTGGTCGTTCTTCATATAATTGCCCGAAACGTTGGCGCCCACCTCCAGCCATTTGGCGAATTTCTGCGTCACTTTGGCCTTGAGGTTCGCCTTGCGCATGGCGTTGGTGCGGATGACGCCGGTCTGGTCGTTATAGCTTCCGCCCACGTAATAGGTGGTCTTGGCGTTGCCTCCAGACACGGAGACATCGACGTTGTAGCTCCGGCCCAGCTGCGTGCCGATCTTCATCCAGTCGGTGTCGGGCATCGTGCCGAAGGGGTTCTGAATGTGGACTTGGTAGTCTGCGTCCCCGACTTGATAACCGTACTGGCGGTTGTAGTTGTCGACGCCTTCGTTATAGGCTTCGATATACTGTTTTGAGTTGGCCATCTTCACCCTCCGGAGGTTGGGGAATTGCGAGATGCCCGCTTGGAAGTTGAGCCGAAGCGTGGCTTTTCCCTCGCGGCCCGACTTGGTGGTGATGAGCACCACGCCGTTGGAGGCCCGCGATCCGTAGATGGCGGCCGATGCCGCGTCTTTGAGGACTTCGATTGACTCGATGTCGTAGACGGCGATGGTCGCCATGGAACTCATGGTCTCTCCGAAGTTGAAGATATTGGCGTCTTCGTTGGTGATCGGAATGCCGTCGATAACGTAAAGGGGCTCGTTGCCCGCGCTGATCGAGGAGATACCCCGGATGCTCATACGTTCGCCCGAGCCGAGGTTTCCCGATCCCGTCGTGGAAATAACGCCGGCCACACGGCCTTGGAGCAGCTGTCCGGGGCTGGCCACCTGACGCTGGTTGTTCTCGTCGACCACCATCTTGCTGATGGCGCTCGATACCAGACCGCGGCGCTGGGTTCCGTAGCCGACCACCACGATATCGTCCACCAGTTTGGACTCTTCGTTGAGCACGACCGTCAACTGGTCCTTGTTCTGCGGCGTGACGACCACCGTGCGGGGTTCGTAGCCGAGGAACGAGATGTTGAGCGTCGCGGGAAGCGTGATGTCGCTCAGCTGGAATCCGCCCTGGATGCCGCTGGTGACGCCTTTGTTCGTGCCTGCGACGATGACGGTGGCTCCCGAAACGGGGGCGTTGTTCTTGTCCAGCACCCATCCGGTTATGGTCTCGGATTTGGGGGCCTGCTGCTTTTTTGCCGGGGCCCGGCGGATGAATACCTGCTGTCCGTCGATGGCGTAGGTGTTCTCGCTTCCTTCGAAGAGTTTGTCGAGGGTCTGGCGGATGGTGAGGTTGGTGGTTTTGAGGGTCACTTTGCGGGCCGAACTGAACAGCCCGTCGTAGTAAAAGAACGAGTAACCGCTGATCCGGCTGATCTCGTCGAGCGTTTCCGACATCGACTTGTTTTCGACCGAAACGGAAAATACTTTTCTTTCGCTCTGGGCTGATGCAGTCGACGAAAATGCCGGAATGCATAGGAGCGTCAGCAAAAGGGGCCGGAGTATCTTTGCGGCCCAAGTTTTAAAGTCCGGTTTTTTCTTCATATATTTGTAAAGTTATTTGATGGTTTACCTATTACCGTAATGTCAAATGACGCAGGGCAGGAGGTTTTAGCGGATCGCCTGCCTTGTTTTTTTTGGGGGGGGGCTTTATCGTATTATCATAGGCAATTCAGGTTTTTCGGTTAGACTTAGGTCGGTTATCGGTGCAGCATATAGGTGCGTTTTTCGCTGTCCCACGTGTACTGAATTTGGGCGGTGTTACAGATTACATCGAGTACGCGGATGAGTTCGTCTTTGAGGATGAGTTCTCCGGAGCAGGTGAGCCCTGACGTCGAGGGATCGGCCACGATGTTGATGTTGTAGTATTTGGAGAGCCGTTTGACGATGGTGGCGATCTTTTCGTTGCGGAACTTGTAGTTGCCGTCCTTCCAGGAGACGTACTCCTCCACGTTGACCGCCGTGATGTAGTCGTGTTCCCCGGACGAGAAATACATTTGGTTCGGGGCGAGTTCCGATTTGCGGCCTTTGGCGTTGGTCACAGCAACCTTTCCGCCAACCAGCACCACCGACAGTTCCTCCTCCTTTTCATAGGCGTTGACGTTGAGGGTCGTTCCCAGAACCTCGATGCCGGCGCGTTTGGTCTTGATCACGAACGGCCATGCCGGGTTATGGGCGATTTCTCCGTACACCTCTCCGTCGACGTAGATTTCCCTCCGGTCGCCAGCGAACTTTTCAGGGTAGATCACTTTCGTTCCGGCATTTATCCACAGCCGGCTGCTGTCGGCGAGGATCAGCGTCGAGCGTTTGCCGTAGGGCACGGCCAGCAGGTTGAGCTTTCCCTGCTCCCTCTCCTGTTCGGCGATCTCCTGTTCGTTGACCGTCAGGCCCTCCTGGCTGTAATCCACGTGCGCTTCGTCCCCCGGCATCTCGACCACCTTATTGCCCAGGACCAGTTTGATGTGGTCCGTATCCTCCGTGTGGGCCAGGCTGCGGATGTCGGTGCCGTTTATGGTCGTCATTCCGCCGCCCGGTGTCAGGGGGCGCAGTACGATGGCGACGGCGATACATGCCGCCGATGCCACCAGCGCGGCCGGCCACATCCATCTCTTCGCTGCCGGTCTGCGGCGCCGTGCGGGTCGCAGGCCGTGCACCGAACCTTCGATGCGTTTCCACAATTTTTCGATACGTTCTTCGGGAACGTCGGCCCGGTGAGGCGGCCTGTTCAGGGAGAGCAGGATATTGCGGGCTTCGCAGAAAATCTCCGGGTCGATATTCCCGTCGGCCAGCCGGCACTCCCAGAATATTTGTGTCTCCTCCGTGGGATTGATGATGGACGAGATGAAAAAATCGTCTTGGAGCAGTTCCTCCGTGCTGATATGGGTGTAATCTCTTTTCATGCGTTGTCGTTGCTTCTGGTATAAGGACAGAGTGGAACCGGAAAAGTACTCTTTTTGCCGGCGAGAACGTTTACAGGGAGTTGAAAAGCAGCAGCAGGAAAGCCCCGGAGAGGTGGGGATAGATCTCGCGGATTTTTTTGATCGACGAATGGACCAGGTTTTTGGCCGACTGGCTGTTGATCTCCATCATCGCACCGATCTCGTTGTAGTGCATCTGCTCGACGAACCGGTAATAGACCGCCTGCTTCTGGCGCGCCGAGAGGTTCTTCTCCATTTCGGCGACGAGCTGTTTGGAACGGTCGTTCTCCTCCTTCCTGACGATCGTCTCTTCCAGATCCGTCTGGTCGTGGAGCTGGCGGCAGGTCGAGATGTCCATCCGGAACCGGAAACTCTTGCTGTTGGCATGGTTGAGCAAGGTGTTTTTGAGCGAGATGAGCAGGTAGAGTTTCACGTTCTTCAGCTCCGACAGCCGTTCCCGGTTGACGTAGATGCGGACGAATATGTCGTGGATGGCATCCTCGATGATCTGCCTGTCGTCGCAGAAGTGCAGTCCGTAGAGGTACATCGGCCGGACATAGAGTTCATAGAGCCGGGCATAGGCCTCCCGGCTTCCGTTGACGAACGATTGCCACAAAGAATCCTGTACGATTATCTCCTTCTGGTACATCGGGACACGCTATTGGGTTGTCGGATTTATCCAAAAATACGAAAATTTTACGGATATGGAAAAGGGATCATTCGGAATCGTGCTTCAGAACCAGTTCCACCGGGATGTGGTCGGAATAGGCGGCCGTGAAGTCGTCGGTGATATACCGGCAGCTCACGATCCGGTCCCGGAGGTCGGGGGAGACGTAGATAAAGTCGATGCGGCGTGTGAAGCCGTCTTTCCGGTAGTTCTCCCTGTCCGCCCACCCGGCGTCCACGAACCCGAAGTCGAGGATCGCCTGGCTGACGGCGAAGTCGAGTTGTCCGTCCGGGAGGTTGTTGTTGCGGGTGTGCACTTTCTCCTGCTCCTTTTTCCGTTGCAGGTATTTGCCGTCGGCATAGACCGCGCTGTCGAGGGGCGAAACCGTGTTGAAGTCGCCCATGATGATCCATTTCTCGAACGGACCGCTCTGTTTTACCGTTTCGAGAACGGTTCGGATCTCCCGGCGGCGGGCTTCGTACAGGTGAGGGTTCAGGTGCAGGACGATAACGTTGTATCCTTCGACCTTGCATTTGATGAAGCCATGCCACATGTTGTCGAGGACCTTGTCCACGTTGACGACGGGCGTTTTGGAGGAGATCGACACCGGGAATTTCGTCCTCGATCCGACCGAACCCGGAATGAGTTTCGGGTCCTTGCTGATGACGGCGTAGTCGTGGCCGTATTCGGCGGCGAGCGTTTCGAGCGTGAACTGCGTGAAATCGTTGACCTCCTGCAGGGCCAGAATGTCCGGATTCTGCTGCCGGACCCATTCCGCGAACAGACGTTTTCCCTGGGTCGTATCCCTCCGCATCCCGTAAAGGATGTTGTAACAGATTATTTTCAAGTTTTTCGTTTCGCTCCGCGGGACGCAGGAGACGGACATGCCTGCGCACGATGCCGTAAGGAGGATCGCTGCAGTGAGTTTTTGGATGGTTTTCATTGGGTCGGTAGTCTGGGTTATCTGTAATAAGGAACAATCATCTCCCGGAAAAGTACTTATTTCCCGGGAAAAATTGTTTTTCGAAAAAATTTTCCGCTATTTCCCGCTGCGTTCCCGGATCAACGCCTGAAGCAGTTCGGGTTCATCCGTCGTGATGTAATCGACGCCCAGATTGAGGAAATACTCCATCTCTTCCCGTGTGTTCACCGTCCAGACATTTACTTCCAACCCGAGGGCGTGTGCTTCGGCGACCCAGTGTTCGTTGGCTTTTAGGATAGTGTTGCGGTAATCCATTCCGGCATATCCCCGCTCTTTGAGTTCGGTCGGGGTGAGGTCGCCGTTGAGGTGGAAGACCCGCGTTCCGGGCATCTGCCGGATGCACTCCGCTCCCAGTTCGTGGGCGAAGACGATGATCTCGGTGCGGTCGGCGACACCGTATTTTTCGAGCAGCCTTGCGACGAGCCCTACTTCGTAAGGGTATTTCGACTTGTCTTTGAGGTTCTTGATCTCCAGAATCAGCCGGGTTGCCGATGTTTTCCGCATGGCGCCGAGTATGGCTTCGAAAGAGGGAACATACTCTCCGTTACTGAGTCTGGTCGCAAGAATATCTCCCGAGAGGGAGGTTTCCATGGCAAGACCCTTGAATACCCGGTCGTGATTGGCGATAAGGACGCTGTCGGCCGTCAGCCACACGTCGAGTTCGGAACCGTAACTGCCGATGGAGTCGGCTTTCAGGAAGGAGGTCACCGAGTTCTGGGCCGATCCTTCGGTTTTCCAGTAGCCACGGTGGGAGATGACCTTGGTTTGTACACCTTTGCCGGCCGTCTGGCCTATGGCGGGCATTATTGTGCTCAAGAGGAGCATCAGAAGAAATGTGCGTATAGTTCCGTTCATTTTTATGGTTTTTAGGTGGTTTATCATAAGGACAGCGAAGTGTGAAAAAAGTACTGATAAAAAATAGCATATTTTTTCTTCCCTGTTAACTAAAGTAATATAAATCGATAATCTTGCATTTGTATTCAGGGAAAGGGAAAACCGGATAAAAATGGCTAGTATCCCTGTTTTGCATTGTCACACAGATGTTTTCATTTATTGAGATATTGTTTGTTGTGGACAGAAGCATTGTAGTCACTGCGCAGCCTTTTTTACAAGGTTGAGAATCTCGATACTGAGGGCTTTCAACTCCCTCGTTCGCTGTTCCAGTACAGCGATCTGATGCGGGATTGCGACGTTGGAAAAGTGGGCGTTGATAGCTTTCACGACCTGATTATAATTCTGCGCCACACGTTGGAATTGGAAATAAAAGTCGTTCAGCCGTGTGACGAATTGCACCGTCGAGGGGTCGCGTCTGACGACAACGAACTCCTCGCCGAAGATGCGTTTTACGATAAACCGGCTGCGGTTATGCTCCGATCCGGCTTTGCAGAGCAGCTCGTTGAAACGGATGTTCTGCTCTTCGTTAAGCCGGAAAGAGTATTTATAACTCGGCGTTCGGGGTTTCTTTCCGGTCATGTCTGTCAGTTTTGGGTTGGTATCCATAGATAGCTTGAAAAAGGGTCGCGACTGGGGAGCGACCCCGGCCTCGCCGAGCGAGCACCTTTGTCGGACAAAACGCAGTTTGTCGGACAAAGGTACAGCTCGCTGTTATCTGGCGATAACAAAAATCCGCGCCGGAGAATCTCTGACCAAAGTTTCGAAAATCCTCCGTTGCGGCTTCCGGAGCCGGGTCGGTTCCCGGTGTAATATTACAACCGTTTCGGGGCAAAAAAAATCCATCGGTGCGGACTGGAGCGGTCTGGAGCGGACATCGGAACCAAGGTATTTCACCCGGTTGTATCTTGCAGCATGAAAGGTCGGTTTTCTTATTCCGTTCATTATCCCGATATAAACCGCATGAAACGGGAAACGGTATTTTGAATGGTTTAAAACATAAAACCGAACACACATGCTTTACGACTGCAAAACGAACATTCAATCTTAAAAATGTTGTACCATGGATTCATTAAAAGAAAAAGACAAACTCGCACCCAAACCTTTAAAGTGTCCCCA
>DXGO01000009.1 GCA_019113885.1 Candidatus Alistipes intestinipullorum | reverse complement strand
CTCATCATGAAATGATAGTTCCATGGGGTATAACAGGTCCTAAAGTATGTCAGGGGGTTATAATGGATGAACCGAACAATACCGTTAATACATCTGCTGTACTACTTCATATCTTTAAGGTGGAACAACCGGCAGCATGGATTGGCAAAGTACCAAAGTCCGTATTTAAGTAATGCCATTCAGAGGGGCCTTTGAGGCCCGATGGGGTATCCGGGTCTGAATCCGGTTGACGGCCGCCTTCACTTCTTCGAAGGCGGCCGCCTCAATCTACGCCATTTTTGTCCGGCGAGGTACCGCTTTCAACTTCCAGATAGGCTGCGGATAACCTGCTTTTCGATGCCTTTTTCTGCATTTCTGCCAAAATAAAAATCCCTGTAAATTCGCAATTTACAGGGATTTGCAATTTTCGTCGATTCTTGGCGGAGAGGACGAGATTCGAACTCGTGGTACGGGTTACCCCGTACGTCGGTTTAGCAAACCGGTGGTTTCAGCCACTCACCCACCTCTCCGGGCACTTGCGGAGATTCTCCTCCGAAAGGGTGTGCAAATATAGGATCTTTTTGCGGAACTTCAAAGAAAGTCGCGATTATTTTTTCCTCCAGAGCCGATAATTGCCTGTTGCTGCGCATGTCCGAGGCTTATGGGACTCCCCGGCACCGGTTTTGCTCGCAGTATTATGAAATTCGGATAAGAATTCGTACCTTTGTACGATATTTTTCAGGCAATGGCTGAGAACGAAAAAGAGATATTGGAAAACATTGGCGAGCGGGAGTACAAATACGGCTTCACCTCGGCGATCGAGACCGAGACCATCGGCAAGGGGCTTTCGGAGGAGGTCGTGCGGTTGATATCGGCCAAGAAGGGCGAGCCGGAGTGGATGACCGAACGCCGCGTGGCGGCATACCGTCACTGGCTGACGCTCGACCCGCCGACATGGGCGCACCTGAAGATTCCCGAGATCGATTTTCAGGATATTATCTATTATGCGGCCCCGAAGGCGCGCAAGACGCTGGGCTCGATGGACGAGGTCGATCCCGAACTGAAACGCACGTTCGACAAGCTGGGCATTCCTTTGGAAGAGCAGATGGCCCTGGCCGGCGTGGCGGTCGACGCCGTGATGGACTCCGTGTCGGTGAAGACCACCTTCAAGGAGACGCTGGCCGAGAAGGGGATCATCTTCTGTTCGATTTCGGAGGCGCTGCGCGGCTACCCCGATCTGGTGAAGAAGTATCTGGGGAGCGTCGTGCCCTATACCGATAATTTCTACGCCGCACTGAACGCCGCGGTCTTCTCCGACGGGTCGTTCTGCTACATCCCCAAGGGGGTGCGGTGCCCGATGGAGTTGTCGACCTACTTCCGGATCAATGCCGCGGGAACGGGGCAGTTCGAACGTACGTTGATCGTGGCCGACGAGGGCGCTTACGTGAGCTACCTCGAAGGTTGTACGGCGCCGCAGCGCGACGAGAACCAGTTGCATGCCGCCGTGGTGGAGATCGTTGTGGAGCGCGATGCCGAGGTGAAGTACTCCACGGTGCAGAACTGGTACCCGGGCGACCGGGAGGGCCGAGGCGGCATCTATAACTTCGTGACCAAACGGGGGCTGTGCCGCGAGAATGCGCACCTGTCGTGGACGCAGGTCGAGACCGGCTCGGCGATCACGTGGAAATACCCGAGCTGCGTCCTGGCGGGCGACAATTCGGTGGGAGAGTTCTACTCGGTGGCCATGACGAACAACTTCCAGCAGGCCGATACCGGCACGAAGATGATCCATGTGGGGCGCAACACGCGCAGCCGGATCGTTTCGAAGGGTATCTCGGCGGGCCGCAGCGAGAACTCCTACCGGGGCCTGGTGCGCGTGGCCAAGGGGGCGGAGAACGCCCGCAACTACTCGCAGTGCGACTCGCTGCTGATCGGCGATCGGTGCGGGGCGCACACCTTTCCGGTGATCGACTGCCGCAACCGCACGGCCGTTTTGGAACACGAGGCCACGACGTCGAAGATTTCCGACGACCAGCTCTTCTACTGCAACCAGCGGGGCCTGTCGACCGAGGATGCCGTGGGGCTGATCGTCAACGGCTACGCGCGGGAGGTGCTGTCGAAGCTGCCGATGGAGTTTGCCGTGGAGGCGCAGAAACTGCTGGCCCTGCAGCTGGAGGGTACGGTAGGATAACGTTTTTGACCAGGAGGCGGAAGATGAAGGTCGTCGTTTTGAACGGAAGCCCGCGCCGCAACGGTCTGGTGTCGCGGATGCTTGGGGAGGTGACTGCCGGATTGCCTGCAAGGACTGATGTGGAGACCTTTGTTGTCCACGACCTGGCGGTCAAACCCTGCTGCGGATGTATGAAGTGCCGGTCGCTGCATCGGTGTGTGCTTCCGGAGGATGATGCGCACCGCGTGGCGGAGGCTCTTCGCATGGCCGATGCCCTGGTGGTGGGATCGCCCTGCTACTGGGGCGGCATGAGCGGCGAACTGAAGGTGCTGTTCGACCGCATGGTCTATGCCCTGATGGAGGACCGTGACGGCCGCTTGCCCGCCCCACTGCATAAAGGGAAACCGGTGGTAATGGTTGCCACGTGCAATACGGCCTGGCCGTTCAGCGTTTGGTTTTATCAGACGAGCGGGGTATTCCGGTCGTTGCGGGAGATTTTCCGCTGGAGCGGTTTCCGGGTCGTCGGCACATTGGGCAAGAGCAACTGCCGGAAACATGCGGAACTGACGCCCCGCGAGAGGGAGTGGTGTAAGAAACTGGCAAGGCGGATTTGCCGGAGAGGAAGAAGGTAGGCGCGAATCACGGCGTTCGGGAACGTGAATACGAATGAAATTTAGAGAATAGGTACAGATATGCTAAGCGTAAAAAATCTGCACGCCACGGTCGAGGGCAAGGAGATTCTCCGGGGCATCGACCTCGAGGTGCGTCCCGGCGAGGTGCACGCCATCATGGGCCCCAACGGTTCGGGCAAGTCGACCCTGGCGTCGGTGCTGGCCGGCAACGAGAAGTATGCCGTCACGGAGGGCTCGGTGGAGTTCCTGGGCCGCGACCTGCTCGCGATGTCGATCGAGGACCGGGCGCGCCTGGGTTTGTTCCTCGGGTTCCAGTACCCGGTGGAGATTCCGGGCGTCACGATGGCCAACTTCATGAAGCTGGCCGTCAACGAACAGCGTAAATACCGCGGCGAGGAGCCGTTGACGGCCGCCGAGTTCCTGCGCCTGATGAAGGAGAAGAGCGCGGTGGTCGAACTGTCGTCGAAACTCACCTCGCGGGCCGTGAACGAAGGGTTCTCGGGCGGCGAGAAGAAGAAAAACGAGATTTTCCAGATGGCGATGCTGGACCCGAAGCTGGCGATCCTGGACGAGACCGACTCGGGACTGGACATCGACGCGCTGCGGATCGTCGCCACGGGCGTGACGAAACTCCACCGTGCGGACAATGCCACGGTGGTCATCACGCACTACCAGCGGTTGCTGGATTACATCGTCCCCGACGTGGTGCACGTGCTCTACAAGGGGCGGATCATCTACACGGGAGACAAAACGCTGGCGTTGAAACTCGAGAAGGAGGGCTACGACTGGCTGATCAACGAATACGACAAGTGATGGAGCGGATTTTCGAGATCATCGGGACGTTCCGCCGGGCGGGTCACGAAGCGCTTCGCGTCGAGACGCCGGTTCCGCAACCCTATGCGGCGGTGGACCCCGAACACCTGCGGGTCGAGCTGGCTGCGGGCGCCGCGGCGCACCTGGTGGTGCTCCATACGAAGGAGAGCGCGTCGTCGCTCGACGTGACGCTTGCCGAGGGGGCCCAGCTGGAGCTGACGGAGCTCTTCACGGCTGGGGCTTTCAGTGAAACGGCGGTGCGCCAGGCGGCGCGGAGCCGGTGCCGGATGACGCTGCTGCTGCTGGCCGGGGCCAACGCCTCGTACCGGATCGACCTTGAGGGGGCCGATGCCGAGAACAACCTCGGCGGGGCGTTCCTGCTCGGAGGCCGGGAGCATGGCGTGGTGAAGCTCCGCACGAACCACCTGGTCGCCGACTGTCGCAGCGACTCCTCGGTCAAGGGGGTTGCGGGCGGTGAAGCAGTGGGGGAGTTCTCGGGGCTGGTCTACGTGGCCCAGGATGCCCAGCGGACCGATGCCCGTCAGCAGAGCCGCAACGTGCTGCTGAGCGATGGGGCGCGCATCGAGACGATGCCCCAACTGGAGATTTATGCCGACGACGTGAAGTGTTCGCACGGTGCGACGGTGGGGCAGATGGATGCCGATGCCATCCTCTACATGCGTCAGCGGGGCCTGAGCGAGGCGCAGGCGCGGCGGTTGCAGATCGAGGGCTTCGTGGGCGACATCGTGCGGCGCTGCGGTGAGGAGCCGCTGGGTGAGGCGATGCTGGCGCTGGCGGCTGAGAAGCTGGAACGAATATAATAAGATAACGCGATGTTCGACGTCGAAAAGATACGTGGGGAGTTCCCGATCCTGGAACGCACGGTTTATGGGAAGCCGCTGGTCTACCTCGACAGCGGGGCCACGGCGCAGAAGCCGCTGGCGGTGATCGAGGCGGTCGACCGCCTGCACCGCGAGGGGAATGCCAACATCCACCGGGGGGTGCACCTCCTGTCGGAGGAGGCTACCGAGCAGTACGAGGCGGCGCGGCAACGGATTGCCGATTACATCGGCGCTTCGCAGAAAGAGGAGATCGTCTTCACGGCGGGAGCCACGGCGTCGCTCAACACGGTGGCCTATGCGTGGGGCGATGCGTTCATCGGCGCGGGCGACAATATCGTGGTGAGCGAAATGGAGCACCACTCGAATCTCGTGCCGTGGCAGTTGGTTGCCCAGCGGCGTGGTGCCGAGGTGCGGATGCTGCCGTTCGACGACAGCGGCGCGTTGCGGACGGAGCTGCTCGGAGAACTTGTCGATGCACGCACGCGCGTGGTGGCCGTCACGCAGGCGTCGAATACGCTCGGTACGCGCCCCGACCTGCAGCCCGTGATCGAGGCGGCGCATGCCGTCGGGGCTATTGCTGTGGTCGACGGCTGCCAGGGAGTCGTGCACGGCGGGGCCAATGTCCAGGCCCTGGACTGCGATTTCTACGCCTTTTCGGGGCACAAGCTTTACGGCCCGACGGGCATCGGCGTGTTGTACGGCAAGCGCGAGCTTCTGGATCGCATGCCGCCTTTCCTCGGGGGTGGTGACATGGTCGACCGGGTATCGTTCGCACACACGACCTTTGCCCCTGTCCCGCTGAAGTTCGAGGCCGGTACGGCCAACTTCGTCGGAGCCATCGGGCTGGGCGAGGCGGTGCGTTTCCTCCAGGGACTTGACACCGCGGAGGTCGAGGCGCACGAGCAGATGCTGTTGCGGAGGGCTACCGAACGCCTTGCGGCGATCGAGGGGCTGCGGATCTACGGCACGACGGAGGACAAGTGCGCCATCGTGTCATTCAACGTCGAGGGCGTGCACCCGTACGACCTGGGGATGATCCTCGACAAACTGGGCATCGCCGTGCGCACGGGGCAGCATTGTGCCGAGCCGGTGATGGACCATTACGGGACGAAGGGGATGTGTCGGGCATCGTTTGCCCTGTACAACACGGCTGCGGAGGTCGATGCCCTGGCAGCGGGCGTTGAACGGGCGGTGCGGATGCTGAGATAGCGAGCAGTAACAAACTACCATACCCTATATTTTTATGTTCATAGTACTCGAAGGTTTGGATGGCGCAGGCAAATCGACCCAGATAGGGCGGTTGCGCAGCCTGCTCGCCGACCGGGGCCTGCCCAGCGAATATATTCACTTTCCGCGTTTCGACGCTCCGGTCTACGGTGACCTGATCGCACGGTTCCTGCGGGGCGAGTTCGGCGGTGTCGACGAGGTCGATCCCTACCTCGTTGCGTTGCTTTATGCCGGTGACCGGGCCGAAGCCGCTCCGATGATCCGGCAATGGCTGTCGGAGGGTAAGGCGGTGGTTCTCGACCGCTACGTCTGGTCGAATGTCGGCTACCAGTGCGCGAAACTCCCGGCCGGTGAGGCGCGCGAGCGGCTGGCGCAATGGATTCTCGACCTCGAATTCGGCCACAATGCCCTGCCGCGCCCCGATGTCTCGCTCTTTCTCGACGTTCCGTTCGCCTTCACCGAGCGCAAGCTTTCCGAGCAGCGCGAGGGCGACGACCGCCGTTACCTGCAGGGGGCGAGCGATATCCATGAAGGGGCGCTCGGCCTGCAGCGCAGCGTGCGGGAGGTCTACCTCTCGATGGCGGCGAAAGATGCGTCGTTGCGGGTGGTCGATTGTCGTGACGACGCGGGGGCGATGGAGACGCCGGACCATATTTTCAACCGAATACAGGCCGCCCTGGCTCCCATACTCGACGCCCGATGAAACGTACCCGATCCATCCGCATTCTGTCCCACGTGTGCCGGATAATCCTGGCGCTGACGTTCATCTTCTCGGGCTTCACGAAGGTGATCGATCCGTGGGGTACGGCCCTCAAGGTAAGTGAATACCTCTCGATCTACGGCATGGAGCGCCTGCAACCCGCGGCGATGACCTTCTCGATCTGGCTGTGCGGCGCCGAACTGATGATGGGCTGCATGCTGCTCTGCAAGGTGCGCATCCGGCTCATCTCGATCTTCGCGGTGTTGTCGATGATCTTCTTTACGCTGCTGACCTTCCTGAGCGCTACGGTCATTCCGGTCGAGGACTGCGGCTGCTTCGGCGAGGCGCTGAAGCTGACCCCCTGGGAGACCTTCTTCAAGAATCTCATCCTGCTGCCGATGGCCGTGGTGGTATGGTGGCGGTACCGGCCCGACAAGGTCTTCGCCTTCAAACCGGTGGAGATATTCCTGACCTGCGCCTTCTTCTTTCTGTCGATGTACCTGGGTTACTATTGCTACATCCACCTGCCGCTCATCGACTTCCTGCCATACAAGGTCGGAGTCAACATCCACGAGGCGATGCACGCCCCGACGGAGGAGGCCGTGGAGACGGAGACCGTGCTTGTCTACCGCAACATCCGTACAGGCCGGGAGCGGGAGTTTGCGCTGGACGATCCCGAGTGGCAGGACACGACGAAGTGGGAGTGGGTGGATACCCGCACGACAATCGAGGAGCCCAATATCCGGCCTCTGATCAGCGAGTTTGCCCTGCACAACGCCGACGGAGACGCCACGGAGCAGGTGCTGACGCAACCCGGACGGGTCTATATGTTGTGCGTGACGTCGTTCGAGCACCTCTCGTCGCGCTGTGCGGAGCGCATGGCGCAACTGGTTGCCCGGGCGTATGCCGAAGGGTCGCATGCGGTGTGCCTGACACCTGACCCGCTGTACGACATCACGGAACACGATTTCGGTACGGGGGCTATCCCGTGCTACAACATCGACGCCTCGACGATGAAGACCATGCTCCGGGCCCGCAACGGGGTGGTGGTGCTCGACGACGGAACGATCTCAGCTAAAAAGAATTGTCGCGATATTCGTCCGTAGAGGCGTAGGGCGCATTGTGGTATGAAAGTTGACTTCGACGACAGATCGAAGTCAACTTTTTTTCTATGCGTATCACTCTGTTGTATGCGACGCTGTGCCTTTCGGTCTGCTGCGTTCCGCGGGAGCCGGAGCCTGCTTCCATTCGTCCTGTGAAGGTAACTGTTGCGGCAGGCGCCGCCTCGATCGACAAGAATTTCGCCGGCATGGCGACTCCCGACGATGCCGTGAATCTGGCCTTCAAACTCTCCGGGCAGGTTCGGGATATTCCCGTTGCCCAGGGGGAGAGCGTGAAGAAGGGGGCGCTGTTGGCTGAACTCGACCCGCGCGATGTCGAGTTGCAGGTTTCGGCCACCCGTTCGGCCTACGAGGAGGCGCGTTCGCAACAGCAGCGCATGCAGCGGCTGCTGGAGCACCAGGCCGTATCGCGTCAGGAGGCCGAGGCGGCCGCCACGCGCTATGCGCAGGCGCGCTCGACCTACGAGAATACGCTCGATCTGCTCAACGACACTCGCCTGCGGGCTCCGTTCGCCGGGGTGATCGAGCGGAAATACGTCGCCAATTTCGAACGGGTGCAGGCCGGGCAGTCGGTGTTGCGGCTGGTGGCCCCCGAGACCACGACGGTCGAATTTACCCTTCCCGAGAGTGGTCTTGTGCTGTTGGGCGACACCGCTACGCATTTCAGCGTAACGTTCGACAACTACCGCGGCAGGGACTTCGCGGCGCGGTTGAAGGATTATGCCAAGACATCGTCCGATGCCTCGGGATTTCCCGTGTCGCTGACGGTCGAGAATCCCGATCCGGGGCGTTACCGCATCTCTCCGGGCATGTCGTGTACGATTACCCTGCGGCGGTCCGATACGGTTACGGATGCCGTCTCGCTGCCCGTGTCGGCGATCTGTGCGCCGGCCGACGGCGGCACCTGGGTTTGGGTGGTGGATGCCGACAACCGGGTCGAACGCCGGGACGTGGTGCTGGGCGAACTGTTCGGGTCGGACCGGGTGACGATTCTCCGCGGGGTTGCCCCTGGGGAGCGGGTCGTTACGGCCGGCGTCTACCGGCTGCGCGACGGGGAAAAGGTACGTATTTTGAAATAACACGGCGATGAATCTTTCCGAATACGCTCTGCGCAATGGCCGTGTGATCGGCTTTTTCCTGCTCGTCCTGCTGGTCGGCGGAGCCGTGGGCTTCGCGACGTTGGGCAAGAAGGAGGACTCGACTTTCGTCATCAAGAGCGCGACGTTGCTCTGCTCGTATCCTGGGGCGACGCCTGCGGAGGTGGAGTCGCTCATCACCGAACCGATCGAACGCGAGGTGCAGTCGATGCGCCGCGTGCACAAGATTACCTCCGAATCGTGGTACGGGCGTTCGAAGATACAGGTCGAACTGGATCCGGCGACCCCGGCCTCGCAGATTCCGCAATTGTGGGATGAGTTGCGGCGCAAGGTGCTGAACGTCGAGCCGCGCTTGCCCGAGGGGTCGTCGCCGATCACCGTGGCCGACGATTTCGGCGATGTCTACGGCATCTATTACGGGTTGTCGGCCGACGAAGGATTCGCGTGGTCGGAGCTGCGCGATTGGGCCGAGCGGCTGAAAGTGGCGCTGGTGACGGTCGACGGGGTGCAGAAGGTGACGCTGTTCGGGGAGCAGACGCCGGTGGTCGATGTCTATGTGAGCCTGGCGACGCTGGCGAACTTCTCGATCCGCCCGGAGACGATCGTGGCGACCATCGGGCAGCAGAATACGATTGTCAACAGCGGGGAGAAACAGGCCGGGAAACTGCGCGTGCGGATTCTGGAGGACGGCACCTACCAGACGCTCGACGACCTGGCCGACCAGTTGCTGATCTCTTCGTCGGGCAAGCAGTACCGCCTGGGTGACATCGCACGCATCGCGCGCAGCTACAGCGAGCCTCCGCAGGCACTGATGCGTGTCGACGGGCGGCGAGCCGTGGGCATCGGCATCTCGACCGAGGAGGGGGTCGACGTGGTGAAGACCGGAACGGAGATCGACGCCGTGCTCGCCTCGCTGTCGAACCAGATGCCCGTGGG
The DNA here is from genome assembly GCA_019113885.1 of Candidatus Alistipes intestinipullorum. Taxonomy (GTDB): domain Bacteria; phylum Bacteroidota; class Bacteroidia; order Bacteroidales; family Rikenellaceae; genus Alistipes; species Alistipes intestinipullorum. Next base: position 13,913 of record DXGO01000009.1, on the reverse strand, counting down.
GCTGGAGCTGACGGTGCTTTATCCCGAAAACCGCATCGCTCGGGAGGCGAACCTGACCTTCGTGCTGAATCTTGCCGAGTCGGTGGCCATCGTCATCCTGGTCATCATGCTCGTCATGGGGTTCCGTTCGGGGGTGCTCATCGGCAGTTCGCTGCTCTTCTCGATCGGCGGTACGCTGCTGCTGATGCAACTGCTGGGCGAAGGGTTGAATCGCACGTCGCTCGCGGGCTTCATCATCGCCATGGGGATGCTGGTCGACAACGCCATCGTCGTCACGGACAACGCCCGACAGGCGATGCTGCGCGGTGTGACGCGCCGTCAGGCGCTTGTCGACGGGGCCACCGCCCCGCGCTGGAGCCTGCTGTGCGCCACGCTGATTGCGATCTTCTCATTCCTGCCGTTGTATTTGGCCCCCTCGTCGGTGGCCGAGATCGTCAAGCCGCTGTTCGTCGTGCTGGCCCTGTCGCTGTCGCTGAGCTGGGTCCTGGCCCTGACGCAGACGCCGCTGTTCGGCGACCGCCTGCTGCGCGTCGCCCCCGTTGCGCACGACCCCTACGACACCCCCTTCTACCGGGCCTTCGACCGCCTGCTTGCCGTTCTGTTGCGCCACCGCTGGCTGACCGTGGGATGCACCGTCGGGCTCTTCGTCGCGTCGCTCTGGGTCATGGGACGTATGCCGCAGAACTTCTTCCCGTCGCTCGACAAGCCCTACTTCCTGGCCGACGTGCTGCTGCCCGAAGTGTACGACATCCGCACGACGGAGGAGAACCTGCTCCGCATGGAGTCGTGGCTGCGTGCGCAACCCGAGGTGAAGACCGTGTCGCTGACTGCCGGGTCGACGCCTCCGCGCTACTACCTGGCGAGCAGCAGCACGTCGCTCAAGCCGAACTTCGGCAACCTGCTTGTCGAACTCCACGACAAGCGCACGACGGCCGATGTCGAGGCGCGCTTCGAGCGGTGGGTCGGCGATAATTTCCCCGACGTATGGCTGCGGTCATCGTTGTTCAAGCTCTCGCCGGTGCCCGACGCGGCGATTGAGTTCGGCTTCATCGGCGAGAATGCCGATACGCTGCGGCGTCTGACGGCGGCGGCCGAGGAGATCATGTGGCGTACGCCGGGTGCTGCGAACATCCGCAACAGCTGGGGCAACCGCATTCCGACGTGGCTTCCGCTCTATTCGCAGATGAAGGGCCAGCGCATCGGTATCACGCGCAGCCAGCTGGCGCGCGGCATCACCATCGCCACGCAGGGCTACCGGCTGGGCGAGTACCGCGAGGGCGACCAGTTGCTGCCGATTCTGCTCAAGGACGAAAACATCGGCTCCTACAATTTGACGAACCTCCAGTCGCTGCCGGTCTTCAACCCTTCGGGAAAGGTCTACTCCATCGAGCAGGCGACCGACGGGTTCCGTTTCGACTTCCGTCCGGGGGTAATCAAGCGCTTCGACCGCCAGCGGGTGATGAAGGCGCAGTGCGACCCGGCGCGCGGTGTCAATACGATGCGGCTGTTTGCCGCGCTGCGCGACTCGATCGAACGCTCGGTGCCGCTTCCCGAGGGGTATTCGATGCGGATTTTCGGCGAACAGGAGAGCAGCCGGGAGTCGAATGCCGCGCTGGCCGAGTACCTGCCGCTGACGCTTCTGCTGATCTTCATCGTGCTGCTGTTGCTGTTCCGCAACTACCGCGATCCGATTCTGATTCTGCTGATGATTCCGCTGATCTTCATCGGGGTGGTAATCGGCCTGGCCGCAACGGGCAAGGTGTTCAACTTCTTCTCGCTGCTGGGGCTGCTGGGGCTTGTGGGCATGAACATCAAGAACGCCGTGGTGCTGGTCGAGCGGATCGGGCAGTTGCGCGCCGAGGGGCATCCTCCCTACGAGGCGCTGACCGAAGCGACGCGCAGCCGCCTCGTTCCGGTGACGATGGCCTCGGGCACGACGATCCTGGGCATGCTGCCGCTGCTGTTCGACGCCATGTTCGGGGCGATGGCCGCCACGATCATGGGAGGGCTGCTTGTCGCCACGTTGCTCACGGTGTGCGTGCTTCCGGTGACCTATGCGCTGTTCTATAACATTCGCCGCTCATGAAACGACTTTTTATATGGATTGTAATGGTCACGGGGATCGTTGCGGTACACCCCGTGCCGGCGCAGATCGCGCTGGATGACTACCGGGCCGATGTCGCCGCGTACAGCCGGCAGCTGAAGATCGCAGCTTCGGGGAGCGAGGCGGCGGCCGAGGGCGTTGGACAGGCCCGCACGGGGTATCTGCCGCGGCTGTCGTTGGAGGGGAGTTTCACCGAGGCATTTCGCTGCAACGCGGGAAGCGAACCGTGGACCTTCAGCGTGCTGCCGCAACTGGTGCAGACGCTCTACGGCGGGGGATCGGTGCGTGCGGCCGTGCGGCAGGCCGAACTGGGCTACGACATTGCGCTCTGCGAGGAGGAGTTTTCGCGCCTCGACGTGCGCTATGCGGCCGATTATGCCTATTGGAGCCTTTCGGCCGTGGACCTGTATGCCGTCTCGATGCGTGAATATGTCTCCATCATCCGGTCGCTCAAGCAGGTTGTCGACCGGCGCTTCTCGGAGGGCTATACCTCCAAAAGTGATGTGCTGATGATCGACGCCCGGCTGAGCGAGGCGGAGTATTCGCTGGTGAGCGTCGAACAGAACTACGAAGTCGCACTGCACAACTTCAACATCCTCTGCGGCGCTGACCCGGCGCAGCCGGTGACCCTAGCCGGGAGCATCCGCGATTCGCTGCCCCTGCCGGACCGGATGGATGCCGCGGATGCCGTTGCGCGGCGTCCCGACTATACAGCCGCACAACTGCGGACGGAACAGGCCGCCGCATCGGTGCGCCTGGCGCGGGCTCCGTTCAATCCGCAGCTGAGCGTCGGGGTCGGGGGATCGTGGCAGCCCCATACGCCCAACCGGACCGGGGCGACGACGGTCGACGGCTCGGTCTTCGTGAAACTATCGGTGCCGATATTCCACTGGGGCGAACGGCGTCGGGCCGTCGGGGTGGCCCGGGCACAGCAGGCGCAACAGGAGTGGACCGCAGCACAGCGTCACGACGAGATCGTGCGTGAGGAGATGAACGGCTGGACGGCGCTCGTGCAGAGCCATGCGCAGGTTGCGGCTTCGGAAGAGAGCCTGCGCATTGCGGGCGAGAACCTGGCGATCAGCACCTACTCCTACGGCGAAGGACGTGCGACGATCCTCGACGTGCTGCAGGCGCAGTTGAGCTGGATACAGATCTATACCAACGCCATCCGGGCGCACTTCAACTATGCGGTGGCGGTTTCGGACTACCTGCGCATCACGGCGCAGTAAAAAACGACAGGACGGCGGAACACAAGGTTCCGCCGTCCCTGCATACGGGCCGTCGGTTTTCATCAGGCCTTGGCGGGTTCGGTGGTGACGACGGCGATTTCGTGCGTCACCGGGCCGATTTTGCGCAGCATCTGCACCAGTCCGCAATAGCGTTCGTGTGCCAGCGTTACGGCCCGTCCGATCTTTTCCTGCTCCGCCTCGGTCGCGCAGGCGATGTTGTAGGCGATGTGGAACGACCGGAAAACGCTTTCGGTGCGCAGCGTCTCGGTCGACAGCTCCCCCGAGCAGGCGATTTCGAACCGCACGGGGACAAGCCGTTCCCCACGCATGATCTTCAGGATCGTAGCCCCGGCGCACCGGGCCGCTGCATAGAGCAGCATCTCCTTGGGATTCAGTGTTTCGCAGCCCTTTCCGTCTTCGGAAACGAACTCTCCGTTTCCGTTCAGTCGCAATGTTACCTTTTCATTCATGGTTACCGATTTTTGGTGAAACAACCGAGACGTAGCAAAATCCGTTCCCGGAAGGTGGGCCGATCGTCAAAAATTCGTATATTTGCGCGGATTGAACCCGATGCGGAGCTGCGGCTTCCGGCCGGCGCCGGAAAATGCCGGGTCGCCGGCCTTTGGGTTTCACCCGTTCGTTTAGAAGAGTTATCATGCGTATGCAAAAATCCCGGATTCTGCTGTTGACTTTACTGCTTGCCGCCTGCACGTTCTCCGCGCAGGCCGCCGAGCCCCGGATCGAGACCCTGATGGATCGGGCTCGGAGCCTGTACGATTACGGCCGCTGGAGCGATGCCCGGCATGAACTGCTGCGGGCCCGCGAGGCCGTGTCGCCCACCGACCGGCAGACGGCCCAGGAGATCGACTACTACCTGGCCGCCTGTGCCGTGGAGCTGGGGAGTGCCGATGCCGAAGGCGCCCTGCGCGATTTCGAGTCGCGTTATCCCGAATCGGTCTATACCAACGACGTCCGCTTCTCGCTCGGTTCATTCTATTGCTCCACGGGCGACATGAAACGGGCCCGGGAGGCTTTCGAACGTACCGAATACAAGGCGCTCGACGCCTCGCGCCGCGAGCGGTACGACATCCGCATGGGGTACGTGGAGTTTACCGACGGGGAGTATGCCGCAGCCTACGAGCATTTCGACCGCATCCCCTCGCGCAGCGAATACATCGACCATGCCCGCTATTACAAGGCCTATATCGACTATGCCGAGGGCCGCTATGAGCGGGCCAAGCAGGCGTTCGCATCCCTGTCGCGCAGCGACGCCTACGGGGCGGTGGTTCCCTACTACCTGCTGCAGATCGAGTTCCGCGAGGGCAATTACCGTTACGTCGTCGAAAACGGCGATGCCCTGGCTGCGAAGGCTGTTCCCGAGCGCCGTGCCGAGCTCGAACGCGTGATTGCCGAATCGTGGTTCCACCTCGAGGATTACAACCGCACGCTCGAGCACCTCGAGGCTTTCCGGCAGTGCGGCGGCGAGATGGACCGGGACGCCAGCTACCTGATGGGTTTTTCGCTCTACCGTACGGCGCGATACGACGAGGCGGCCGAATGGCTTCGCAAGGCGTGCGGTGCGGAGGATGCACTGACGCAGAATGCCTCCTACCACCTGGCCGACTGTTACCTCCGTGCGGGCGACAAGGAGTCGGCGATGCAGGCCTTTGCCATGGCCTCGGACGACACGCTCGATGCCTCGATCGCCGAGGATGCGCTGTTCAACTACGCCAAGCTGCAATACGATCTCGGCGGGGGAGTCTTCAACGGAGCCATCAATATGCTGACGCGCTATATCGAGCGCTATCCCGCTTCGCCGCGTGCCGCCGAGGCGCGGACGCTGCTGATCGCCGCCTACTACAATTCGCGCGATTACGATGCCGCCTACCGGGCGATCAAGTCGATGCCTTCGGGCGATGCCGACATCCGCGCGGCGTTGCAGAAGATCGCCTACTTCCGGGCGCTGGAGGCCATCGGCACCGGGGATACGGATGCCGCCGGCCGTTACCTGGCGGAGTCCGCGGCGGTGAACGTCAGCCCCAAATATACGGCGCTCGCCTCCTTCTGGCAGGGGGAGATCGCCTTTGCCCGGGGCGATTATGCCGTGGCGGCGGCCAAATACAACGCCTACCTGAAGCGTGCGCCCCGCACGGAGCGTGAATACGCGTTGGCGTGGTATAACCTCGGTTACTGTGCCTTCGACCGTGACGACCTTGCCCAGGCGCAGCGTTCGTTCGAGAAGTTCCTCTCCGCCTATGCGCCGCGCGACCGTTACCGTGCCGATGCCACCAACCGTCTGGGTGACGTGGCCTATGCCGACCGCCGTTTCGAGGAGGCCGTCGGGGCCTACGACCGGACACTCGCCATCGGACTGTCGGGCGTTCCCGAGATGCAGTACGCGGAGTATAAACGGGCCGTGACGCTCGGCATCCTGGGCCGCACGGAGCAGAAACAGCAATCCTTGCGACGGATTGCCGCCGCGGGGGGCGACTATGCCGCCGAAGCCTCCTACGAACTGGGCCGCAGCTTCATCGCACAGGAGAAATATGCCGAGGGCGCGGCGCAGCTCGAACGGTTTATCGCCGATTTCCCCGTGTCGCCGCGCCGGACGCAGGCCCTCTCCGACCTGGGCCTTGCCTACCTGAACCTCGGTAACCGGGAGAAGTCGTTGCATTACTACGACCAGGTGGTCGCCACCTCGCCTCAATCCTCCGAAGCGAAGGAGGCGATGCAGGGCATCCGTGATATCTATGTCTCGGAGGGGAACGTCGACGCCTACTTCGATTATGCCGCGAAGGCCGGTATGGAGAGCGACCTGACGGCGCTATCGCGCGACTCGCTGTCGTTCGCCGCGGCGCAGAAACTCTACCTGGCGGGCAACCGCGAAGCGGCCACGAAGTCGCTGCGCAGTTACGTCGAGACCTATCCCAAGGGCTACTACCTGACCGATGCGCTCTACTACCTGAGCGACTGTTACCTGCTGGACGACAACCGTTCGGCGGCCATCGAATCGCTCACGGCCCTGGCCGACCGCGGTACGACGCGCTATACGGTTCCGGTGCTTGAGAAACTCTCCGAGATCACCTTCGAGGAGAAGCGCTGGGACGAGGCGGCCTCGGCCTACCGGCGTCTTTACGACGTGGCGCCGACCGCCGCGGGACGTGAGGCGGCCATGACGGGTTACGTGCGGGCTACGGTCGCGGGAGGCGACGGGGCGAAGATCGCGGCGATGGCAGCCGACGTCTGCGACCATGCCGATGCCGGGAAGACGGCATTGCGGGAGGCGCGGTATGCGTGGGCGAGCCAGTTGCTGGCCGGTGGCGATCGGGCCGGGGCCGACAAACTCTACCGTGAGCTGGCTGCCGAGGTGAAGACCCGCGAAGGCTCGGAGGCCGCCTACCGGCTGATCGAGTCGACCTATGCGGCCGGGGATTTGGACAAGACCGAGAAGGAGGTCTTCGCCTTCTCGGAGAAGGAGCCGCAGGCCTACTGGCTGGCCAAGGCGTTTATTCTGCTGGGCGACGTTTACGTGGCCAAGGGCGACAATTTCCAGGCCCGGGCGACGTGGCAGAGTGTGGTCGACGGATATACGCCGGCCGATGACGGCATCGTGGAGGAGGCCAGGGCACGAATTGCAAAACTCGATTGATCATGAAGAAGTTGATGATGATAGCCGCATTGGCGGCATTGCTGCCGCGGATGGCTGCGGCCCAGGTCGAGAAACAGGTCGAAGTGACCAAGGCGTATGTCCCGCAGGTGGAGAGCGCTTCGAAACTGGCCATCGAACCCGATATGACGGATACGACACATATGCGGCCCGAGATCGATTATACGGTTACGCCGCTCTCGTTGCGGACGACGCTCGCCACGCGTCCGATCCGTCCGGCGACGGTCACCTACTGGGAGTTCAACCGTCCGCTGCCGTTCTACCTGAAGGTCGGGGCGGGCTACCCGCTCAACTCGGTGCTGGATTTCTACGCCTCGACGCAGAACCCTTCGACGGGCTACGTGCTGGGATATGTCAACCATGAGGGGCGCTTTGCGAAGATCGCCAACGAGATCGACGTAAAGAACACCTCCACGCGGATGTATAACCGGGTGGGCGTCGCTGCGGGCAAATACCTCGGGCGTCACGTCCTCGAGGGGGAACTCTCCTACGACAACCGCATGTACCATCGCTACGGAAGCTATACTACGGTGCCCGATCCCACCGAGGAGGCGTTGCAGGCGCTCGATGCCGGGGGAATGAACGATTACGGCGATGCCAGCCTCGCGTTGCGCATCGGCGACGATTTCCAGGACCTCTCGCGGGTGAATTTCGAGGTGGCCCTGCGCGGCAACTACTTTTTCGACCACTCCGAGTGGCCCGATTACGGAGAGAAGGCCCGGCAGTTGAACCTCGGGGCCGGGGCCCGAATTGCCAAGGGCTTCGGACGCAGCAGTTTTTCGCTGGACCTGGGTTATGACTATTTCGGGGGACAGGAGTGGCTGTCGGGCTATTGGCAACAGCTGATCCGTGCGGGACTCCGCTACCGCTGTGCGGGAGGTGTCGTCGATCTGGAGGTCGGTGTCGACTACTTCCATGACAAAGTCGAGGCCCCGGCCGAACCGGAGCCGCAGACCGAGACGGGCGACTATCTCATCCCGTTCGCACGCCTCAACTTCAACCTCGGCACCCCGGGGCTGAAACCTTTCATCGAGGCCGACGGCTCGGTGACGCCGAACGACTTCCGGACGCTGACCGAATACAACCCCTACGTATTCTCGGGTTCGTGGCTCGAGAAGAGTTCGGTCGATTACAACTTCCGCATCGGCCTGGGTGGCAGCCTGTGGCATAACCGCTTCAGCTACCGCGCCTATGCCGGAGTTTCGGTGCAGGACAACCATCTCTTCTGGGCGACGCTTCTCGAACGTTCGGGCGACACGGGGGAGTATGAGACCTTCTCCTCGGTCTTCCTCCTGCAGCAGGCACGGCAGACCGTGACATCGTTCAACGGTGAGATCGAGTATCGCCCGATCAGTTCGCTGAAGTTCGATCTCGGCGTGCACGGATACTTCTACAATAAGGAGACCGATTGGGCCAATGGCCTTCCTTCGTTTGTCGGGAATATCGGAGGCACCTATACGGGCCGCAAGGTGTCGCTGGGTATCGAGGCGCGTCTGCAGGATGAGCGGAGTTGGACGACCTTCGGATATACGTTCGGAGGTACGGAGTCCCTGCGCGCCTTTGAGGCCCCCTTTGCCGTTGACCTGCGCGCGCACTTTGACTGGCATCTGTCGCACCGTGTGACCTTCTTCGCCGAGGGCCGCAACCTTGCCAACCAGCGCCTTTACGAATTTGCCCGCTATCCCGAACTGGGCATCCATTTCGTTGCGGGCATCAAGGCCAATTTCTGACGGGAGCGTCCGCAAGGTTCCAAAGATTGTTTTTTTCGGCAGGATTGGAATATCCTGCCGAAATTTTTCATACCTTACACGAACGTTGAACCTTAATAAACACAAACCATGAAACACACGATGCCCGAGCTTCCCTATGCACTGGAGGCTCTTGCTCCGAAAATGAGCCGTGAGACGCTCGAATACCACTATGGCAAACATCTCCAGACCTATGTGGACAACCTCAACAAACTGATCGTGGGAACTCCTTACGAGGCGCAGCCGCTCGACGAGATCGTGCGTCATGCCGACGGCGGCATCTTCAACAATGCGGCGCAGACGTGGAACCACACCTTCTTCTTTCGGATGCTGACCCCCGAACAACCCGCCATGCCTGCCTCGCTGGCCGAGCGGCTTGCGCGCGATTTCGGCTCCGTGGAGGCTTTCCGGGAGCAGTTCACCAAGGCGGCCCTGGGGCTTTTCGGCTCGGGCTGGGTATGGCTGGTTGTCGACAAGCAGGGCCGGCTTTCGATCGTCGCGAAGCCGAATGCCGGCAATCCGCTGACCGACGGGCTGCGTCCCGTGCTGACGCTCGACGTCTGGGAACATGCCTACTATATCGACTACCGTAACCGCCGTGCGGACTTCATTGCCGCCTGGTGGGAGCTTGTCGACTGGCGCAAGGTGGCCGACCGCTGCATCCCGCGCCGGTGGCGCTGCAAGTCTTGCGACTACGTCTACGACCCGGCAAAGGGCGATCCCGAGACGGGCATTGCTCCCGGTACCTTCTTCGAGGATATTCCCGAGACATGGACCTGCCCGATCTGCGGGCTCTACAAGTCGGAGTTCATCCCGCTCGACGAGTAACAGGGCGTTGCCGGCCATAAGAATGACGCCTTCGTACCCTTGGGGTACGAAGGCGTCATCGTTCTTCCGTGCGTCGTCCGTCTCAGAAGACGAACTTCTCGATTTTCATCTCCCCGAGTTGCTCGAGGCGCGGTACGAGAGTCGTGAAGTGCGGGGCGCGTTCGTGTGCCGCGAGGGCCTTTGCGTCGCTCCACGTTTCGCAGATCATCAGCACATCGCGCCGTGTCGTGCTTTCGAAGAGGTCGTAGGCGACACATCCCTGGTCCTTGAGCGAAGCGGCCACCAGCTCCTTGCCGGTTTCGATCAGCGCTTCGCGGTTGCTTTCCGTCGTGCGGATAAATACGTTGATGCGTATCATGTCTTTCGTTTTTTTAATTGGTTCTGTCGTATGAAGCGTAATTTTTACGGTTTTATTGTTCCTGCGGAGCATCTTTCCCGTCGGGGTAGGTGAAGGGTACGAACCAGGTGATCAGGAACGCCGGGATGGTGAACACCAGTACCAGCACGAAGAAGTGCGCATATCCGAGCCAGTCGCTGAGGTATCCCGAGACGGCTCCGGTCATCATCACCGAGAGGTTCATGATGCCCGATGCGAAGGCGTAGTGGGCCATCTGGTGGCGTCCCGGGGCGACCTGCTGCATCATGAAGAGGGTGAGCCCGACAAACCCGAACCCGTATCCGAAATATTCGAGGATGATGCCGCCGCCGACGAGCCACATCTGTGAGGGCTGCAGCCAGGCCAGGATGGCATAGACGACGAACGGGATGTTGAAGATGCAGCACAGCGTGAAGAGCGTGCGCTTCAACCCACGGTGTGCGATGTAGTATCCGGCGAGGAGCGATCCGAGGAGGAATGCCCCGGCGCCGAACGTCCCGTAGTAGAGGCCGATCTGCTGGTTCGAGAGCCCGAGCCCGCCGACTGCGGTGTCGGCCTTGAGGAACAGGGGCACGATCTTCATCACGAATCCCTCGCCGAGGCGGTAGAGGATGATGAAGGCGATGTAGTACCAGATGTGTTTTTTGGTGAAGAAATCGACGATGACTTCCCGGAGCCCCTGCAGGCCTTCGCGGAGCGAATGGCTTTCGGCGGCCGAGCCTCCCGAGGGGAGCACCCTCCAGTGGTAGATTCCCAGGGCGAGGAGTACGATGCCGAGGATGGCCATCACAATGGTCCAAGCGTGTACATAGGCGTCGAATGCGGCGGTTTCGGGGCCGCTGAAACGTTTGTAGAGCCATCCTGCGAACCACACCAGGCCGCCCGTGGCGACGAGTTTGGCGAGGTTGTAGAAGGCGCCCTGCCAGCCGATGTACTTGGCCTGGTCGGTTGCACTGAGTTCCGACATGTAGACGCCGTCGGCTGCGATGTCGTGCGTGGCGCCGCTGAAGGCGATGACGGCGAACACGGCGATCGTCACGGCGAAGAAGGTGGGCAGGTGGAGCGTCAGGGCCGCCAAGCCGAAGAGCACGCCGCTGAGCAGCTGCGTGGTGACGACGAAGAACTTCTTCGTGCGGAAGATCTCCAGGAAGGGGCTCCAGAGGAACTTGATTGTCCAGGGCCACATGATCAGCGAGGTCCAGAAGGCGATCTGGGCGTCGGGGATTTCGAGGTCCTTGAACATCACGGCCGAGACCATGTTGAGTACCACGAAGGGCATTCCCATGGCGAAGTAGAGCGACGGCACCCAGGCGAGCGGCGAGCGGACCGGTTTGGGACCATTGTTGGGATTCATAGGTTGTCGGTTTGTTTCGGGGGTTGTCTGAAAAAACCGGAAGCGGCCCGCAGGCCGCTTCCGTATTGCACGGTTCAGGACGGCGTCAGCTGCGCACCTGGGCGCCGCAGCGTTGTTCGAACTGTCGGGCGAGATTTGCCATTACGCGCTCGATGGTCTTGTCGTCGAGCGTGCGGCTCTTGTCTTCGAGGATGAAGCTCAGGGCATAGGATTTCTTGCCTTCGGGGAGTTTGTCGCCCTCGTAGACGTCGAAGAGCGAGACGCTGCGCAGGAGTTTGCGTTCGGCAGCGAAGGCCGTGTCGCGCAGCTCCGCGAAGGTCACCTTCTTGTCGACGAGCAGTGCCAGGTCGCGTTTCACCTCGGGGAATTTCGAGAGCTCTTCGGCCGCGATGCGGTGCTTGCGGGTCGACTTGACCAGCGCGTCGAAGTTCATCTCCAGGAAATAGACCTCCTGTTTGACGTCGGCTGCGCGGCGGATTTTCGCCGCCACGGCCCCGATCTGCAGCAGCTCCTTGCCGTTGAGTTCCATCGAGAGACCCTCGCTGAAGAGGTCGCTTTGCACCGGCTCGGTCTTCAGTGCATAGATGTCGATGCCGAAGCGCCTCAGGAGCTTTTCGGCCACGGCCCGCAGGGTGAAGAACGATGCCTTGACGGGCTTTGTACCCCACGACTGGGGCGTGGCGACGCCCGTCACGGCGATAGCCAGCCGGTACTCCTCCGAATAGGCTGCCAGATGGTTCTCCTCCTGTCGTTTCGCCTCATCGTAGAAGTAGCAGTTTCCGAACTCGTAGATTTTCAGGTCGCCGTTCTTCCTGTTGGCGTTGAGGGCCACGGCCTCGAGTGTGTTGAAGAGCAGTGTATGGCGCATGACGTTGAGGTCGGCGCTCAACGGGTTGATGATCCGTACGCACCGCTCAACGGGGTAGGAGGTCAACCCCTCGTAGTAGGCTGCGCGGGTCAGCGAGTTCGACATGATCTCGGTGAAGCCGTTGTCGGTAAGGAAGTCCGCGGCGAGGTTCATGAGTTTGTTACGGTCGGGTTTCGGCGCGTAGGAGAGCGTCGAACGCACACGCGTGGGAATCTCGACGTTGTTGTATCCGTAGATGCGGAGAATCTCCTCCGCGAGGTCGGCTTCGCGCTGCACGTCGACGCGATAGGGTGGCACGGCAACGGTCACCACGCCGTTGCCCTTTTCCTCGAGGATCTTCACCTCGAGGGCGCCAAGGATCGTACGCACGGTCTCTTCGGGAATCTCCTTTCCGATCAGGGCGTTGATGCGGGGCAGCGAGACGTCGAAGACGAAGTCTGCGGCGGGCTGCGGACAGATGTCCGTGATTTCGCTCGAGATCGTACCTCCGGCCAACTCCTTCATCAGCAGGGCGGCGCGCTTGGCAGCATATACCTGGATGTTGGGGTCGACACCGCGTTCGAAGCGGAACGACGAGTCGGTGTTGAGACCGAAGCGTTTGGCCGTTTTGCGCACCCAGACGGGGTTGAAGTAGGCGCTTTCGATGAAGACGTTGACCGTCGAGTCGCTGATGCCCGAGTCGAGGCCTCCGAAGACGCCGGCGATGCACATCGGGCGTTCCGCGGAACAGATCATCAGGTCCTTGTCCGAGAGCTTGCGCTCCACGCCGTCGAGCGTCACGAAAGGCGTTCCCTCGGCGCATGTGCGCACGACGACCTCACGTCCCTCGATGCGGTCGGCGTCGAAGGCGTGCAGGGGCTGCCCGAGCTCGAAGAGCACGAAGTTCGTAATGTCGACGAGGTTGTTCTTGGGGTTGATGCCCGCGGCGCGCAGGCAGTTCTGCATCCATTCGGGCGAAGGTCCGATCTTGCAGCCCGTGACGGTCACGCCCGTGTAGCGGGGGCAAGCCTCGGGATTCTCGACGCGGATACCGACCGTCAGGTCGTGGTTCTCCACGGCGAAGGCCGATACGTCGGGCATCTTCACGGCGGTGGGTACGCCGTGGCTTGTGAGGTAAGCGGCCAGGTCGCGGGCCACGCCGATGTGCGACGCGGCATCGATGCGGTTGGGCGTAAGCCCGATTTCCAGCAGGTAATCGTCCTCGACGTGGAGGTACTCCTTGGCGGGTGTGCCCACGGGGGCGTCTTCAGGGAGTTCGACGATTCCGTCGTGCGAGGCTCCGATGCCGAGTTCATCCTCGGCGCAGAGCATGCCGAGCGACTCCACGCCGCGGATTTTCGAGCGTTTGATCTTGAACTCCTCGTCGCCTCCGTTGGGGTAGAGCACCGAACCTACGGTAGCGCAGAGGACCTTGAGTCCGGCCCGACAGTTGGGGGCACCGCAGACGATCTGCAGGGGCTCGGCGGCTCCGACGTCGACGGTCGTCACGTGGAGGTGGTCCGAGTCGGGGTGGTCGGTGCAGGTGAGGACTTCGCCGACCAGGACGCCGGCGAGGCCACCCTTGATGGTTTCGATTTTTTCGAATCCCTCGACTTCGAGTCCGATATCGGTCAGGATTTCGGCGATCCTCTCGGCCGTAAGGTCGGTGTCGATATAGCGTTTGAGCCAGTTATACGAGATATTCATGGTTTGAACAGATTGTTAGCTAAAATCGTCCAAAGATAGGGAATTTCCGCCAA
>DXGO01000111.1 GCA_019113885.1 Candidatus Alistipes intestinipullorum | reverse complement strand
GAACTCCTCGGCCCCCGAGAAGGCTATCTGGTTGATGTAGCGCTCCACCTCGTCGGCCGTCATGCCCACACCGCGGTCGGTGACCGTCAGCGTGTGCGCCTTGGAGTCCACCGCAACGTGGATCGTCAGGTCGCCCAGTTCGCCCTTCACCTCGCCGATCGACGAGAGGGTCTTCAGCTTCTGCGTGGCATCCACGGCGTTGGAGATCAACTCGCGCAGGAAAATTTCGTGATCCGAATAGAGGAATTTCTTGATGACGGGAAAGATGTTCTCCGTCGTAACTCCGATTTTTCCGTTTTTCATAGTAACAGGCGTTATATTGTTTTTTTGTTTTTTCCATACTGGAATCTATCAAACCGTGTGCCAGCACGCCGCGGCTGACAGAATGGCAGTCTCGACTGACACTCCCCGACAATCCGGGCTATTGGATTTTTCCCGGATTTTCCGTATCTTCGTTCCTGTTCGTCACTGTCAAATACCTACGTCATGGATTTTCTCGCATTGGCCCAAAAGCGGTATGCCTGCCGCAGCTACCTCGATCGCAAGGTTGAGGAGGACAAACTCCGACAAATTCTCGAAGCCGCGCGCGTGGCCCCCACGGGCGCCAACCGCCAGCCCCAACGCCTCGTCGTCGTCCGCTCGAAAGAGGGCATGGAGCGCCTGGCCCGCTGTACGCGCGACTTCGGCGCGCCGCTGGCCATCATCGTCTGCGCCGACACCTCCGAGGCGTGGACACGCAAATACGACAACAAGACCATCGGCGACATCGACGCCTCGATCGTCACCGACCACATGATGCTCTGCGCCGCCTCGCTGGGACTCGACACCCTGTGGGTCTGCATGTTCAAGCCCGAAGCCGTGCGCGAGGAGTTCCACCTGCCCGAATATGTCGAGCCGGTCAACATCCTCATCATCGGATACGGCGCCGGGGAGCCCGCCTCGCCCGACCGCCACGACACGCTGCGCAAGCCCCTTACGGAGACCGTTGTCGAGGAGACGTTCTGACGCCCGGCAACGCTCCCGTACAACGTAAAGCAGGAGGCCTTTGGGGACCTCCTGCTTTACATTAAAATACGTCTGTCAACTATTTGACATAGAACCGATACCTCGCCCTCCAGCTCTTGCCGGGATCCACCGCGCGGAACCCCGCAGCCTCGGGATCGGCCGCATGCGGTGCATCGGTAACCCACGTCTGCGGTTCGGGGCAGCAGTAGGGAACCTGCCCGCCGTTGTTCCAGATCGTCCAGTAGACCGTCTGTTCATCGACCTCGTAGAAGGTCCGCACTCCGGTCCGCAGGTTCTCGACCAGCGCTCCCCGATAGGGCGCGCCGTCGACCTCGATCTCGCGCAGCGTGAATCCCGCCTCGATCGGCGCGCATCCCGTCACCCGAAGCCCGCCTTCACGCAAGCGGGCAAATTGCTCCGAAAGGGGCAGCAGGCGTCCGGTCGGGAGGCTGCGGTCGTTCAATTCGGCCTGCTCGCCGACAGCCACGCGCATCACATAGTCGGCATCCGTTCCTCCCGCGAAGGGGATACGCATGGGCGTATGGAACCCCACGCCGAGCGGCATGCGCTGCGCACTGCGGTTGGCGAACATCACCTCCTGCTCCAGCCCCGCGGCCGTCAGGCGGAAGGTGATCTTGCACTTGAAGGCGTGCGGGAAGTCGCGGAAGATCGCGTCGCACCCCGGATTCGAGTAGTAACGGCACTCGACAAGCACCTCGGCATCGGTCTCCCAGGCCTTCGACACCTGGAACGGCTGGCTCTTGAGAATGCCGTGGTGGTAGTTGTGCTCCTTCTCACGGGTGATGGGGTAGCGGTACGTGCGTCCCTCGAAGGTGTAGCATCCGTCGGCTATGCGGTTGGGCGGGAACAGCACCGGGACGCCGAAGACCTGCGGACGCTGCAGAAAGGTCTCGATTTCGTCGGCCTCGGGAGTGCGAAGCACCTCGGCACCCGTTCCCGCATGGTACAGCCGCACAAGGTTGGCCCCCATCGAGGGAATAACCATCGCCGTGTAGTCCCCCTTCGAGAACTCGACGGCCTGCAGCCCGTGGTAATCGATGCAGCGAATCATCGTCGCGCGGAATTAGAGCAACTTCTCGAGCTTCGCCTTCAGGGCATCCTTCGAGCAGGCTCCGACCTGCTTGTCGACCAGCTGGCCTCCCTTGAGAAAGATGATCGTCGGGATGTTGCGCACCCCGTATTTCATCGTGATATCGTCGTTCTCCTCGACGTCGCACTTGCCGATGACGATCTTGCCGTCGTACTCGGCAGCCAGTTCGTCGACGATGGGCGACATCATGCGGCACGGACCGCACCACTCGGCCCAAAAGTCGATTACAACAGGCTGATTGCCTGCCACCAGCGATTCGAAATTCTCCTTGTTAATTGCTAAAGCCATGTTTATAAATGTATTAAGTAATGAAATTGTCTTCCAATCATGCGATCGAATACCGGATCTGGTTGTCATCCAGAAAATCGACCAACGGTTGCGTTAAGCCCACCTTGTAGCTCTTCGAGAAGAGGTTCAGCGATACCTGCGCCTCGCGGTCCACAATCGTGAAGTGAAGCACCGTCTTGCCCTTCGATTCGCGAATCTTCCCGGTCAATTCCCGGATCAGCCGCTCGGTGATCTCCTCGACGGGTAGCTGGACATAGATGTCGCGGATCATCGTGTCGCGCATCTCCTGCAGCTGCATCATCGACAGAATCTTGAACTCCAGCTCCTTGTCGTTGTAGGGCTTGGGCTGTACCTTGCCCCGCACGAAGAGGAAATAATCCTCGAAGAGGTATTTGCGGAAATTCTCATAATCCTTGCCAAACAGGGCAAATTCGTGCGAGCCGTTATAATCCTCCAATTTGAACTTCCCCCACGGTTTCCCCGTCTTGGTCATCAGGTTCTGGACGCTCACCACCATGCCCGCCACGCCGATCTCCTGACCCTTCAATGCCTCCAGGTCCTCCAGTTCGGGAAGGCGCGTCTTGCACATGTGGTCGATGATGATCTTGTAGTCGTCCAACGGATGGGCCGAAAGGTAGAGTCCCACCATCTCGCGCTCCTTGGTCAGTTTCTCGAGCTGGCTCCAGTCGGCACACGCCGGAATCACCGGACGCTGGATGTCCACGTGCCCTTCGCCCCCGAAAAGGCTCTGTTGGGCGTTATTCTGCTCGGTCTGGTACCGCTGCCCGTAACGCATCAGCTGCTCGACAAAGGTCTGACCGCTCGAATCTCGCAAATCGACACCGAAGAACTTGCAACGGGCAAAGTCCGTGATCGAATCGAAGGCCCCGGCGTAGGCGAGGTTCTCGATGCACTTGCGGTTGACCAGCGAATAGTTCACGCGCTCGACGAAATCGTAAATATCCTTGAACGGCCCGCGCGCCGTACGCTCGGCGATGATGCTCTCCACGGCGGCGGCCCCGACGCCCTTCACGGCGGCCATCCCGAAGCGGATGTCCCCGGCACGGTTGGCCGAGAAGGTGCGCATCGACTCGTTCACATCGGGCCCCATCACGCTGATGCCCATGCGTTTGCACTCGTTCATGTAGAGTGTCAGCTGCTCGATGTTCGTCAAGTTGCGGCTCAGCACCGCGGCCATGTATTCCGACGGGTAGTTGGCCTTGAGGTAGGCCGTCTGGAATGCCACCCACGAATAGCACGTCGCATGCGACTTGTTGAACGCATAGGAGGCAAACTTCTCCCAGTCGGCCCAGATCTTCTCGAGCACCTTCTCATCGTGGCCGTTGGCCTTTCCGCCGGCGATGAACTTCGGTTTCAGATGGTCCAGCTTGTCCTTCAACTTCTTGCCCATCGCCTTACGCAGCGTGTCCGACTCGCCGCGCGTGAAGTTCGCCAGCAGGCGCGACAGCAGCATGACCTGCTCCTGGTAAACCGTGATGCCGTAAGTGTCCTTCAGGTACTTCTCCATCACGGGAATGTCGTACACGATCGGGCTGCGGCCGTGCTTGCGCGCGATGAAGTCGGGAATGTAGTCCATCGGCCCCGGACGGTACAGGGCATTCATGGCGATCAGGTCCTCGAAGGTCGATGGTTGCAGCTCGCGAAGGTACTTCTGCATGCCCGCCGACTCGAACTGGAACGTCCCGACCGTGCGGCCCTCGCTGTATAACTTATAGGTCGGAGAATCGTTGATGATTGAGAAGTCGTCGATGTCGATCTTCACGCCCTTCGTCTGGAGAATGTTCTCCACGGCGTCCTTGATGATCGAGAGGGTCTTCAACCCGAGGAAGTCCATCTTGATCAGGCCCGTGTCCTCGATCACCGACCCTTCGTACTGCGTGACGAGCATCTTCTCGCCCGTCACCTTGTCGTCGGCCGTCGACACCGGCACCCAGTCCGTAATGTCGTCGCGGCAGATGATCGTGCCGCATGCATGCACGCCCGTGTTGCGGACATTGCCCTCCAGCATCTTGGCGTAGAGGATCGTATCGTGAAGGATCGGGTTGTCAGACTCCTCGGCGGCCTTCAGTTCGGGCACCAGCTCGATGGCCTGCGAGAGGTTCTTCACCGCCTTGCCATCGGGGGTCTTGTCGGGGACCAGCTTGCACAGGCGGTCCGACTCGGCGAGCAACAGTTTCTGCACGCGCGCCACATCCTTGATGGCCAGTTTCGTCGCCATCGTGCCGTAGGTGATGATGTGCGCCACCTTCTCCTTGCCGTACTTCTGCGTCACCCAGTTCAGCACCCGCCCGCGGCCGTCGTCATCGAAGTCGACGTCGATATCCGGCAGCGAGATACGGTCGGGGTTCAGGAAACGCTCGAACAGCAGGTCGTAGGCGATGGGGTCGATCTGCGTGATGCCCAGGCAGTAGGCCACGGCCGAACCGGCCGCCGACCCTCGTCCCGGGCCCACCGAGACATCCAGCTCCTCACGAGCCGCGCGGATAAAGTCCTGCACGATGAGGAAGTAGCCCGGGAAACCCATCGTCTTCATCACGTGCAGTTCGAAACGCAGGCGCTCCTCCTGCTCCTCGGTCAGATGCTCGCCGTAGCGCCTATGGGCGCCCTCCATGGTGAGCTTGGCCAGGTAGTCGGCCTCCAGTTTGATGCGGTAAAGTTTGTCATACCCGCCGAGTTTGGCGATCTTTTTTTGCCCCTCCTCTTCGGACATCACCACCTTGCCGTTCTCGTCACGCGTAAACTCGTCGTAGAGGTCCTGCTCCGTGAAACGCTCGCGGTAGCCGGCTTCGGTGCCGAACTCTTCGGGAATCTGGAAGTTCGGCATGATCGGGGCGTGGTCGATCGAGTACTCCTCGACCTGGTTGCAGATGTCGACCGTCGTAGCCATCGCCTCGGGGTCCGTCTCACCGAAGATCGCCGCCATCTCGGCCGTCGTCTTCAGCCACTCCTGCTTCGAGTAGAGCATGCGCTTCGGATCATCGAGATCCTTGCCTGTCGAGAGACAGATCAGGCGGTCGTGCGCCTCGGCATTGTCCTCGTCGACGAAGTGCACGTCGTTCGTGCAGACCATGCGGATATGATGTTTCGCCGCCAGTTCCCGGAGGTACTTGTTCACCTTCAGCTGCATGGGGTAGGCCTCGTGGTTGGCCCGTTCGACCGTCGCCTTGTGCAGCTGCAGCTCGAGGTAGTAATCGTCGCCGAAAAGGTTCTTGTACCACAGCGCCGCCTCCTCGGCCAGGGCGTAATCTTCGGCCGTGATGGCACGCGGCACCTCCCCGGCCAGGCAGGCCGAGCAGCAGATCAGCCCTTCGTGGTACTTCTCCAGCTCCGTGCGGTCGGTACGCGGGCGCATGTAGAACCCTTCGGTCCACGCCTTCGAGACGATCTTGATCAGGTTGTGGTAGCCCTTGAGATTCTTGGCCAGCAGGATCAGGTGGTAACCGCTCTGGTCGGGCTTGCCCTCCTTGTCCTGCAGGCGGCGACGCGCCACATAGACCTCGCAGCCGATGATCGGCTTGAAGGCCAGCTTGCGCCGCAGCGTCTCGAGCTGCTGCTCGCAACGCGCGATCTCCGCCGCGGGGTCGTCCGCAGGTTCCTGCCCGTCACGCAGGGCTGCCAGGCGCTCTTCGCACGCCGCAGCCTTCTCCTTGAGCTTTCCCTTCGCCTTCTTGACGTAGTTGTAGAACTCCTTGATGCCGAACATGTTGCCATGGTCCGTCACCGCAATGCCGGGCTGACCGTCGTCCATTGCCTTGTCGACCAGGCGCTGAATGCTCGCCTGGCCATCGAGAATCGAATACTGCGTATGTACGTGCAAATGGACGAATCGGGACATTTCTCGAAAATTTTAAACACAACAAAGATAACCAATCTTACCGACTTTTTATGGTCCGACTCTTGCATTTTATCAACAAAATGCTTAACTTTATAATACCGAACCAAAACCGATGAACGTATGCAAGACGACAGCATGATTGTATTAGCGGAATACAACACCATTACAGAAGCCGAGATCGCAAAATCGATGCTCGACAGCGCCGGTATCTGGTCGACGATCCGCAACGAATACATGTCGGCCATCTATCCGATCGGAACCATGCCCGCACAGGTAGTCGTCCGCGAGGAGGATCTCGAAAAGGCTCGAACCCTGTTGCAACACCGGTAATCCTTGTCCTGCGGGAACCGTAAGATAAAGCCGGAAAAGGGCGTCGCTCACAATGAGCGACGCCCTCCTTGATTATATTGCGGTCGAAGGTCCGACCGGCTCCGAAGATCACGGGGGAAGGGTCGGCAGGATCACCGCACGCCGCTCTCCGGATAGTCGCAGCGGAACTCCCAGGCAGTACGTTGCGGAACCCCGCGAATCTTGCGCGGCGTCCATTGCCCGCGGCTCGTGCGGACGGCCCGGATCACCTGCCACGAAAGCCGCTCATCAGGGGTTTCCAGCACCTTTTCGCCGGTAATCCGCCCGTCGGGCTCAACATAGAAATGTACGCGCACCGTACCCGTCACCCCGGCAAACCGTTCCTCATAGCGAACCCGCTCGCGCACCCACTTCGGGAAGCTCGCCTCAGGGTCCTCCCCCTGAAACAACAGCGGCTCGACCTCCTGGCTGCGGGCCAGTTTCTCGACCGGGAGACGCACGGTCAGCCGCATGGTATAATCCGTCTTGCATCCGAGGGCATCCTCGGCCGGCTGCCATCCGCCAAGGCCCGAAAACGCCTCCTCGAGGGCTGCACGCGTTGCATCGGTCGCAGGGGCGAGGTCGCAGCGATCTTCACCCGACGAAGTGTTGTCGCAAAGCCTCCACTGGCTCGTACCGCCGAGCGTGTCGACCACAAACGCCATACATACGCGCGGCGACAACTCCGCAGCCGGGATTTCGCGCGCGGCGGCGATCCTCTCGAACTCGCCGACGAGACGGCGCATGAAATGCTGGGCATCGGCCCCTTCGAACCGGGGTGGCGTCAACGACAACTCCACCTGCGCCGTGGCGCCGGCACAGAACAGGAGTGCCAGCCCGAACAGCGTCTTACGCATCATGTTACCCATCATAGCAATCGTATCACTTAATCTTCGAATATCCCGTTCCAGATACGCCACGACGCCTCGGCCTGTGCGACGAACATCGTCTCCCCGTTGAGAATCCGTGCCCCACGCTGGCGTCCGTAGTCGAGGAAGCGCGTCAGGGGCGGATTGTAAACCAGGTCGAAGAGGTAGTGTCGCGGCGTTACATAGGCGTAGGGGATGCGCGGAGCATCGTCAATGGCAGGGTAGGTACCTACCGGCGAAGCGTTGACGATCAACCGGCTCCCTTCGACCACCTCCACCGGGAGGTTGTCGTAGGTGTAGTTGCCCTTCGCGGCGTCGCGCGACACGAGGTCGAAGGGAATGCCCCGCTCGGCAAGGGCATATTGCACGGCCTGCGAGGCCCCGCCGGTGCCGAGGACCAGCGCATGTTCGGGCTCGTCGAGCCCCAGCAGTTCGCTCAGCGCCTCGCGCAACCCGATGATGTCGGTATTGTACCCCTCGAGACGTCCGTCCGCAGTGCGGCGGATGCAGTTCACCGCACCGATCGCCTGCGCCTCGCCCGACACGGAATCCAGCAAGGGGATCACATCACGCTTGTAGGGGATCGTGACGTTCAGCCCGCACATATCGGGATGGGCCGTCAACAGATCGGGCAACGCAGCGGCCGAAGGCAACTCGTAGAGCCCGTACTGGCAGTCGGCAATCCCCTCCTCGGTGAATTTCCGCGTGAAATAGGCCGCCGACGCCGAATGTACGAGCGGCCGGCCGATCAGTCCGAAACGTCTCATGGCCTCAGTGTTTCCGTTTTTTCTGGACGAAGTGAGCCAGCTGCTCGATGCCGTAGATGGTCAGGAAACCCACGACGCAGAGCACAATGGCTTCGGTGAGCAGCGCCGGCTTGTCATAAAGAGCCTCGAACGCCCCTGGGGTAATGTTGCTTTCGACCAGCGGCTGCACCTTGCCATGGCTGTCCACGAAGGTCTCGACGACCTCCTTCCACGGCCACACTTTGTTGAGCGACCCAACCATGAAGCCCATCAATGCGGCGACCGTCAGGTCGTGCCACCGCTTGAGCAGCCACGAGAGCAGGTGCGAGAACGAAATAATACCGGCAGCAACCCCGACGACGAAGATCGCGATCACCGGAATGTTCAGGTCGGCGACCGCCTGCATGATATATTGGTATTTCCCCAACAACAACAGGATAAAGGCTCCCGAAATGCCGGGGAGAATCATGGCGCAGATGGCGATGGCCCCCGAGAGCATGATGAACCACCACGTGTCGGGCGTTTCGGAGGGCGTAGCGACGGTAATCCACCATGCAATGACGACCCCCACCGCAAAGGAGCAGACCGTCGACCATTTCCAACGGCCGATCTGACGGGCGACGAGCAGCACCGAGGCGATAATCAGTCCGAAAAAGAACGACCAGATGGCGATCGGATGGTGGCCGAGCAGATAGGTCATCAGTCGGGCCAGCGAGAAGATGGCGACAGCGATACCCAACAATACGGGAGCGAGGAATGGCCCGTTGACATGCCGCCACAGGTCGGCAAAACGCATCTTGGCCAACAACCTGAGGGCCGTGATATCGAAACGGCGGATCGAATCGAGGAGTTCCTCGTAGATTCCCGAAATAAAGGCGATCGTGCCGCCCGACACGCCCGGGACCACATCGGCCATTCCCATGGCGCACCCTTTGAGAGCAAGGACGAAGGAGCGAGTAAGATTCATAACGGATCGAATTTGGTCTTGGTATTCGGGCGCAAAGATACGAAAAATACCTTATCCGCCGACCGTTTCGGGCAAAAAAGCGGCAAAGGGCCCGCTCCATCGCTCCCGAAAGCATACAATTCCCGCCACAGCGGTACCGGAGGACGAAAAGCACGAGACATCCCGGAATGCGCGGCCCGGCCGGGAAACGCTGTGCTCCGGGAGGTGGAAGCCTTCCAAAAGGCGCTGTGGCTCCTGCAATAAACACATCCAATACGGAGCAGCCCACAAAAAAACACAACTGCGCCCTCGCGTTTCGGGGCGCAGTCATGCTACAAGCCGGGGCACGCCCGGTGAAAAACGGTATTCCGAAGGTTTTACTCTTCGACCGCCTGTGCGGGTACGGGTTCTTCGAGGCCTTTGGTCCGCCGAATGAACTCGACGACCTCCCTCAGTCCGTCGGCGAATTTCGTGAAATCCTCCTTGTAAAGGAAAATCTTATGCCGGTCATAAGAAACCGATCCGTCGGACGCAGTCATTTTGCGACTTTCGGTAATCGTCAGAAAATAGTCGTCGGCGCGCGTCGCACGGACATCGAAGAAATAGGTCCGACGTCCGGCCTTCACGGCTTTCGAAAGAATCTGATCACCGTACTCTTCATTTTCTCTACGGGGTTGAGAATAAGATGACATGATCGTAGTTTTTGGTGTTAATCTTTCTGTTCACGTATGATGAACTTCCGTATAACGAATTTAGCGAAAAAAAACGAAAAAAACCAAAAACTTCCTCACTATTTTTGCAATTTTTACAATTCATTATTTACTTCGCCGCCTCCGAAGGCCCCAGAAGCGGGGCTCCCAGTTCGTCCCACGCTTCGAGGATCGTCACCGCCCGGGCATACGGCGAATCCGGACGGGCATTGACAACCCGATAGAAGGCACCGATTCCGAAAAGGCGTTGGGCGGCCAGCGCCTTGAGCTGCATTCGCATCAGCTCCCGGGAGGCCGCAAAGCCCGCAGCATCCCGCTCCACAGAGCGCTCCTCCCCGAAGGCTGCAAGGCGTTCAAGCAGTTCGTCCGAAATCGCAAACCCGGCATCGAATGCCTCGAAAGCAGGGTAGGCGGCAGCCAGGCTATCGCGCGAACGGTCGAGCCAGTCGTTCACAAACTCATGAACGACTCCGCGACGGAGCAGTTCGGCATAATAATCCGAATAACCGGCCGTATCGGGCGGCATAAGCACGTCCGGACGAATTCCACCGCCGCCATGCACCGTACGGCCACTGCGCAACGTTTTGTAGACAGGCGTCTGCGCATCGAGCGAATCCCGCACAGCATCGTCGTAACGGCGCAGGTGGTCGAGATAATATTCGCGCCGGTTGCCCTTTTCGTAGGGCCGCTGGATCACGCGGCCCGAAGGCGTGTGGTAACGGGCCACGGTGATACGCACCGCCGAGCCGTCCGTCAGTTCGATCTGCCGCTGTACAAGCCCCTTCCCGAAGCTCGGGCGACCGATCACGACGCCCCGGTCCCAGTCCTGCACGGCTCCGGCGACGATCTCCGACGCCGACGCCGACGACTCGTCGATCAGCACCACCAGCCGCCCTTCGAGATCCTCGCCGTCGTCCTGGGCCTGGAACGATCTCGCCGGCACGGTACGCCCCTCAGTCGAGACGATCGCAGCCCCTCGCGGCAGGAAGAAGCCTGCCATGCCGACCGCCTGGTCGAGCAGCCCGCCTCCGTTGCCGCGCAGGTCGAGGATCAACCCCTCGGGGCGCCCCAAGTCGCGGTACGCCGCCGTAAACTCCTCTACCGTCGTACGCCCGAAGCGGTTGACCTTGATATATCCGATCCCTTCGGCCGCCAGATAGGCCGCATCGACCGTATTGAGCGGAATCTTGTCCCGGATGATTTCGAAATGCAGCAGCTGAGGACTTCCCGGACGCACGACGTCGATCGAGACCTTCGTCCCGGACTTCCCGCGCAGATATTTCGGGACGTCCGCGCGCCCAAGCCCCACGGCCGAAAGCGTGTCGATACGCACAATGCGGTCATTGGCCCGAACCCCGACCCGCTCGGCCGGACCGCCGGAGACGGTATTCACCACAACGACCGTGTCCCTCAGAATGTTGAACTCGACACCTATGCCGCTGAACTCTCCGTCGAAACTCTCCTGCACGCCCCGCATCTCCTCGGCTCCGATGTAGGCCGAATGGGGGTCGAGCTCTTCGAGCATCCCCTCGATGGCACTTTCGACCAGGGGTTCCATGTCCACGTCGTCGACATAGAGCCCCGAGAGGTAACGGTACACCTGTGCCAGTTTCTGAAACTGGCGGACATTTTCCAACGGCTGCGCCGCCAAAGGCAACGCCGCTACGGTGAATAGGATCGATACAAGGAGTTTACGCATGGCAATCATAACCGATAAAGAGTAAAAAACACCCCGACCCGATGTCACGAGGCCGGGGCGACAAGATAAAAACGCCGTGTCGTCAGGATTTATTTTACCGGACCGCCTCGACAATCGCGTTGAAAGGTACCTGGCGCTGTTCGCCGCTGCGCATGTCCTTGACCGTGGCGGCCCCGGACTCCAGCTCCTGCGAGCCGACGATCACCACGTAGGGGATGCCGCGCCGGTTGGCATACTCCATCTGCTTCTTCATCTTGCCCGCCTCGGGGTAGATTTCGGCAGCGATGCCCTCGCCGCGCACGCCGCGCAACAGCGGCAACACGGCAGCCTGTTCGGCTTCACCCAGGTTGGTGAAGAGCACGCGCGTCGTGCAGTTGACCTCCTCCGGGAAGAGATTCAGCCCGGTCATGACGTCGTAGATGCGGTCGGCGCCGAACGAGATGCCGACTCCCGACATGTTGGGCATGCCGAAGATGCCCGTCAGGTCGTCGTAACGCCCGCCGCCGCAGATCGAGCCGATGGCGAAATCCAGCGCCTTGACCTCGAAGATCGCACCGGTGTAGTAGTTCAGTCCGCGGGCCAGCGAGAGGTCGAGCTCCACCTTGAGGTCGATGCCCAGGCGTTCGACATGTCCGAAGATCGTCTCCATCTCCTCGATTCCCTTCAGGCCGGTTTCGGACGACGAAAGTACTTCGCGCAGTTGATTGAGTTTCTGACGGTTGTCGCCGCTGAGCTCAAGGATCGGCTGCAACCGGTCGACCGCCTCCTGCGTCAGGCCGCGCTCCAGCAGTTCGGCCTTCACGTTGTCGAGTCCGATCTTCTCCAACTTGTCGATCGCCACCGTGATGTCCATCATCTTGTCGGCATGGCCGATCGCCTCGGCTATACCGTAGAGAATCTTGCGGTTGTTCATCTTCAGCGCCACGCGGATGCCCAGCGCCTTGAAGACCCGCTCGACGATCTCCACCAGTTCGACCTCGCACAGCAGCGAGCGAGTGCCGATTACGTCGACATCGCACTGGTAGAACTCCCGGTAACGCCCTTTCTGCGGCCGGTCGGCCCGCCACACGGGCTGAATCTGGTAACGCTTGAACGGGAAGGTCAGCTCGCCCTGGTGCTGCACGACATAACGCGCAAAGGGCACCGTCAGGTCGTAGCGAAGCCCCTTTTCGCAAATCTTCGACGCCTGCCGCACCTCTTCATCAGAGAGGCCCGCGGCATAGTCGCCCGAGTTGAGAATCTTGAAAAGGAGCTTGTCGCCCTCGTCGCCGTACTTGCCCAACAACGTCGAGAGGTTCTCCATCGAAGGGGTCTCCAACGGAGCGAATCCATAGGAGCGGAAGACCCGCTTCACCGTATCGAAAATATACTGCCGGCGCATCATCTCCGCAGGGGAGAAGTCGCGCGTACCCTTGGGTATTGAAGGTTTCTGTGCCATTATCGGATTTTTTATCCCGTCGGTGCCGGCCGGAGCCATCGCACGGCGGATGTTATTCCATCAGTTTCTTGTACTTCACACGATGCGGTTCGGTATCGCCCCCCTGGGCCTTCTTCCACGCCTCGTACTCCGAGTAGGAGCCCTCGTAGAAGACCACCTTCGAGTCGCCTTCGAACGAGAGGATGTGCGTGGCGATGCGGTCGAGGAACCAGCGGTCGTGCGAGATAACGACGGCGCATCCAGCAAAGTTCTCAAGGCCCTCTTCGAGTGCACGCAGCGTATTGACGTCGATGTCGTTCGTCGGCTCGTCCAGCAGCAGCACGTTGCCCTCCTCCTTCAAAGCCAGGGCCAGGTGGAGGCGGTTGCGCTCACCGCCCGACAGCATGCCGCACTTCTTCTCCTGGTCGGCGCCCGAGAAGTTGAACCGCGCAACGTAGGCCCGGGCGTTGACCTGCCGGTTGCCCAGCGTGATGAGATCGGCACCTCCGGAAATCACCTCGAAGACCGTCTTCTCGGGATCGATCGACTTGTGCTGCTGGTCGACGTAGGCCAGTTTCACCGTCGGACCCACGCGGAACGAGCCGCTCGTCGGCTGCTCGAGGCCCATGATCATGCGGAAGAGCGTCGTCTTGCCCGTACCGTTGGGACCGATGACGCCCACGATACCGGCGGGCGGCAGCGAAAACTCCAGGTGTTCGTACAATACGCGGTCGCCGAAGGCTTTCGAGACGTCGTGCGCCTCGATCACCACGTCGCCCAGGCGCGGGCCGTTCGGGATGAAGATCTCGAGTTTCTCCTCCTTCTGCTTCGTATCCTCGTTCATCAGCTTGTCGTAGGCCGACAGACGCGCCTTCGACTTCGCATGGCGCCCCGACGGCGACATGCGCACCCACTCCAACTCGCGTTCGAGGGTTTTGCGGCGCTTCGACTCCTGTTTCTCCTCCATGGCCATGCGCTTGGTCTTCTGCTCGAGCCAGCCCGAGTAGTTACCCTTCCAGGGGATGCCCTCGCCGCGGTCCAGTTCGAGAATCCACCCGGCAACGTTGTCCAGGAAGTAACGGTCGTGCGTCACGGCGATCACTGTGCCCTTGTATTGTTGGAGGTGCTGTTCGAGCCAGTCGATCGACTCGGCGTCGAGATGGTTCGTGGGCTCGTCCAGGAGCAGCACGTCGGGCTGTTGCAGCAGCAGGCGGCACAGCGCCACACGACGCCGCTCACCACCCGAGAGCACCTTCACCGATTGATCCGGATCGGGGCACCGCAGGGCGTCCATCGCACGTTCGAGCACGCTGTCCAGCTCCCAGCCGTTGACGTGGTCGATCTGCTCGTACAGCTCGCCCTGGCGCTCGATGAGTTTGGCCATCGTATCGTCGTCCATCGGCTCGCACAGCTTCATGTTGATCTCCTCGTACTC